>DATMLS010000017.1:0-25690 GCA_035569995.1 Opitutaceae bacterium | reverse complement strand
GAGGTTGGAGCTGACGATGGCGAGAAACTTCACCCGCTCGAGCAGGGGGATGCGCTCGTTTTGCGCGAGTTCGAGCACGCGGCGGTCGAAGGCCAGCCAGGAAAGCTCGCGGTTGAAATAAGCCGCTTTGTACGGCTTGGGCGAACCATCCTCGGCGGGTGCGGCCACGGATGCGGCGGGCCCAGGCTTGTCGCCATTCACCGCGGTAACCGCGGTGGATGGAGGAATGGAAGACTTATGGGTGCGCCTGGCCATGGGAAAAAACGGGGAGGGCGAGCGTAAGCGGTGTGGCGGCTGAAACGAGACTTTTTTTGGGCCTAGCCAAAATGTAACAATTGGCAGTGTCGGCTCTAGGCGGCTGAGCCTAATCTTTGATTGTGCTTTATTTTTCACCGCGGATTACGCGGATAGGCGCGGATTGCATGTAAAATTCGATGCAATTCCGAGTCGAGCAGGAATCCCCTTTGTAACGTATTATATTACAAACCGAGCAGGGATATCAGATCTCACAAGCGAGATTCCTCGCTCGGCTCGGAATGACAACCAAAACATCCGCGATCATCCGCGTAATCCGCGGGAAAATTCCGGTTTTGGCCAATTACGCTCCAAATACGGTCTTCACATTGACGAATTCGCGGATGCCGTAGGGGCCGAGCTCGCGGCCATAGCCGCTTTGCTTCACGCCCCCGAAGGGCAGGGCGGGATCGGAACGCACAAAGTCGTTCACAAACACGAGACCGGATTCGAGTTGGCGCGCAAGGATGGCGGCGCGTTTCTTGTTTTTGGTGAAAATGGCGGCGCCAAGGCCGTAAAGGGAATCATTAGCCACGGCGAGCGCCGCGGCTTCGTCGCGCACCGGGATGATGGCGGCAACCGGGCCGAAAAGTTCCTCATCGTAAGCCGGCATGCCTTTGGTGACGTCGGTGAGCACGGTGGGCGGATAAAAAAATCCTGGGCCGGGCGGAAGTTTTCCGCCGAACAGGAGGCGTGCGCCGCGGCGCACGCTCTTCTGCACCTGCGCGTGCAGGTCGGTGCGCAGGTCTTCGCGGGCGAGCGGGCCGACTCCCGTCGCCGGGTCGCGCGGATCGCCCATTCGCCGCGCCACCATGCATGCCACAAACTTTTTTTCGAAGGCAGCGCGGACGCGCTCGACGACGATGAAGCGTTTGGCGGCGACACAACTCTGGCCGTTGTTGACCAGGCGCGCGGTGGCGCAGGTTTCGGCGGCATGGTCGAGGTCGGCGTCGGCCAGGATGAGATACGCGTCGCTGCCGCCGAGCTCGAAGACGCCTTTTTTCATCGCGGCGCCGGCGAGCGCGGCGACCTGCCGGCCCGCGGCGGTGCTGCCGGTGAGCGTGACCGCGCACACGCGCGGGTCGGCGATGAGCGCGGGAATTTTTTTCGAAGAAACGAGCAGCGTTTGCAGCAGGTGGCGCGGCGCGCCGGCGGCGGCAAAAACTTTCTCGATGGCGAGCGCGCAGCCGCTGACGTTGGAGGCATGCTTGAGCAAGATCACGTTGCCGGCCATGAGCGCGGGCGCGGCCGCGCGGAAGACCTGCCAGAACGGAAAATTCCACGGCATGATGGCAAGGACGACGCCGAGCGGCGCAAACGTGACGCGGGAATTTTTCGGCGCGCCGGCCGGGCGCTCGTCGGCGAGAAACGTCGCGGCATAGCGGGCGAAGTGTTCGCAACCCAGTGCGCACTTCTCGACCTCGGCCCGCGCTTGGGCGATGGGCTTGCCCATCTCGGCCGTCATGAGTTGCGCGAGAGGTTCACGCTGCGCGCGCAAAGCGCGGGCGAGGGCGCGCACCTGCTTTGCGCGCTCGGCGAACGAAAGCCTGCGCCAACCTTCAAACGCCGCCTGCGCGTGGACGACCGCGGTGGCGACCTGAGCCGGGGTGTGCTCGCGATAGACGCGAAGACGTTTGCCGGTGGCGGGATTTACAGAGACGAAGGACATGATTAATTACAGATTTCAGATTTCAAACGAACCGGCCATCTGTAATCTGCGATTTGTAATCTGTGATCTTTCAGCGTGGACAGCATTTAGCGTCGAACGTTCGCAGTCTGGCAGTACACAGCCATTGACGAACAGGCTTATTGCTATATTTTTGTTGGCATGACGCTCGCGAGTTTTCCGCAACTGAAGAAGCTGCCTGAGCAAGGATTCGCTAGCAACTTAATGGCGGTAATGATCAAGGAAAAGATCGATGCAATGCATTGCCGTGGTGGCCTCGCGTGACGATTAAGAACTCGACGGCGAAAGCAATCGGCGGGCATCTTTGAGCAACAACACGAGATGCAGTGGGTGGCCCGGAAGCGGGTCGAATTCGTACCGCTGATAAAAGGCTTTGGCCGCTTCATCCTTTGCGTGAACGAGCAAGGCTCGCACGCCGATGGCATCCGCCGCGGAAAGCGTGCGCAAAATTGCATCTTTCAGCAAAGCAGCGCCGAATCCTCTGCCTTGCATTGTCCGATCCACCGCGAGGCGCGCCAGCAACACGACCGGAATCGGATGGCGAGGAGTGCCCTTTTGCATCCGTGGGGTAGCCTCCGCATAAATGACCTGCGCCGCGGCAAGACTGTAATATGCGACGACGATGTGGCTGTCGGCTGTTACGACGAACGTGCGCGCGGTGCCGGCCTGATGGTTGGTCAGCGCATGCTTGGTAAGATAATCGTCCAGCGGCGGAGCGCCGCAGTTGAACGCCGCCACTTGATGATGCACCCCGATGGGCTCAGGCCCGTGTAGCGGTGCGGGCGAAGGCATTGGGCGAGTTGAGCAAGGCTCGCAGGCGGGGCAAATCGCGTGGTTTCGCGTCGAGTCGCTTTTGAAACTCCTGCCATTGTGCCTTGTTCAGGGCGAAGGTTTGCTGACTCATCAAATCTTCCCGCGCTTGCTCCACGGCGGCACGCAGGATGTAGTCTGTGAGGTTGCCCGAGCCTGACAGCTCGGCGGCGCGCTGGAGGAGCGATTTGGTGGTCGGAGGAGTCCGCAGGTGAATTTGTGCCGTGGCGCCCATGATAAGGTTATCGTGTCAACACAGAAGATACACAATGCTGGCGATGTCAACCACGGCATGCGAATCCTGGCCGAGAGGCCGGCGCAAGTGTGCACGTCGTTGCTGAATTTCTCGGCGCGCCCGGCGGTCGCGCCCTACCTTGGCTCGCCAGGCTGTTGAAACTTGGTAAAAATAAAAACCGTTGGCCGGTTTAATTCCTGATCGGATAAGGCGGGACGGGCGGGAGGGTGACTTCCTGGGTCTTGAGTTCGTCGAGGACGGTTTCGATGGCCTTGTCGAGTTGCTGGTCCTCGCCGTGGAATTCACGCGAGGGATCGTTGTCCACGTAGATGTCGGGATCGACGCCGTGTCCCTCGATGATCCACTTTCCGTCTTTCGAGTAAGGCGCAAATTCGGGACGGTTGAGGAAGCCGCCGTCGACGAGCGGCAGGGTGTCGCGGATGCCGACCACGCCGCCCCAGGTGCGTTTGCCAATGAGTTTGCCGAGGCCGAGGGTCTTGAAGCGATACGGAAAAATGTCGCCGTCGGACGCCGAGAATTCGTCCATCAGCGTGACCTTCGGGCCGAGGAGCATCTGATCCGGATCCGGCTCCGGCGTGCCGTAGCGCGTGGTTTCAATCATCACGAGTTCGCGGCGCAGGCGATCGATGATCATGGGCGAGGCGAATCCGCCGCCATTGCTGCGGATGTCGACGATCAAAGCTTTTTTCCGCAGCTGCGGGAAAAAGTGCTTGGTGAATTCGTTGAGGCCGTCGAACTCCATGTCGGGAATATGGATGTAGCCGACCTTGCCGCCGGTCTTCTGGTTCACGTAGTCGATGTTGTGCTGCACCCAGGTGTAGTAATAAAGCGGAATCTCGTCGGCGATGGGTACGACGGTGACGTTGCGCGCGCCGTCGTCGGCGGGTTTGGAGTTGACGCGGAGCACGACTTGTTTGCCGGCGGTGCCGATGAGCAACTGGTAGAGGTTGGCCACTTGCGAGACGGGTGTGCCGTTGATGGCGAGGAGGTAATCGCCTTCCTTTACCTCGACGCCGATCTCGGTGAGCGGTGAGCGGGTGTTGTCCCGCCAGTTTTCGCCGCGAAGGATTTTATCGATGCGGTAGGCGCGCGTGGCCGGGTCGCGCGAGAACTCGGCGCCGAGCAGGCCCATCTTGATGCGCGGCACCTCGGGGCGGTCACCGGCGCCGACATAGGTGTGGCCGCTGTTGATCTCGCCGATCATCTCGCCGATGAGGTAGGTGAGGTCGTTGCGGTGCTGGACGTAGGGCAGGAGCGCGGCGTACTTTGCGCGCACGGCGGGCCAATCCGCGCCGTTCATGATCGGCGAGTAGAAATAATCGCGCATCTGGCGCCAGCACTCGTTGTAGATTTGCGTCCACTCGGCGTGGCGGTCGAGGTGCATCTCGAGGTTGGAGAAATCGAGCTTGTTGTCCTTCAGTTCGATCTTGGCCGAGGGCAGGTCGATGAGGCCGTAGCTGTCGTCGGATTGGACGAGCATTTTCTTCCCGTCGGCTGTGATTTCAAAACCACCGGCCTCGCCGAGCTCGGTTTCCTTGAGCTCTTTCAAGTCGTAAACGCAGAGCGTGCCCTTGGGCCCGGACGGATTTTCGAGATCCTCGTCGTTGGTGTTGTCAGCCTGGCGGAGGTAGAAAATTTTATCGTCCACCGCCTGGATCGGTCCGTAGTTGGCCGGCGTGATCGGCAGGCCAACCACGCGATCCTTGAGGCCGTCCTCGTCAACTTTCACGACCACGGTTTTCTTTCCGTCGTCTTTAGCGTCTTTTTTGTCGGCCGCCTTGTCATCGGGTTTTTTCTCGTCGGAGCTGATGGCAACTTCATCGCTTTTCGGCGCGAAGGGGGAGGGCGTGGCCTTCGCGAGCGTCACGAGGTAAATGCGCTGCATGTCGCGATAAACGTGTTCAAATTCGGTGTCGCCAAACAGCGGGTGGAAGTCGCGGCTGGAAGTGAAGAAGAGGTATTTGCCGTCGTCGCTGAAGGCGGGCAAGTCGGCGGCGTACCAGCCGTCGGTGACCTCAAGGCGCTTTTTTTCGTCGAGCGAATAGAGCCAGACTTTGTTCAGTGAGGCATCTTCGGGGCGTGCGTAGGCCACCCATTTGCTGTCGGGCGACCAGGCGTAGTTGGTGATTTCAGCTGCCGTCGCGCGGTCCACTTCCGTGACGGTTTTTGTTTCAACGTCCACCAGGCGCAGGCGCTGGCGGTAATCGCTCCAGAGGAGTTTCTTGCTGTCGGGCGACCAGATGGGCGCATAATAGTACGTGTCCGCGCCGCTCGTGACCCGGACGGGTTTGGCCTGGCCGTCCTGCGAGCGGATGAAGAGTTCGTTCTCGCCGGTTTCGTCGGAGACGTAGGCGATCCATTGGCCGTCGGGCGACCACACGGCGTCGCGCTCGTGCACGCCGGAGGTGTCGGTGAGGTTGCGCGTCGCGCCGTTCTTGGCCGGCACGGTGAAAACATCGCCACGTGCGACGACCACGACGCGCTTGCCGTCGGGCGACGGGTTCACGGTGGTCACGAATTTGCTGACATTGACGAGTTCGGTGCGGCTGCCGGCGAAATCTTCCTTGATGACGATGGGCACTTGGTGGGCTCTTTCGGTTTCCAAATCAAAGTACCACACCTCGCCGGCCTGCTCGAAAACGATGCCGCCGCCGAGCGAGGGGAACTTGATGTCGTAGTTCTTGCAGAAGGTGAGTTGGGCCGTCCGTTTTGTTGCGAGGTCGTAGCTGAACAGGTTCATGTGGCCGTCGCGGTCGGAGAGAAAATAAATCTTATTGTTCGGGGCCCACATCGGGATGATGTCCTGGGCCGGATTGTTGGTGATGTCCTCGAGCGCCCCGGTCTTGAAATCAAAAATCCAGATATCGTCGGACTGCCCGCCGCGGTAGTGCTTCCAGGTGCGAAACTCGCGAAAGATGCGGTTGTAAGCCATCTTCGAGTCGTCGGGGGAAAACGAGACAAAGCCGCCGCGCGGCACGGGGAGTTGTTGTGGCAACTCGGCGTCAAGGCCGACCGAATAGAGCTGGCCGATGAAGTCGTCGGTCGAGTGCATGCGCGTGCGGAAGACGATCTCGGGCCGGGTGTTTTTCCACGCCATGACAAGGTTGTTTGGCCCCATGCGGTCGGAGACGTCGTCGCGGTTGAGCGTGGCCGTGTAGGTGAGGCGCTTGGGTTCACCGCCGCCGGCGGGCATGACATAAACCTCCGTGTTGCCGTCGTATTGGGCGGTGAAGGCAAGCTGTTTGCCATCCGCCGAGAAACGAGGAAACATGGCGTAGCCCGGGCCGCTGGTGAGGCGCCGCGCAACGCCGCCATCCATGCCGACGGTGTAAAGCTGGCCGGCGTAGGAGAACACGATCTGAGAGCCGTTGGTTGCGGGGAAGCGGAGCAGCCGGGTCTGTTCTGCAGGGCTGATTGTCTGGGCGGAGAGTCCGGCGGTGGACAAGGCGAGCGCGAATAAAAGACGGGAGAGTTTCAGCATGTTGGGACAGTTTGCCCGACATTGGTTGGGCAGGGTGGCGGAGCCAAACAAATTACTGCGCACGGGATGGCTCCGTCAGCCAAGATGGTCGATCACGTGCAGGCCCGGGATCGCCTGGAAATGCGCGTCGGCGGTCAGCACGGTGGCGTCGGCCTGCAACGCGCAGGCGGCGATGAGCAAATCCGGGGCAGGCAGCACGATGCCCCGCCGGTCGAGCGACCAGGCGAGTTGCGCCGCGCGCTCCCACACGGAGTTGCCTGTTGCCAAATAGATCATCACCGTAAAGCGCTCCCGGAAGCGCTGCAGCACGCCGGGATCGCGCAAGCCACGGCACACTTCCAGCATTACCATGCCACAGGTGGCGAACTCCGACTCCTCAAGGGCAGATGCGAATTGTCGAAACGGATCACGGCCAGCGCGGATCGCCCCGATGTAGACGTTGCTGTCAGGCAGGATCAGGTTTGCCATAAGAGGTCTTATCTTCAGCAACCCTCAATCCAGATTGATCCATTTCGGACTCCGGCGCAAAAGCGTTCCGCAGTTCGTCGGGTGTGAGGCCGAGGCCGGCCGTAAAGAGCTCTTTCATCTTGTGCCGGCGCGCCATTTCCTTGAGGGCGATTTCGACCGCCAGTGTCTTGGTTTTGGCTCCGGTGACTTTCATCACGCGAGCCAAAACATCCTCGTCTATGTGCATGGTCATTTTCATGGCAAGGCAGAGGGTATGGCTCACATGCCATATCGCAAGTAAATAGTATGGCATGCGTGCCATACTATTAAGAATCAGACTGATGGAGTGCGTATATTTTGAAATGACCGGTGACCGAGGTATCAATCGCTGTGGTCAAAACTGGTGGAGACGGCGGATCCTGAAAATAAAAACGCCCGCTGCAAAGTGCGGCGGGCGTCGAAGACCTGCGGCATTCCGATGCCGCTCAAGGAGTCATTAATCAGTCTGTGAAGTTACAAACTTGCAGCGAGGCTGCGGTATCCTGCAGGCCAATGTGATCCAGGCTGGTCGCCGATACTTGGAAGGCGTAGTTGGTCGCGAGGGTCTGCTCGCCCTGGCCCGGCGGCGTCACATAAACCGAATAGGTTCCGGCGGTGGTGTTGGCCACCACGCGGAAGTGGTAGGTGCTGCCGCTGACCCAGTTGATTGTGGCTCCGGCCGTGAAGCTCGAGCCGTTCGCGGCTTGGATGTCGCCGGTGGAGTGAAACTTCACCAACCAGGCCGCACTGCTCTTGCTGCTCGCAGCGCCGCTGGTCATACCGACGAAGCCGGTGATGCCCGAAGCATGGGGCGTGGCATCAAACGTGGCCGTGAACGTTCCGCTTACAGAAGTCGCGGCAACGCTGGTCCAGCTGGAGGTTGCCGTCTGGCAACCGCCGCCGCCCGTGCTGATCGTGTAGGTGGCCGAGCCGACGGCGGAATTATTGTCTCCCGCCAGAACACCCATGGCTTGGATCGTAACCGTGCCACTGCTCACTGCGATCGGGCTGCTGTACACAGTCGATGATGCGGTGGGCGTGGAGCCGTCAGTGGTGTAGTGGATCGTGGCACCGCCGGTGGAGTCGCTGATGGACACCGTCTGCGCGGTTGAGTACGTGCCGCCAGCCGGGCTGAACGTCGGCGTCGCGACCGTGGCAACAGTGCTGATCGTGTACGTGGCCGAGGCGACGGAGGAATTGGTGTCGCCGCTCAAGGCAGCCAGGGCTTTGATCGTGACCGTGCCGCTGTTCACCGCGATCGCGCTGCTATACACAGTCGATGAGGTGGTGGGCGTGGAGCCGTCGGTGGTGTAGTAGATCGTGGCACCGCCGGTGGAGTCGCTGATCGTCACGCTCTGCGCGCTCGAGTAGGTGCCGCCAGCCGGGCTGAACGTCGGTGTCGCAACCGTGCCGCCGCCGGAAGTCGCGAAGCTCGCGTAGTTGATGTTCCATACGCCGCCGCCGGTGTCCTGGTTCAGGGTCAGGATTTGCTGGCCTGCCGGCAGGGTCACGTTGGCCGTCACCGTGGCCCAGGTTTGATAGCCACCGGTAGCGGGAAGGTTGACGTTGCCGCTCAGGTTTGTACCTGCAGAATTCGAGATATGGAAGGCATCCGTCACCGCGCTCGGAGCGGCGACACGGAAGCTGACCGTGTAAGTGCCGGCCGTGGCCACATTGACGGTATATTTAAACCACTGGCCGGGGCTTTCCCATCCCAGGTCAACGCCGCCGCCGGTGTCTGAACAGGTTTCCAGGTCAACGCCGTCGGAACGGTAACCATTATCGGTGCCATTGACCGAAGTGACATTGTAGGCCACGCCCTGGCCGCCGACGTCATAGTTTTCGGCCTGGACTGTGCCAGGAATGGCGGCCGCGGTACCGCCGTAAGGCCCTTCACTGACCGATTGCTGCTGGAAGGTAGCGCTGATCGTGTGATTGGCCTGCACGTTCGAGAACGTGTAGGAGGTGATGGCTCCTTGGCCGGAGCCATCCACTGTCACGCTCGACACATTGTAGCCAGAATTGGGCGTAATCGTGAACGATTGATTGGCCCCTTGGTTTACCACGACGCCACCGGACGGGCTGATCGATCCGTTGGCTCCGGCGCTGGCCGTAATCGTGAAGGTCGTAGGGCTGCCACCGGGCGCTGTGCCACCAGACCAGGATTGGATATTCACCCAATCGAAGGTGGATGGGCCGGCGCCAGACGATGACACATACTGGCCGTACTTATTATAGTGGGTGCCCGAATTGGGAACCTTCGTGCCCGTCAGCGTGCCATTGACATAGATGCTGATCAAGTTACCGACCGGATCGTAAATCGTGTTCAGTTGGAACTGCACGCCGACGGAGATTGACGCCTCAACGGCATCGCTCTGTTCCAGGGACATAATTTCCACTCCCGTCGAGCCACCGGTGGCCTCGTCAAGAATGAGATCAGGGGTGGAAGGTTCCGGCCCGAAAACCTGATGCATGCAGATTTTATTGGCGCCGGACGGAAAATTTTTGAGGGTGCCAAGACCCTGCCATTGATTGGTGGTGTTGGTGGGAAGATTATTCCCACGCATTTCCGCCCGGCAAAGGCCAGATTCGACCGGAATCGTGAATTCATATCCTCCCGAAATAGCCGTGGTGGTGGTGCCGGCAGAGTTTTGGGCGATGTAAGTCTCGTTGTCGGGTGTCCAGCCGCTGCCGAGTTGAGCATGGGCGGAGAAGGACAAGCTGCAAATGAGTGCAAATGCAGCGATGGTTTTAGGCGTTCGGCCGCGAGCAAGCTGCGGCTGGGCAATATCGATTGTTGTTTTCATGGAGCAGAAAGCTAGAAACGCTAATGCTTAGGGTTTACTACCTACTAACTAGGGGGTATATTTAGATTGGATAATGCTAGTTAGAATGTAAAATACAAAAGAGGCATTAATTGCTAAATATTAGTTAAAATATTACATAATGCAGCTAAATTGTGCTAAATTATCGACAATAACTGTAAAATACTGCGTGAATACTCTTATAAATGTAAATTATTGGTGCCCGAAAAAATCCCTTATATATAGGTGTTTAACCCTAAAAATTGCTGGGTGTGAGTTGGACGACTTCCAGTCGAAAAACCCGCCCAGATTTCATCGGAATGGCCGAAAGCAACAACGAGTTCAAATGAACTTAATCTTGCAGGTTTGGTACTTCACCAGCCCCGGCAAAATCGGCCCAGACAAGAACAACAGAGATTCCTCGCCCGGCTGCCAATAGACCGTTCAAATTCAGCCTTCTGAGGTGGAGCGTGGCGTCCCGACACGCTCTGAACGCGCCCGGAGGTCGTGCTCCACCCGCGCTATCGCGCGAAAGGGTTCATTGGCCGCGTCTATGCGAAGTCCGACCCGCGGCTAGGCGCTCTCCAGGATCTTGTAGAGGCGCGTGACCATTTTCGTCGGGTCGTCGAGCAGGCCGGCGGCGAGCAGGGAATTGTCGAGCAACTGTTCGGCCACCAACGTGGCACGCTCGGGCGTGGCTTCGCGTGAGGCGGCAAGGCGCTTGATCACGGCGTGGCGCGGATTGATGGCCAGCTCGACGCGCGGCGGCGTGTCGGCGCCGTCCTTGTTCATCGCCTTCATCATGCGGCGCATTTGCGGCGACATGAGCTTGTCGGCGTTGAGCGCGGCCGCGGGTGAATCAACGAGGCGGTCGCTGGCGCGCACCTCGGTCACGCGGTCGCCGAGGGTCTTCTTCAGCCATTCGATGAGCGCGGTGACTTTTTCCGGGGTGAGCGCGTCGCTGTCCGGCGGTTGCGGCAGTCCGTCGAGTTTCACCTCGGTGCTGTCGGCCGCGACGAATTTCTTCCCTTCGAACTCCCGCAAATTATTCATCACGTAGTCATCGACTGGCTCGGTGCAGAGCAGCACTTCGAGGTTGCGCGCGCGGAACCCCTCGAGATACGGGCCGGCTTCGAGCGCCTCGCGGTTCGGGCCGGTGAGGAAATAGATTTCCTTCTGTCCGTCCTTCATGCGCGAGACATAGTCGGCGAGGCTGGTGGGCTTGCCTTTTTCGGTGAGCGTCGATTCGAAGCGCAGGAGTTTTACCAGCGCGTCCTTGTGCGTGAAATCGAGTGCGCAGCCTTCCTTGATGAAAACGCCGAACTCGCGGAAAAATTCCACGTAGGTGTCGGGATGCGCCTTGGCCTCGTCCTCGAGGAACTTGAGAAAACGCTTGGTGATGACCTTGCCGATTTTGTCGAGCAACGCCTTGTCCTGCATGGTCTCGCGCGAGATGTTGAGCGGCAGGTCCTCGCTGTCGATCACGCCCTTCAAGCAGCGCATCCACTCGGGCAGCAGGTCTTTCGGCTTGGCGTCGATCAGCACCTTGCGGCAGTAGAGCGCGACGCCCGGCTCGGCGCGCGCCAGGCCGAGCTTCTCGGGATTGTCCTTCGGCACGAAGAGCAGCGCATTGATGGCGAGCGGCGCATCGGCGCTGAAATGCAGCCGCAGGCGCGGCTCGTCGAAAGCGTGGGCCTGGAACTTGTAGAACTCGGTGTATTCCTCGTCCTTGATCTCGTTCTTGTTGCGCAGCCACAACGCCTGCACGGTGTTGAGGCGCTTGCCGTTGAGATTGATGGGAAACGTCACGAAGGCGCTGTAGCGCTCGAGGATTTCCTTGATCCGCCAATCCTGGCTGAACTCCGCGCAGTCGTCCTTCAGCTCGATGACGATCTTCGCGCCGCGCCGCTGGCCGTCGGATTCCTCGATCTCGTAGCTGCCGCTGCCGTCGCTGGTCCAGAGCTGGCCGGGCTCGGCCGCGCGCCACGAGTGAGTGTAAACCTTTACGCTCTTCGCGACCATGAAGGCGGAGTAGAAGCCGACGCCGAACTGGCCGATGAGGCTGGCGTCTTTCTTCGCGCCCTCGCTCAGGGCCTTCAAAAAGGCCTTCGAGCCGGAGTGGGCGATGGTGCCGAGGTTTTCCACCAGCTCGGCCTGGGTCATGCCCACGCCGAAATCCTGGATCGTGAGCGTCTTCGCCTTGTCATCGGTCGTGAGATTGATTTCGAGCGGCAGGTTGTCGTCGAAAACCTCCTTCTCGGTCAGCTGGAGGTGGCGCAGCTTCTCGATCGCGTCGGACGCATTGGAAACGAGTTCGCGCACGAAGATCTCTTTCTCGGTGTAAAGCGAGTGGATGACGATAGCGAGCAACTGCTTGATCTCGGCCTGGAATTCGAATTTTTGCGGTGTGGCGGTGGACATGGTGGTGGATTTTAAAAGTTGGGAGTTGAAAGGTGAAAGTTGAAAGATCCGCCTTTGCCCCTTTCGACAAGCTCAGGGCTACGGCGTGACAAGCCAATGACCAAAATAAAAGAGCCCGCTAGTGTAGCAGGCTTTGGAAAAAATCAAGCGTCGCGTCGGCTTCTAAACACGGCCAAAGCGCCAGCCGCAAGTTCATGGCCTGCGTTGAACAATACCGGGGTGACGCCCGTGACGTACTGAAATACGACCGGCTAACCGTCACATATTAAACGTCACCACCGTGCCATCGCCCTCAACCGTGGAAATCTGCGTTGTTGTGGAGCTAACAACGAGGCTGCTATAGATTTCCGCATTCACCTTGGAGACTGGCCTGTAGTAGTTGAACGAACTCGTGCCCTCCAGCTGAGTCTCACTGACTTGTGACGCGCCCTGCTCCAGCATATATTGCTGTGCAGCCGAGCCAATTATCCGTAGATTATTCGTGATGGTTTTCTTCCGCGCTGTATATCGCACTCGGTTAAAGGCAGGAATGGCCATCGCGACCAGCAGGCTGACAATAAGCACCACGATCATGATTTCCACGAGGGTAAAGCCCTTGGCCGCGTGACTTTTTTTTCTATTCATGAATGCATCGGTTTTAGGTTACTGGTGAAGTGGCCCTAGTCGCATCCCTACTTGATCCGATGGAACGTTTCGCCCGCATAGGTGAGCGTATTGCTATCGCTCGCGTTTATGATGCCGCCGCCGTCGATGGAGAGACACGTTTCTTGACCCCGCAGAGCGACGTGATACGTGCCGGTCCAAAGTGGGGATTCTTTTTCCGTTCCGATTTCGCGATACTGTAGCGAACAGTCCTTGCCGACAATCAAGGTGCGGCTGTCGGGAGCACTGCCGGTCGCATAGGTACCCGCAAGGATTTTGCACTGTTTCGCAATTTCGCTGTCATCGAGGATGAAGGTAATGCCCCACTTTTCGATCCTGCTCTGCTGGAAAAGCACATACCCCGTATAGCTATTGATCAGCACGACGGCGACAACAATAGGCCATACTTTCCCGGCTCGTCTCGGCTGGGACTCAGTCGGCAACGATGATGGCTCGGTGGCTTCGGGCGGCGCCGCTGCGACCGCTGTCGCCGACGTAGTATCGCCAAGCCGTTGAACGATCTCGGCCGGCGTCATTTCCGCCGCGGCCTCATTCATGTTTTCAACATTATAGACGAAAAGTTTTTTTCTAACGGTGCGTATGCTCAGTTTGCAGCCGCTACCCATCGCCATGATCTGCGGGTCTGAGTCGATCAACTCCAATGGGTCGATCGAACGAAAATTTTCCAACAGCTCAATCAACTTATCCGCATCCAAGCTGCTATGAACGATGCTGCCATGCTGGACCCCAGCGTGGCGCGCTTCGGCATCAAGATGGGCGGTTGAGACTTTCGACATTGGCGGGAAAACGAAATTCCGCTGGGGTTCGTTTTATGCGTTAGCTGACAAGCCCGATTGGGGCGAGACTGACAGCGGATTGCAAGAGCTCAATTCGACGATCCTTGGCTGTTCGTAATGTTTTCAAAGCAAAACATACTCTGCGATGAAGGGCCCCCTTTCATCCGCCGAGGTAGGCGGCTTTGAGCTGCGGGTCGTTGCGGAGGTCCTTGCTTGGGCCGGCCATCGCGATGCGGCCGGTCTCCAACACGTAGGCGTAACTGGAAATTTCCAGCGCGAGGTGGGCGTTCTGCTCGACGAGCAGGATGGTGATGCCGTGGCTTTTGTTTATTTCCACGATCTTTTCGAAGATCGTGCCGATGAGGCGCGGGGCGAGCCCGAGCGAGGGCTCGTCGAGCATGAGGAATTTCGGGCTGCCCATGAGCGCTCGGCCGATGGCGAGCATCTGCTGTTCGCCGCCGGAGAGCGTGCCAGCGGTCTGCTTCAGGCGTTCCTGCAGGCGTGGGAAAATACTGAAGACGTATTCGCGGTTTTTTTCGACGAGCGCGTGATCCTTGAGCAGATACGCGCCCATTGCGAGGTTCTCCCCGACGGTGAGGTTGGAAAAAACCATGCGGCCCTCGGGCACATGGCCGAGTCCGCGGGCGACGACCTGGTGCGCGGGGAGGGTGGTGATGTCCTCACCCTGGAACTTGATGCGGCCGGTTTTCGCCCGGAGCAGCCCGGAGATGGTGTGCAGCGTGGTGGTCTTGCCCGCGCCGTTGCCGCCGACGAGCGTGACGATCGCGCCGGCGGGAATCTCGAGGGAGATGCCGTTGAGCGCGGCGATGGCGCCGTAGCTGACGTGAAGATCAGTAACAGAAAGCATGGCTAGATTAACCGCAAAGGCGCAAAGGGCACGAAGAAGGGCAAAGGCATGGATTTTTTGTGAAGCTTTGTGTCCTTCGTGACTTTGTGGTGAACAAAATCAGTGGTGGGTGATGGAGGTTTTGTGGTCCTCGCCGAGGTAGGCTTCGATGACCTTGGGGTCGTTCTGGATCGCGGCCGGCGGGCCTTCGGCGATTTTCACGCCGTAGTCGAGCACGGCGATGCGTTCGCATACGCCCATGACCACGCGCATCGAATGCTCGACGAGCAGGATGGTGAGCTTGAACTGTTCGCGCACGCGGGGGATGAGCTTCACGAGTTCGGCCTTCTCGGTCGGGTTCATGCCGGCGGCGGGCTCGTCAAGCAGGAGCAGTCGCGGCTGGGTGGCGAGGCAGCGGACGATCTCGAGGCGGCGCTGCTCGCCGTAGGGGAGGGATTTCGCGGGCGTGTCGCGGAAGCGAAGCAGGTTGAAAAGTCCGAGCAGCTCCTCGGCCCGGCGGGCGATGGCGGCTTCGTCGGCGCGAAATTTTTTCCCGCGGACGAGGCTTTGCAGCGGCGAGGTCGTACGATGGAGGTTGCAGGCGGCGCGGACGTTGTCGAAGACGCTGAGTCGGCCGAAGAGGCGGATGTTTTGGAAGGTGCGCGCGATGCCGAGCGCGGCGATCTCGTTGGAGCGCAGGCCGCGGAGGTCGCGGCCGGCAAAAAGCACGCGGCCGGCGGTGGGCGGATAAACGCCGGTGATGAGGTTGAAAACGGTGGTCTTGCCCGCGCCGTTCGGGCCGATGAGGCCGACGAGCTCACCCTCGCCGAGCGCAAGATCCACGGCGTTGACGGCACAGAGGCCGCCAAAATTAATGGTGGCCTGGTCGAGTTGGAGCAAAGGCATCGGAAAAGCGGGAAAGTGAAAAATTGGAAAAGTGGGAAACGCGTGAGTGGAGGTTTCTCAATTTCCCGCTTTCACCGGTTTCCCCATTTTCAGGTTAAACAATCCTTGCGGGCGTGCGAGCATGAGGACGATCAGCAGAAATGAGTAAATGACCATGCGATACTCGGCCACGGGGCGCAGCACTTCTGGCAGGACGGTGAGCAGGATGGCGGCGAGTATGACGCCAAGGGTGTTGCCCATGCCGCCGAGGATGACCATGACGACGATCTCGATGCTGCGCGTGAAATCGAAGCCGCGCGGGTCGATGGAAAGCTTATAGTGTCCGTAGAGGCCGCCCGCGATGCCGGCGAAAAATGCGCCGACGACGAAGGCGACGTTTTTGTAGCGCGTGGGATTGAGGCCGATGGCCTCGCTGGCGATTTCGTCGTCATGCGTGGCGATGAAGCCACGTCCGTAGGTCGATTTCACGAGGCAGCCGACGACAAAAACCGTGAGCGCGGCGGCGCCGTAGGTCCACGCGAAGTTGGTGTAGGCGGGCAGGCCGATGAACCCGAGCGCGCCGCCGACGGCGTCGATGTTCTGAAAAATCACGCGGATGATTTCGCCGAAGCCGAGCGTGACGAGCGCGAGATAGTCGCCTTTCAGCCGCAGCGAAGGAATGCCGATGAGCAAGCCGGCCAGCGCGGCGCTGAGCCCACCCGCCAGGAGCGCGACGAAAAACAAAGAGTTTTGCCCGAGCGCGGTGCCGCCGTCCTCGCCGAGGAGTTTCGGGCCGAGAAAAACCGTGACGCAGCCCGAAAGATACGCGCCGATGGACATGAAACCCGCATGGCCGAGCGAGAACTGGCCGGTGTGGCCGTTGATGAGGTTGAGCGAGACGGCGAGGATGATGTTGATGCCAATGCCGATGAGGACATCGAGAAAGTAGGGGTCGATGTTGTCCGAGAAATGCGACACGACGACCGCGGCGATGATCGCGACGAGCAGGGCAATGTGCGGGCGGGGCATGGGAGCGGGCAGTCTAGAGTCGAGAGTCCAGAGTTGAGAGCCAAGAGTCCGGAACAAACAGCCATCTATCACCTACCGCAGCTTTTTGCTGACGCCTTCCGGCTCTGGACTCTGGACTCTCAGCTCTCGACTTCATGGTTGCGTCAGACTTTCTCGACCGTGAATTTGCCGAGCAATCCGGCCGGCCGGAAAAGCAGGATGAGGATGAGCACACCAAACGCGATGGCGTCCTTGTAAGTGGAAAACTGGCTGCCGCCGACGAACGTTTCGACCGTGCCGAGAATCAGGCCGCCGAGCGCGGCGCCGGGGATGTTGCCGATGCCGCCGAGCACGGCGGCGACGAAAGCCTTCAGCCCGGGCATCACGCCCATGAGCGGGTCGATGGACGGGTAGTTGAGCGCGTAGAGAACACCGCCCGCGCCGGCGAGCGCGGAGCCGAGGGCGAAGGTGAAACTGATGACAATGTTGTTGTTGATGCCGACGAGCTGCGCGGCCTTGGGATTGAGCGCGACGGCGCGCATCGCTGTGCCGATCTTGGTGCGAAACACGATGAACTGCAGCGCGATCACCAGCAGCAGGGCCACTGCGATCACGACGAGTTGGTTGGATGAGATGACGAGGCCGCCGAAGGCGAAATTTTTGGCCGGAAACACCGTCGGGAATGTCCGCGGCTCCGCGCCGAAGAAAACCTGTCCGCTGGATTCGAGCAGCAACGAAACGCCGATGGCGGTGATGAGGACGTTGAGGGTGGGCCCGCCGCGCAACCGGCGGTACGCGAGGCGTTCGATCGTCATGCCGAGCAGGGCGCAGCCAAGCATCGCGGCGGTGAGGACGATGAGCCCGCCACCCACCGTGTTCTCGGGCAGGTGCCGGCCGACGTAGTAACCGATAAACGCGCCGACCATGAACACATCGGAATGCGCGAAGTTGATGAAGCGCAACACGCCGTAAACCATCGTGTAGCCCAGCGCGATGAGCGCGTAGATGGCGCCGAGGGAAAGGCCGTTGAGCAGTTGTTGGAGGAATTCGGTCACTGTCTTGGGTTGAAAGTTGAGGGTTGAAAGTTGAAAGACTCAATCCTTCAACGAGTCGCGTAGGCCGCTCAACATGCGCACGACTTCGAGTGCCGATCCATAAATCTTGGCATGGGTCTCTGTATCCAACCAACCTTGCGCTTGGGCGATGCGGGCTTGAGAAACGAGCTCAAAGGCAGAACCGACGGCGATTTCGATGAAACGGCGAAAGTCGGTCTTTGATCCACGTGAACATCCCTCGGCAATATTGGAGGAAATTGAAACCGCCGCCCGACGCATTTGGTTGGTCAGTCCGAAACGTTCATCAACAGGGAAGGGTTTTGTCAGTTGATAGGTCAAATCGGCCAAGCCGATGCTCTTGTGCCAGACATCGAGTTTTTCGAAGTTAAACATATCAGGTATATCTGGCTTTCAACCTTCATCTTTCAACTTTCAACTGAGCCGTGGAGCCTCAGGGCTCCACGATCTGGACGAATTCAAATTGCCCGTTTTTTACGGTGATGATGACGGCGCTTTTGGTGGCGTTGCGATGGTCGTCGATGGTGGTCTTCCCGGTGATGCCCGGAAAATCCTTCGTGGCCGCGAGCGCGTCGCGGATCTTATCACCGTCGGTCGAGCCGGCGCGCTTGATGGCGTCGGCCAGGACCATGGCCGAGTCGTAACCGAGCGCGGCCATGGCGTCGGGCGTCTCGCCGTCGAAGCGCGCCTGGTATTTTTTCACGAAGGCCTGCACGGCGGGCACGGTCGCCTTGGGCGAATAATGGGTGGAGTAGTAGCAGCCTTCGACGTCGGCGCCACCGATGTCGATGAGCTCGGGCGCCTCCCAGCCGTCGCCGCCGAAGATGGGCACGCTGAGGCCGAGTTCATGCGCCTGTTTGCAGATGAGCGCGGCCTCGGTGTAGTAGCCGGGCACGAAGATGGCATCGACGCGGTTGGCCTTGATCGAGGTGAGCTGCGCGCGAAAATCCTTGTCGCCTTCGGAATATTTTTCCTCGAGGGCGATTTCGCCGCCGCCGGCCGTAAACGGTTCGATGAAGTATTTGGCGAGGCCGACGCTGTAGGCGGACGAAACAGAAGTAAGGACGGCGACGCGGCGGGCGTGCAGGGAATCCTTGGCGAATTTGGCGAGGACTTTGCCCTGGAATGGATCGGTAAAGCAGACGCGGAAAATATAATTGCCGATGGCGGTGACCTTGGGGTTGGTCGAGGAAGGAGAAATCATCGGGATGTGCGAGTGCTGGCAGATGGGTGCGGCCTCGATGGATCGGCTGGAGGCGACTTCGCCGAGGATGGCGATGGCTTTGTCGCGGGCGATGAGCTTGCGCACGGCGGTGGAAGATTCGCCGGATTTGGATTGGTCGTCCTCGGTGAGCAGCTCGAGTTTCTGGCCGAGCACGCCGCCGGCGGCGTTGATTTCCTCGGTCGCGAGGAGCGTGCCTTTGTGCGAGGACTGGCCGAAGGCGGCTTCCTTGCCGGTGAGCGAGGCGTACTCGCCGACCTTGATGGTGTCGTCGGCGCGGGCGGCGAGCGCGAGCACGGCGGCGATAGTGGGAACCGAAAACTTTTTAAGCAGGGCGGAAATCATGGCGTGATCAATGACAGCAGGAGACATGCCCCAGCGTACGGATGTGCGCAAGGCGTCAAATACCAGAAGATCAAACGCCAAAAACCAGCGGCAGCCCTCCGGGCTGCGGTGACTTTTGGGATTTATAGGGGTGCTCTTCAGCTTTGCTTTCGTCGGCGAGGCGCGTTTCATCGGGGTGTGAATACCTTTGACCGCCATCTGTTGCGCGAGTGGCTGAAAGTCCTCGGCCTAGTGCTGGCGGCGTCGCTCGGGCTGCTGATGATGCAGGTGATGTATGACAGTTTTCGCGATTTGCGCGACTTGGGAGCCAAGGCGGCGGATATGGCAGTGTATTTTCTGGTGACGGTGCCGAGTTTTTTTGCGATCGTGCTGCCCCTGGCGTTGCTGGTGTCGCTGCTGTTCGCGCTGGGGCAATTGCACCGGCATTTTGAATTCACCGCGATGCGCGCGGCGGGGGTGGGCTTGTTCCGGCTGACGCGTCCGATCTGGGCGGTCGGCGGGCTGTGCTGCCTTTTGTCGCTGTGGTTGAATTCGAGCATCATCCCGTGGTCGGTCGAGAAATCGCGCACGGTTTATGAGCAGTTGCAGTTTCGCCGGGAGGCCAAGTCGGCGGTGCCGGAACGCGTCGGGGCGGTGTATGACCTGGCGTTCGACAACCAGGGCGGACGGCGCATGTGGTTTTTCAACCGCTACAGCCAGTTTACGCAGCATGGCTATGGGGTGAGCGTGTCGGAACTCGACGGACAACGGAGGGAGATGAAGCGGTTGCTGGCGGGTGAGGCGTGGTTCGATCCGGCGCAGCAGGCATGGGTGTTTCGCCGCGGGCGCGAACTGGGTTTCAACGTGGAAACGGGTGTGCAAACCAGCTCGGTGCCATTTGATGAAAAACGGGAGCCCGGCTTTGACGAGGATCCAAAGTTGATGCTGCTGGTCGATCAGAGGCCGGTGGATTTGTCCTTTTTCGAGCTGCGGCGGGTGATCGATTATTACCAGGCTGATGGAAATTCCAAGGGCATCGTTTATGCCGTTCGCTATTTCGGGCTGCTGGCGGACATGTTTGTGCCGCTCATTGTCATTGGCATCGCCGTGCCCTTTGCGATGTCGGGCGTGCGGGTGAACCCGGCAGTGGGCGTGTCGAAGTCGATCGGGTTGTTCCTGCTTTACTACGTGCTGAATAATTTTGCGACGTCACTGGCGACCCAGCAACTCATGTTGCCCGCGCTGGCGGCGTGGCTGCCGAATCTTGGCATGGCTGCGCTGGCGGCGTGGCTGTTTGCGCGCATGCGGTGAGTCGGCCCGTTGAGGGCAACGGGCCCTACCTACAACCACTTTAATGCAGGTTGCCGCTCACTGAGGTGCTTTCGTCGCCAGAGCGCACGAGCACGGTGTAAGAGTTGAGGTTGCGTCCTTCGGGCGAAACAAAAAACACATCGCGGTAATCACCGTGGGGAATGTCGAGCTTGTAGAAAATGGGACGCTCGGGCTCGGGACTTTCCGCCGTGCGGAAGGAACAGGCGACCTCGCTGGGCAGGGGGCCGTCACTGACATTGCGAATGCGCGCCCAAATCCGCACCTGGCCATTGTCGAGTGGGTGGGCCTCGATGCGGTCGATCGCGACGAGAACGGTATGAGCCCGCGAGATCGAAGTATCGAGGGGCACGAGAACGATGCCTGTCCAGTCGTGCATGACGAGATCGGTTGTGACACCGTCAGCGGTCAGGCCCTTGGTCGGCGGACGGTTCGGGTCGACGATCTTGTAATCGTCGGTCGTTTGTTCGCCAGTAGGCGCGGTGGTGGCTGGTAGGGCGTCGCCTTTGGGTGCGGTGGCAGACGGTGCGAGCACTTTGGGTGCGGTGCCAGTCGGTGAGAGCGAGGCCAGCGCCTGGGGAAACGCCGTCGCCGGGTCGATTTTGTGCGGAAGAATGGCCGGCAAATCTGGTTGCGTGAGGCGGGCGACCACGGTCTCCGGCGTGGGCGGCGGCAGGGCCGATGATGCCGGCGGCGGTGGCGGTGGGGGTTTATTACAACCGGCGGACAGCGCGATGAACGCGGCGCTCGCGGCGAACAAAAAAATGGGGTGTTTCATGTGGGGATGCGTAAAGGAAAACCACGCCGGGTGATTTTTCAGGTTAGGGAAAAACTTTCCGAGCAAAGGCAGGTTATCCCAATTGCACGGATTTACCAACCGTTTATAACCGTGCAGAAAATGAGATGCAAAACGCCGCGCGCAGCATACTGCGCTTTGCGGGAAAAGCCAGTGGGTAGTGACGCGGCTCCGCGATCCTGCGCCGTCGGCCCTACGGTGTGATTGGCGATTTGGCGGCGCGGTCCACCGGACGCAAGGTGAGCACCTGCGTCTCCGTTTTGCCGTTGAGCCGCAGGGTGACAGTCACCGGAATTTCCAGCGAGGTCACGCCGAGGCGGGAAATCATCGGTTCGGCTTCGACCGACTGCCCGGGGGTGAGCTCAATTTGCTCCGGTTGCACGGCGAAACTCCCGAGGTCGGATTTGAAATCGATAATCCCGACGTTGAGCGAATTGCTGGCCGTGCTGGTCAGCTGCAGCCACAGGTTGATGGGCGGGAGGGGGCTCTCTGCCCTGCGCTGGCGGATCTCGTCGATCATTTCCGGAGTGATTTTTACGTCATCACTCGTGGCGGAATCATCGTCGGGCCCAGGCAGGCCATGGATGGGCGTCGCATGAAAACCGCCCCGTCCCCGGCTTTGGCTGAGCATGATTTCGGCCAGGAGACTTCCGTTAAAGAAAGTTCCTTTCGCCATCATCAGTGGCAGGGGTTTGCCGTTTGGACCAAGGGGAACAGTCGGTTCGGTTTCGAGTTTTGACCCGCCCCCGCAGCCGGCGAGGAAGAAAGACAGCGCGAATGCGAATACGATGGAAGGGATAAAGCGAAAAGGGGGGTGCATGAAAAATATTGGAGAGGGGCTTCGTTAGTGCGGTCGCGTGTCGGTGGGAAAAAAACTCGCCGGTATTCCGCCGCACTTCAAGCCCAGTTGTAATTAAAACTGATGCTGATGCGTTCGGCGTCCACGCGGTTGGGCGGCACTTCGTGGCGCAGCCAGCTTTCGAAAAGGATGACCTGGCCGGCCTCGGCGGGGTAGGTGACGTGCGTTTTGTTTTTGGCGCGCGCGTCCGGCCGGCGCGGCGGCGCAGCCATGAAGCGGTCGAGCCGCGGATCCTCGAATTTCAGCCCGGGGCAGCCCGGGGGCGTGGCGACATAGTAAGTGCCGCTGATAAAAGAGAGCGGATGCAGGTGCAGCGAATGAGCGGTAGCGGGCGGCATGATGTTGGCCCAGCAGTCGGTCATGCGAATCTCGCGGCCGCGCAGGTCGAGTTCGAGCGCGCGGGCGAACGCGCGCACGTGCCGCGTGAGTTTTTTTTCCAGCGTGGCGAAGGTGCTGGAAAATTTCTGCAGGTGCGCCATCGAGCCATAGCTCGTGTAGCCGCCGGGATAGTTTTTGGCCGACCAGGCGCGGCCGGCCGAATCATATTCGCGCAGGCGGCGGCATTCTTCGGCCAGCTCGGTGCTGAAGCGCGCACCGCCGCGCTGCAGCGGCTCGCAGTAGATGAAAGTCGGAAACCATGCACGGATGGGCATGCCGATAGGCTTGGGAAAGCGCGCGTTTTGGCAAAGCGTAAAATCGAACGTGGCGGCACGATGTGTGACTGGTGTAAGTAGCTTTATGGAAGCGACAACGCCAGCCGGAGGAAACTTGTGCCTGTAGGTCGCGTCTAATCTAGTATCATGAAAGCGCTCACCCTTTCCCTTGTCGCTCTCACGCTCGGAGTCGCGCCGGTGAAGGCGCAGATTTTCCAACCCAATATTGTCAACGGCGCCATCGTCGGCGGTATCGCTGGAGCCATCATTGGCAACAACAGCGGTCACCACACTGGCGAAGGCGCGATCATCGGCACGGCAGCCGGTGCGGTGATTGGCAGCCTGGCCCAGCCGCAGCCCACGGTGGTTTATTATGACCAGCCCGCGCCGGTCGTTTACGAATCCCTGGCCCCGGTTGTGGTCGAGCCGTCGTGTGCGCCGGCGCCGGTTTATTACGGTTATGGCTACCGGCCTTATTATTATGGGCCGCGCTGGGATATTTCATTTGGCTGGGGCTGGCGCGATCACGATCGTGGCTGGGGCCGCCATGATCGTCGGTGATTGGAGCGAAAAATCTCGCAGTACAGGCCACCCGACGGGTGGCCTTTTTTGCGACAAGTGGATCGATGTGGGAGCGGCTTTACGCCGCGACTTTGATGTCGCCACAACTTTTGTCGGGGCATAAAGCCCCTCCCACCAGCAAACTGACCCGCGACCCGGCAATAAGGGTTGTTGACCTCGCTGGCGGCCAACTTTTTAACGCATGGCATATGTCTGCTGTCCTGACGGTCAATTTAGGTGAACGCAGTTATCCGATCTCATTCGGATCCGATCTCACGAATGAAGTCCGGGCCAAGGTGGCTGCGCTCATTTCAGCCGGCCGCAGTGTCGCGGTGTTGACCGATCAAAATCTCATCGATCACCAGTTTGGCGCACTGCATGAAATGTTTCCGGATCTGCCGATGCATATTTTGACCCCGGGTGAAGCGACCAAGTCGCTGGCGGAGTTTGGCCGCGTGCTCACTTTTCTCGCGACGCAGCGAATGGATCGCAAGGGGGTGCTTTTTACCGTGGGTGGCGGGGTGATTGGCGACCTCGGGGGCTTCGCGGCGGCGAGCTACCTGCGCGGCATCGACTATTTCCAGATGCCCACGACCCTGCTCGCGATGGTCGACAGCTCGGTGGGCGGCAAAACGGGCCTCAACCTCCCGGAGGGCAAGAACCTGGTCGGGGCGTTTCACCAACCGCGCGGCGTTTTCATTTCCACCAACCTGCTCACGACCCTGCCGCCGCGCGAATTTTCCGCGGGGATGGCCGAGGTGATCAAATACGGCCTGCTCGGCGATGCCGCGCTTTTCGGGCAACTTGAGCATACGCCACTCACGCCCTCCAGCCCTTCGCTCGTCGCGATCATCCATCGCTGCTGCTCCCTGAAGGGCCGCATTGTCGAGCTCGACGAGCAGGAACGGGCGAAGGACGGCGGGCGCGCGCTGCTCAATCTCGGGCACACGTTTGGCCACGCCATCGAACAGGTCACAGGCTACGGCACTTATCTGCATGGCGAGGCCGTTGCCATTGGCCTCTGTGCGGCGGCCCGGCTGTCGCAAAAACTTGAACTCATCCCTGCCGCCGAGGTTAAACGCATCGAGGCGGTGGTTGCGGCCCATGCGTTGCCGGTGCGCCTGCGCGCGCCGTTGCCGCTGGCGAATTTGGTGGAGGCCATGAGCCGCGATAAAAAAGCCCGGGCCGGGCTGCCGCGTTTTATTGTTCTCAAAAAAATCGGCAGCGCTTTCACCCAGGACAGCGTGCCGCCCGCGCTCGTCGAGGCGAGCTTCCGCGAGGTAGGAGCAATATAAAGCCCGCGTGGCGGGAAATTCCAAAACCCAAAGATCCAAACTCCAAAAGCCAGTGGCGGCCCTCCGGGCCGCAGACTCTTTTGTGATTGTCTGATGTCGGCTTCGCCTCGGTAGGCCACTGGCGTTTGGGGTTTTGCGGGACGCGGAAAGGAGTTTGTCATCCGGCGTTCCGCCTATAGACTGTCGTTTCCCATGTCCGCCATCGACGAAGGCATTGTCCGCGAGTATTTCGAACAAAACGGGTTTCTCGTCCGGCAGGTGCGCAAATACCAGGTGCAGGCGCGCCGCAAGACCGGCGACGAGGAGATCGACCTGCTCGTTTACAACCCGGCCTGGCAGCACCAGGCGCGCCGCCCCGATTTTTTCCTGTTTTCGAACGAGCTGCAGTATGTCCACCGCGCCATCATCGCGGTCAAAGGCTGGCACAGCGGCCGCTTCACCCCGGCCACGCTCAAAAACTCGCCGGAGATTTTCCGCTTCCTTGAGGAGAACGTGCTCAAGGAAGTCACGCGTTTCTTCCCGATGGATGCCGACGAGCCCGGTGCGGCGCCCGACCTGGTGAAGATCCTCGTGCTGCCCGGCCTGCCCACGGCCGAACCCTACCGCACGCAGAGCGTGCAAATGCTCAAGGAACGCGGCGTGGATGCCATCATCTCCTTCCGCGCGATGCTGCTCGACATCATCGACAAGGTTGAGATCAACAAAAACTACCGCAAGAGCGACACGCTCCAGGTCATCCGCATCCTGAAAAACTACGACCTGCTCAAGGATGCCCAGCTCGACCTGCTGCCCGAACGCTCCGCTCCTGCAAGGCGGAGCAAGTAACAAGTAACAGGTATCAAGACAAGAGTTTCCCGGAAAGTTTTGCTCTCTATCTTGATACTTGCTACCTGATACTTGTTACTTTTTCCCCCAATGATCCACCCCACCGCCATTATCGAGGACGGCGCGCAGCTCGGTGCAGGCTGTGAAATTCACGCGTGCGCCATCATCAAGCGCGGCACCGTGCTCGGCGAGCGCGTCATCGTGCATTCGTTTGCCGTGCTCGGCGGCGACCCGCAGGACTTGAGGTTTAGCCACGACACCCCATCGGGCGTGCGCATCGGTGCGGACACCACCATTCGCGAGAACGTCACGATCAACCGGTCGACCCAGCCTGG
>DATMLS010000016.1:0-4549 GCA_035569995.1 Opitutaceae bacterium | reverse complement strand
GACGTCGAGCTTGGTCTGGCCGTAGGGATTGATCGGCGCCTGCGGCAGATCCTCGGTCATGGGCAGTTTGTCGGGCACGCCGTAGGTCGCGCAGGTGGAGGAGAAGACGAATTTCTTCACGCCGCCCGCCAGCATCGCCCTCAGCAAGTGCAGCGTAGCCACGGAGTTGTTGAAATAATACTTGAGCGGGTCGGTCACCGATTCGCCGACGTAGCAGAACGCCCCGAAGTGCATGACTAGGTCGATTTTTTCCGCGGCGAGCACGCGGCCCACGGCGGCCTCGTCGCCGAGGTCGGCCTCGTGAAAAGCAACGCCGGGCGGCAGCGCGGCGCGATGGCCGTAAACGAGATTATCCAGCACGACCGGCCGATGCCCGGCGGCCATGAGTTGGCGGACGCAATGGCTGCCGATGTAACCGGCTCCCCCGACGACGAGTATGTTCATTGTTAAAAATCGTTCTCATTCTCGTAATCATTATCGTTCTCTCAAAGACCTGCGATTGGAGAACGATTAAGAGAACGAGAATGAGCCTATAGGACTTTTCAGTTCATTGTTCGTTAACAGGCTTGTATTGCGTAGGACAGACACTTGGCTAGGCAATTTGTTTTCATGCTTTCACGAATTGTCATCACCGGGGTCGGTCTCGCCTCGCCCAACGGCAACAACCTCGCCGAATTTCGCGCCAACCTGCTTGCCGGGGTGGCCGGCATAGAGCGCGTCGAAATGCGCTACATGGGCCCGGTGCTGGCCGGCATGTGCCACTACGATCCGCTGCGCTACCAGAAGAAAAAGGAACTGCGCGTCGGCACGCGCGCGGGCAGCATCAGCATCTACTGCGCGCGCGAGGCCTTGGCCGACAGCGGGGTCAACTTCGACGCGATGCCCAAGGATCGCGTCGGCATCTACATCGGTTCGACCGAGCATGGCACGGTCGAGACCGAGAACGAAATTTTCGCCATCTCGAAGTTCAACTACGACGTCAAGTTCTGGTCGCACTACCACAACCCGCGCACGGTCGCCAACAACCCCGCGGGTGAAGCCTCGTTGCATCTCGGCTCAACCGGCCCGGCCTACTGCATCGGCGCAGCCTGCGCGGCGGGCAACATGGGCCTCATCCACGCGGCGCAGATGCTGCGGCTCGGCGAGGTGGATTTTGCGATTGGCGGCGGGGTGAGCGAAAGCACGCAATCGTTTGGCATTTTTGCCGGCTTCAAGTCGCAGGGTGCGCTGGCCACGCATGACGACCCCAAAAAGGCCTCGCGGCCCTTCGACCGTGCGCGCAACGGCATCGTGGTGAGCGAAGGCGGCTGTCTCTACACCCTCGAGCGGCTTGACGACGCGCTGGCCCGCGGGGCCAAAATCTACGCCGAGATCGCCGGTTATTGCGTGAACAGCGACGCGACCGATTACGTCCTGCCCAATCCCGTGCGCCAGACCGAGTGCGTGCGCCGGGCCATCGCCCATGCCGGCTTGGCGCCGCGCGACATGCACATCGTCAACACCCATGCGACGGCCACGCCGCTCGGCGACATCCAGGAATGCGAGGCCCTGCGCGCCGTCTTCGGCGAGGGGTGCCCTGATACCCACATCAACAACACTAAGAGCTACATTGGCCACGCCATGGGCGCGGCCGGCGCACTCGAGCTCGCCGGCAACCTGCCGTCCTTCACCGACCTCATTGTCCACCCCACGATCAACGTGGACGACCTCGACCCGGCCTGCGCGCTACCCGGCCTCGTGCTCAACCAGCCGAAAAAAGTCGCGCGGGTTGACGCCATCCTCAATAACTCGTTCGGTATGCTTGGCATAAATTCCGCGTTGATTGTGAAACGATTTGTGCCTTAACCTGCCCTTTGCCAACGACCCATGACCAAAGACGAATGTAAGAAGGTGGTGCTCGACATCATTGCCGACATCGCTCCCGACGAGGACATCAGCAACGTGAAGCCGGACGTGCGCCTGCGCGACCAGCTGCAACTCGACTCGATGGATTTCCTGGACATCGTCATGGAGCTCCGCAAGCGCTACAGTATCGAAGTGCCCGAGGCCGATTACCAGCAGCTCGCCTCGCTCGACAGTTGCGCGGAATACCTCACGCCCAAGTTCAACGCCCTCGCGGGCAAGTCCTAGCAGTAGCCTGCTGGCAGGCGATGTTTGCCGGGGCCGGGACACGTCCAGCATTTTTATTTGAAGCGCCAAGACGCGAAGGTGCAAAGAATCCAAATCGGGTTTTTAAATCCCTTCATATCCGGGCTTTGCCTCCTCGTGTCTTTGCGCTTCAACTCTTCTGGTGAACTCCCGCTCGCATTATGACGTCGCCATCATCGGCGCGGGCATGTCCGGCCTCGCCGCCGGCATCCGTCTCGCCCATTTCGGGAAGCGCGTCTGCATCTTCGAGCGCCACAACGCCTCCGGGGGACTCAATAGTTTCTACAGCCTGGCCGGCCGCAAATACGACGTCGGCCTGCATGCGCTGACCAACTTTGTGGGCCCCGGAGTCAAGGGCACGCCGCTCGGGAAGATTCTCCGCCAGTTGCGCATCGACCGCGAAGAGTTCGAGCTGGCCGAACAGCGTGGTTCGCGCATCGCGTTCGGCCTGCGCGGCGAGCATGTGCTGCATTTCACCAACGACCCGGCGGTTCTGACCGCGGACATCGCGCAGAAATTTCCCGGCGAAATCGACGGCTGGCGCGCGCTGCTGGCCGCGCTGCCCGGCTACGATGCGCTGGGCGCGGCGGTGGACGCCACCTCGGCGCGGGAGTTTGTCGGGCGCTTCATCCACGACCCGCTCCTGGTCGAGATGATTTTTTGCCCGCTGATGTTTTATGGCAGCGCCCGGGAGAACGACATGGATTGCGACCAATTCGCCATCATGGCCCGGGCACTTTTCCTTGAGGGTTTCGCCCGGCCGCCCGAGGGCGTGCGCGTCATCCTGCGCGTGCTCCTCGAGAAATACCGCGCCGCCGGTGGTGAACGCCGGATGAAATGCGGGGTGTCGCGCATCGTTGCGCGCGGCGACCAGGCGACCGCGCTCGTGCTGGAGAACGGCGAGGAAATCACCGCCGACCATGTGCTATCGTCGATTGGCTCTGTCGAAACTTTGAATTTGGTGGAGCGCGCCGTCCCTGGCCTTCGTAGCCCTGAGCCTGTCGAATTGGGCGAAGGAGGCCCGGCGCGCTCAGAAACCTCCATGGAGAATGAACGCGTCGGGGACGACGCGTTCCACCCGCCGACCGGCCGTCTCTCCTTCGTCGAAACCATGACGGTGTTCGACCGGCAACCGGAGGCACTCGGGTGGGGGAGCGACACCATTGTGTTTTTCAACGATTCCGCGCGCTTCGACTACTCGCGCCCGGCGGAGCAGGTGGATCCGCGCAGCGGGGTGATCTGTTTTCCCAATAACTTCCATTACGCTGCCGGGCGCGCGCCGGCCGAAGGCATGGTTCGCGTCACTTGCCTCGCCAATTACGACCGCTGGGTGCAATTGCCAGAGGAAACCTACCAGGCCGACAAGCAGCGCTGGTTCGCCGAAATCCAGCGCAGTGCGCGGCGGTTTTTGCCCCCGGTGCCTGAAGATACCCTCCTTCGCGCGACGGTCGCGACCGACATCTTTACGCCGCGGACGATTACCAAGTTTACCAGTCATCTGGCTGGCGCGGTTTATGGCTCGCCGCAGAAAATTCCCGATGGCCGCACGCCGTTGAAGAACGTGTATCTTTGCGGCACCGACCAGGGCTTTGTCGGCGTCATCGGCGCGCTGCTCAGCGGCATCTCGATGGCCAATATGCACGTGCTGCAAAAAAGCTAAACGCGCGCTGAGAGGAATTTTAGGTTTAAATAGACCGAAATTGTCGTTCCGAGCCGTGCGAGGAATCTCTGCCGTTCTGGTCGCTTTCAATTTCGGAGATTCCTCGCACGGCTCGGAATGACAAATAAAGAATGTGTCGCAAAGCCATGCCGATGTGACCAATTAAATCGAAAATGCTCTAGAAGCGCGGTAATCCATTAATTTGATGGGTTGACGGTATCTGCTCGTTTTGAATAATTATTATACATGGATCGGCCCAATGAAGAGCTCGTTCACCAGCGTAATCTGCGGCTGACAGGTATGCTTGTTGCGGTGTCGGTAGGCCCATGTGCCGTGATGCTATCGGATTTGAGGAAGTTTCGGAGAGGCGACCTACGCCTGACTGTTGCCATCGGGGACTTCGTCATTCTAGCCATCGTATGGCTCTGTGTCGTGATATATCATAAGCGGTCTGCGAGGTAGGGCGGGTTATCCTTAACCCGCCGCCGGTGCTACGGATAGTCCGGCCACCTCAGCAAAGGCAAATGTCGACGGCGCATTAAGGATAATGCGCCCTACCTGCCTGTCCAACCGCGAAACGGAGTTGCCCTTCGCCGGCCTGCTGCTTACCTCTCGCCTTTCCCATGGCTTACGACTGGCTCAAAGGAGTTTCCGACGAGTATGACGTCATTGTCATTGGCAGCGGCTTGGGCGGTTTGACCGGCGCCAACGTGCTCGCCAAGGCCGGCCATCGCGTGCTCC
>DATMLS010000015.1:0-25023 GCA_035569995.1 Opitutaceae bacterium | reverse complement strand
GCGGAAGCGCCTGCTGCCTTTGCTGGCCCAAGCCTATGCCAAAACCAAAGACCCAAAATACAAAAAACTTTTGGATGCCTTTTGCGGTGACGGCCCTGATCTTTGGCGACTCATCTGGTCCTATGACTGCAACGGATTCGTCGACGAATAAAAAAGCTCGCCCGGCACAAAAGCCGGGCGAGCTAAAAGTGAGGCTATTACCTAGCGCTCGGTTTGGTTGTTTAGCTATCTTTACCAAAACAACTGTGCCGATCAACTGGGGAGGATGCGGAAGCGACGCTCGTTGTTTGATAGGAGGCTTTGATCGTCGATGCAGCGTAATTATTGGCGTGGATATTGGCAAAAACAGCGAGGCCGAGGGAAAGCACGGCGGCGAGAGCGAGAATTAGGCGTGTGGTTTTCATGTTTATTTAATGACTGTATCCTAGGATATCATCGTTCGGTTGGGATAAATATGGTAGGCTCCAAAGAGAAATCGGGAAGTTTTCCCGGAAAACTTCTCGCCGCTCGGTTTCCCTCGTGTTTTGCTTGGGAACGTTTTTTAAAAAAGTTTAAAAACTTTACTTGCGTCCGAGGTTGCTGCCGCCAGTCACGACCACTCGCCATGAATCCCGTCCGCATCATCATCGTCGAGGATCACACCATGATCCGCCAGCTTCTCAGTGACACCGTGCGCACCGAGCCGAACCTGCAAATCGTCGCCTCCGTCGGCACGGTGTCTGGTGGCATCACCGCCTGCCTCGAACTCCAGCCCGACCTGGCCATTGTCGACTGGATGCTGCCGGATGGCTCGGGCCTCCTGCTGGTGAAGCAGGTCAAGGATCACCGGAAAGAAATGCGTTTTATCATGCTCACCTCGAACGATGAAGAGAGCCTGGTGCAGGAGGCCAACGCCGCCGGAGTGCAGGGATTTGTCTTAAAAAGCTCCTCGCTGGAAACCTTGCGTGAAGCCCTCACCCACGTTCTGGCCGGCCGCAAATATTATTGCCCGGAAAGCAACAAACACCTGCTTCCCGGGCTGGGCGGCCGGGTCACCCCGGCCAATGATTCGCTGACGCCGCGCGAGCGCGAGATCCTCATTTCCGTGGCCAACGGCTTCGGCACCAAGGAGACCGCCGAACGCCTGCATGTGAGCACCAAAACCATCGCCAATCACCTCACGGCGCTGAAGGAAAAACTCAATATTCACGAAATCTCCGGCCTCGTGCGCTACGCCATCAAGCACGGCTGGGTGGACTCTCCCTGACGCGGCGGGAACCGCCGCTCTGACGGAAGTAACAGGTATCAAGTGACAAGTAACAAACGCGATGGACGCGAAGTTTTAAGTGCCAGGCACCAAGTTCCAAGATAGTCGACCATTCCTAATCCTGATACTTGAGACCTAATACCCGCCACTTCACGCCGGCGCCAATCGCCCCACATGCACCGGTTGCTGCTTCCGCTTAAAAGCGAGAGGTTCGTTGGCCGCCAGTTCCACCGCCGTCAGCAACGGTCCAACCGAATCATCGGCTGCAGTCTTGGCCGCGGACTCCAAATCGCGGCAGCAGCGTTGCAACTGCCCTGCCCCCAAGGCGTCGGCGCTGTTTTGGAGATAGTGGGCCAGCGAGCGCAGCGCCGACCAGTCTTGCGCCTGCGCCGCGCCGCGCAATTTGTCCACGACCCGCGGCGTTTCGCGCGCATAAATTTCAAGCAACCGCTCTCGCAGCGGCGCGGCCGTCTCCTCGATCTCCGCCCCGGCGGTGCACCACACGCGCTGTGCCGCCGGCGCGGCGAACATCGCTTCCACCAGCGCGACCAAGGACGTCGGCTTCACCAAAAAGCAATTCATGCCTTCAGCCAGGGCGCGCGCTTCCTCCTCCGGCCCGGCGTGCGCGCTCAGTCCGATCACCCACGGCTGGCCCCGCGCGCCGCCCGGTGCACGCAGCCGCTGGATCGCGGCATGGCCATCGAGCCAGGGCATGGAAATATCGAGCATCACGACATCGAACATGCGCTCGCGGCATTCCTCCACCGCGGTCAGGCCATCGCACGCCTCGGTCACCCGCGCCCCGCGTGAACGCAAAAACGAACAAAGCAATTCGCGCATGAGCGTGTTGTCGTCGGCCACGAGGACGCGCAGGCCCGGCCATGCGGCCTTGGCCGGGTCAGTCACCATGTTTTTGCCGGTCGCAGGCTCGCCCGGCACACCCAGTGGCAGCCGCGCAATAAAGCTCGAACCGTGCTCGCCATCGCTTTCCACATGCACGTTGCCGCCCAAGGCGCGGCACAAGCGTCCGGCGAGCGCAAGGCCCAGCCCCGCGCCTTGCTCGGCGAGATCGCGCTCCAGCCGGATGAAGGGCTCAAAAATTCGTTGCTGATCCTCCGGCGCGATGCCCGGGCCAGTGTCGATGACCGCAAACTCCACCCACACGCCCATCCGGGCCCACTCCGGCACGGGCAGGCCCAGGTCGACCGGGTCGCAACGCTGCACTCGCAGTTTGATACTGCCTTCGCGCGTATATTTCACCGCATTGCCCAGCAGGTTGAGCAGCACCTGCCGCAGGCGGGCGCCATCGGTGCGCGCCTGCCCCGGTACACCGGGATGCAGTTGGCAGGAAATTTCCAAGCCCTTGGCCTCGGCCCTCGTCCGCACGGAGTCCAGGCACTCCGCCACCAGCGCATGGAGCTCCAATTCCTCCGGATTCAGACGGAACGCACCCGCCTGCAGCGCACCCAAATCCACCAAGTCATTCACCAGCCGCAGCATCAGGGTGCTTTGGCCGCGCAGGCTCGACAGCAAATCCTGCTGGTGCACATCGAGGGGGGTCATCTCAATCAAGTCGGTATAGCCATAAATGCCCTGCAGCGGGGCGCGCAGCTCGTGGCTCACTTGGGCGAGAAACTGGCTCTTGGCGCGGTCGGCCGCGGCGGACTGCTCGGCCTGCTGCAACGCCAGCTCGCGCTCGGAGCGCCGCAGCCGATAGATCACCACCACCACCCATAGCGCCACGCCGATCACCGTGACAAACATGGCCTGCAACCGCGCCATGGCAAAGGTCGTGGCCCATGCGGTGGCAGGAATCGCCATCATCAGCCAGCCAAACGGCCGGCGGGTGGCCGTATCCATCACGGCCGCATTGGCGTTGAATCGCGCCGTCCACTCGTCGGCGATCGGCCCTTCCAAAAACGCCCCCCCTTTGGCCAGGCGAGCTTCGTCGGCGAGAGCCGGATCATGATCGATATTTTTCCATGAGTGTCCTTCGGGTTCGTTCGACTTGGCGACGCGAATCACCTGGCCGTCCCGAATCACATTAAGCGCGATGTAAAAATCGCTGCCAGAATCTCCTTGGTTCGCTTGAGCCAGTTGACGGAGCTGCGAGCGAAGCGCGGCAAAAGGCGCGGAATTCGTCCATGGCACATACACCTGTTGCGCTTCAAGCCCATTGCTGAGGCGCACCGTGCGCGTTTCGCCCAGTTTGAAGTCCGGCCCAAACGCCAGGTGCAATGTGGTCCGATCAAGCAAGGCAGCGGCGGTCCGCGCGCGCAGCAACAGGCTTTCTTCAAAGGCGGCGCGCGCCTGCCGGCCGTTCACGATCGCCAGAGCCAGGCCAAATACCAGCCAAACGGCGAGAAGGGTGAACCCAAGCCGCAGGTCGGCGTTCCAGCGCTGCGCGGCGGATTCCGATTTGGCGCCCACCGCGCGCAGCCGTTGCGCCCACAATGCTCCGCCGAGCAACACGGCGGCGCTAATATTCGCAACCGCGGAGATCAGTTCGAACGGCGAGAGATCCGTAAAGCGCCGGCCCAGGTTCATCGCGTAGGCGAGCGGGCCAAACGTGGACACGACCGGCAGCACCGCCACCATAAGAAGCCCCAGTCTCATCCAGCGCAGCTCGCGCGACGACAAACGGCCCAGCACGCGCACGGCCGCAACCGAGCGGATGACGGCCCAGGCGCCGCCGGCTGAAGCCAGGGCGAGGGACAATCCGCCATACACCGGCGAATCAAACCGGGTCATGCCCAGATAAATGCCCGCGGCCAAAGTCAGCGCGCGCCACAGCTTCGGGCGCACCGGCACAACTTGTCCCACCAGCGGCCACCACAGCGCCGCGATGCCAATGGCCTGGCTCAGGCCGAGCGCAAAATCCCACTCATAATAAGGCCCGCGAAAATATTTGGCATAAAGCGCCAGTTCAATGGCCGCTCCGACCATATTCGATCCAGCCAGCCAGATGAGCCAGCTTTCGCGGCGCTCACCCCGCCCCCATGCTCCAGCGGCTACTGCACACCAAGCCAAAATCGCGATAAACCACGCGTAGTCATAGTCACCCGATACGTCGCTTAGCTGTTTGAGCCACTCGTTCATCAAAAATTAGTGATTCACTAAAAATTATTGAAGCATCTTTGCGAGTTTAAGGTTCAGAACCCCAAAGGCAATCCCATGTGCAGGTTGCCGACAATTTTGGGGTCATTGCTCAAAAAACCTCCTCTGAGCGTGACCCGAGTTTGCCTGAGAATTTACGTTTTTTTTGCCATCGACCTGTTGCAAATTGCCTAACAATAGCACGCAAAAACCCCTTCGCCATCATTCGTCATTGGCCTGTCCGCCGTAGCTTTAGCAAAGGCGGATCATTCCTCGGATTTATCCGCGCTTCCCTATTCCTAAAAAATCTGCCCATTCTATTTCTCCATGTTCAAAGCGGACTATGACGTGCTCGTCATTGGCGGGGGCCCGGCCGGCAGCGCCGCGGCGATCTTCTCGCGTCAGCACGGGCTGAGCGTGTGCGTGGTGGAAAAGGAAACCTTCCCGCGTTTTCACATCGGCGAATCCCTCCTCCCCCACGGCAACCGGATTTTCCAGGAGCTGGGCGTATGGCCGCTCCTCGAGGCGGCGGGCTTCGTCCACAAATTCGGCGCCTATTTTTTCCTGGCCAACGGCGCCGCCGGAAAGGAAATCATTTTTTCCGAAGGCATCATCCCCGGCCTCGAGCGGACCTTCCAGGTCGAGCGCGCCAAGTTCGATCTGATCCTCCTCGACCACGCGCGCACCCTCGGCGCCGAGGTGCGGATGCCGGCCACCGTGCGCACCCTCGCCCCGGGCGAGGGCGGGCACACCGCCACGCTGCAAACCGCCGCCGGCGAACAAACGGTCACCGCGCGCTGGGTGATCGACGCGAGCGGTCGCGACAAATTCTTCCCATGCGAAGCCAAGCGCGCGATCGACCCGTCGCCGTTTCCCAAGCGCATCGCCATCTACAATCACTTTCAGGGCATGGCCCGCGCCCCCGGTCGCGCCGCCGGCCACACCACCGCGGTGCGCCTCGGGGACGGCTGGTTCTGGATCATCCCGCTGGCCGAGGGCCGCACGTCCGTCGGCCTCGTCACCACCGTCGACTCCATGCGCCGCTCCGGCCTCGCCCCGGCCGAGCTTTTTGCGCGCGCCGTGGCCCACTCGCCCAAGCTGCGCGAACTCATGGCCGGCGCCGAGCCCATGATGGATTTTCGCGTCACCAGCGATTACAGCTATTTCCACCGCACGCTCGCCACGGAACGCATGATCATGGCGGGGGATGCCGGCGGGTTCTTCGACCCGATTTTTTCCTCCGGCGTCTATATGGCGTTGCATTCCGCGCAACTCGCCGCCGGCCTCGTCGCGCGCGCGCACCGCGAACAACGCACGCTCACGCCGCGTGAGTGCCGCGGTTACACCCGGGCCGTGAAAAAGCACGCGGGAGTTTTCCAAAAACTCATCGCCGTGTTCTACGACAACGATGCCTTCAGCGTTTTTCTCTGCTCGCGCGCGCCGCTCCGCATGGATCTCGCCATCACCTCCATCGTCGCCGGCCACGCCAGCCTCACCTGGCCCGTCTGGTGGCGGTTCAAGCTCTTCCTGCTGATCTGCCGCCTGCAAAAAGTCCTCCCGTTCGTTCCGCGCATCGATTTCAGCGGCATGGCCGCGGTGGGCGATCTCGGCCCGGAGCCGTCCGCGACCGCGGGTGAAACAAAGGATTCCCTTCCGGTGTCACTGTAACGCAACCTTGAGTCGGGTCCACACCTCCGCTTGCGTTCTCCCTATGTCCACTTCGCCCACAATTTCCGCCCACGCCCCGCTGGCTCGTTTTCCCGCGGAAGTGCGCGACGCCTTCGCGCACTTCCGCGCCGTGGGTGACGTTGCCGCCCTCGATACCGTGCTCTTTGCGGTGGTGCGCGATTTTTTGCCCAGAAAAAATCCCTTGGCCGCCGGCCCGCTGCCGGATAACGCCCGCCTCATCGAGGATCTCGGCTTCGATTCCCTCGCCATCGCCGAGATCGTGTTTTTCATGGAGGATCTTTTTCTAATAAAAATTTCCAACGCTGAAATCCAGCAGGTGGGCACCATCGGCCAGCTGCGCGCCTTTGTGCTGTGCAAGTTTGCCGGCGCCCAGACCGCGTAGGAAAAATCAACCAACCCTGGATGAGCGCTGAGATCGAACCAGCAATCCATGAAAAACTTTCCACAGAAGGTCGCCAAGGAAACGAAGAGACCCATGTCGGCTCGCGCAAAACTTCCAAGCTGACTCTGTTTTTGCCTTCGATGGTAAAAAACCCAACGACTCTTCGCGATCTTCTGTAAAATGATACCAAAGCCTGCCGCCGCCCTCGTCACCGGTCTCGGCTTCATCACCCCCATCGGCAACGACCGCGCGGCCGTCACCGCCAGCCTTCGCGCCGGCCGCCATGGTTTCACCCGCATCGAGTTTGCCGGTAACTCAGACCTCGCGGTCAAAGTGGCCGCGCCGGTGCGCGATTTTTCCGTGGACTCGCCCCATTGCCGCGAGTGGACCTGGCCCGCGCGCTACGACATACCGCGCGAAACGCTGCGCGGCCTCGCGCCGCACGGCGTCTATGCGCTTTGCGCCATCGAACAGGCGCTGGCCGATGCGGGCCTCACCCCCGCCGATCTCACCGACGGCACCACCGGGCTTTTTTGCGCCTCCGCCGGCTCCGCGATGTTGCTCCATCATTATATCGCGCAAATGCACGCCTGCCAGTTCGAGCGCGGCCACCCGATGGGTGTCGTCTCCTCCATCGCCGGCACCCTTAATTTCAACCTCGCTGCGCACTACAAAATCACCGGCGCCGTCTGCGGCTTCGCCTCGGCCTGCGCCTCCGCCAGCCATGCGCTTGGCTGGGCGCTCGACGAGATTCACCTCGGCCGCCAGCAACGCATGATCGTCGTCGGCGCCGAGGAACTCAACGCCGAGACGCTGCTCCCTTTCGCCGCGATGCGCGTGCTCTCGACCAACCCCGACCCGGCCACTGCCTCGCGGCCCTTCGACCGGAAACGCGACGGCTTCGTCGGCGCGGGCGGCGCCGTCGCGCTCGTGCTCGAAAATGCGAAACTCGCCACCCGCCGCAACGCGCGCGCCTACGCCGAAATCGCCGGCTGGGGCCAGGCTGCCGACGGCCACAGCATCGCCTCCTCGCATCCCGAAGGCGCCGGCCTGCGCGAAGCCATGCGCCGCGCCCTCGCCGCCACCGACCTCGCACCCGCGGACATTGACTACGTCAACGCCCACGCCACCTCCACGACCATCGGCGACCGCGCCGAAGCCCTCGCGCTGCGCGCGGTCTTCACCGAGGCCGGCGCCCGGCCGCGCATTGGCGCCACCAAAGCCCTCACCGGCCACCCGCTCAGCATGTCGGGTGCGATGGAAGCCGCCTTCTGCGCCCTCGCCCTCGCCGACGGCTTCATCCCGGGCAACCCGCATCTCACCGCGCCGGATCCCGCCTGTGACGGACTCGACCTGCCCCGCGCCACGCTCGACACCAGCCCCGCCATCGCCCTTAACAACAGCAGCGGCTTCGGCGGCAGCAACGTCTGCCATGTCTTGCGTCGCTGGCGCAGCTGAAGCTGCCGTCGCCAGACCACTCTCCCGCCATAATGAAAAAACGTTTTCCGTTGCTCGTGCTCACGTTGTTGCTCGCAGCCTGCTCAAGCCTGTCCGTGCAGAAGCAGGCCGGGGCGAACCTGACCCATTTCAAAAAAATCTACGTCGAGCACCGGCTCGCCGATGGCCGCGGGGTGGACCAGCTGATCACCCAGGAACTCTCGCGCCTCGGCTATGACGCCTCCAGCGGCCCGCTGACCATGACTCCCCCCGACACCGAGGCGGTTCTCACTTACGTCGATGAATGGAACTGGGACTTCACGCTCTATATGATCGATCTCGGCATCCAGGTACGCGACGCTCGCAGCGGACAAATTCTCGCCACCGCTCACTACGATCATCCGGCCATGAAGGGCAAATCCCCCTCCGGGATGGTCCAAGCGGCCATCGATCCGCTCTTCGAACGCCCATGATTTAACACTGAACGTCATAGTGATGACCCTTTCTTCAGCGTTGGAAGTTGGGATCCGGCTGACCCGCAAGTAGCAGGTGACAGGCCGCCCACGACCAACTACTAAATACTAACTACCAACCTCGCATGGCCGACCTGCTCACCGCCCGTCTCAAAGTTCTGATCGTCGACACGCTCAAGCTTGACGACGTCCGCCCCGAAGACATCTCCGACGAGGAACCCCTCATCGGCGCCGGCCTCAACCTTGATTCCATCGACGCCCTCGAACTCGTCGTGACGCTTGAGCGGGAATTCGGCATCAAAATCAGCAACAGCGAGCAATCTCGCACCGCGCTCGCCAGCATCGCCAAACTCGCCGCCTTCATCCGCGCCCACGCCGATCCCGGCCGGCTGCCCGTGTGATCAATTCTTTTATTTGTTTTGAACAGAAGAGCGCGAAGAGCCGCTGGTTTCTCAAGGTCAAAGGAAAAAACAGAATCCGCCTGGAAATTTGGTGCAAGCCGACACCCGTCTCTTCGCTCCCTTTGCGACCTTCTGTAAAAATAAAATTCTCCGGTTATCTACGTGAGTTTTCCCGCTGAAAACACTTCCATCCGCGTCGCCGCCACGGGCTGCCTCACGCCTTTCGGCGACACCGATGCCACCCTCGCCGCGTTGCTCCGTGGCGAACGCGCGTTGCGTCCCACGCCCGTCCTTGGAACCGAGGGCGGCGACGCGGTGCCGCTCGCGCTTTGCCCCGGCCACACCCTCAATGAAACAGCGCCACCCTCCTGGCTTCGGCTCCTTGGTCAACTCGCGGAAAAAATTCCCGGCGACGGCTGGGGATCGCCGCGCCGTCCCGTCTTCGTCACGAGCAGCAATTTCGGCGTCGGCAACCTCCACGCCTTCCGCCGCACGCGCGACGCCGCGCACCTCGCCTTTGCCACGCCTTCCGCCACGGTCGGGCTGCTGCAAACCCAACTCGGCTGGGGCGCGAATGTCTCGCTGCTCTCGCACGCCTGCGTCTCCGCCCACCTCGGCCTGCTGCTCGCCACGCGCACGCTTCACGCCGGTCTCGCAGACGAAGCCCTGATTTTTTCCTTCGATTTCCTGAGCCCGTTCGTCACCGGCGGGTTTCACGCGCTCAAAATTCTCAACACCGATTTTCCCGCGCCCTACCAAAATCGCGACACGGGTTCCATCGGCTTGGGCGATGGCGCGGCCTTTGCCGTGCTCACGCGCGAGCGCGGCGACTTTGCCGTGCTCGCCCAGTCTTTGCACAACGAGATGCACCATTTCACCGCCAACCAGCCCGACGGCGCCGGTTTTGACGCGTGCCTCGCGCCGCTCGCCGCCGCAGCCGCGCACCGCCGCCCGTGGTTGAAAGGCCACGGCACCGGCACGCTCGAGGCCGGCCGCCTCGAGGCCGGGGCGCTGGCGCGCGCCTTCCCCGGCGCACCGCTCGTCTCGTGGAAAGGCAGCCTCGGCCACACCCTCGGCAGTTGCGGCCTGGTCGAGCTCGCGCTCGCCGCCGGCGCGCTGCGCGCCGGCCGCACGCCCGGCACGATCGGCAGCGCCGCGCCCGCGTTCACCGCTGCCGTCGCGCGAGAAAGTTTCGACAACCGCCACCTCGACACCGTGCTCTGCGCCAGCAATGCCTTCGGCGGCGCGCATGCCGCATTACTGCTGGCCGCCTCTTAAGCCATGTTGAGCCGCTACATCCACGCCATCCACACGGAAGACCCGGGACTCGAGGAGCCCGCGGCCACGCGCGAGCGCTTGAAGGAACGCTTTCCCCGCGGCGCCACGCGGCGCATGACCCAGCCCGGGCTGCTCATTGCCGCCGCCCTCGCGAACCTCGCGCCCGGCGAGGACGACACGCTCGTCTATGCCTCCTGCTACGCCGAAAGCCGCGCGCTCGAATCCTACCTCGACAGTTTCCCCACGCCCAGCCCCACCCTTTTTCAAACTTCGATTCATCCCGGCTCCGTGCAGCAGGCCTTCATCGGCCGCCAGCAGCCTGTGCGACATTTTTTTCCGCACACCGGCCGGCCGCAGCTCGTCGTCCATGCCCTGCAAACCGCGCTGCTCGCGCCCACGCCGCGCACCATCTTTTGCGGCGGCGAGGAGCGCGGCACCTGGTTGCGCGAACAACGGGCGGCCAGCGACCGCACGTTTGCCTTTGCGCTCCTCCTCACGCCCGAACCCGCCGGCGCGCTCGGAAAGATTTCCCTGGTGGCCACGGACGGCACCGCCACGGAAAGATTCCTGCTGCCCGCTTTCTTCGACGCCCTCCACGCCCGGCAAGCAATCGATATCGCCGTCGCGCCCGGCCTGCGCCTCATGCTCACATGGTCATGAACCGTCCGCCGCCCACCGCCCCAAGCAATCCCGGCCCGCACTGGGGCTATCGCTTCCTGTGCGCCTGCGACCGCGTGCTCCCCGAGAAAATTTTCCGCCCCGTGCGCGCGCTCGGCACCTGGATCGCCGTCGCCGCCATGCCCGCGCAGCGAAACCACTCGCGCACCTACCTCTCCATTGTCCTCGGACGCCCGCCGGCCTGGCGAGAAGTGTGGCGGCATTTTTTTGCTTTCGAGGAATTCCTCATGCTCAAGCTCCGCGTCGCCGCCGGGCGACCGCACCGCTGCGTCCTTGCGTCCGACACGCCCGATAATATCCGCGCTTGGCTGGCCGCCAACCGGCCGGCGCTGCTCGGCACGTTTCATCTCGGCCACTCCGACCTCGTCGGCTTTCTCCTCGGCGGTCACGAGCACCGCCGCGTCTTCATGATCCGCCAGCGCGTGGGCAACTCGCACGACACGGAAAGCCTCGGCGCCCTGTTCGGCGACTGGGTCAAATTTATCTGGGTGAACGAGGCCGACAACCTGCTCTTCGCGCTCAAGGACGCCGTCGCCGCCGGCGGATCGATCGCCATGAAATGCGACCGCCTCGAGTTCAGCGCCAAGACCGAGGCCTTCGATTTCCTCGGCGCGCCGCGAATCTTCCCCTTCACGATTTATCACCTCGCGCTCATCTTCGGCCTGCCCGTGGTGCTCTCCGTCGGTATTTCCAATGGTCCCGGTGAATCCGTCATCCACGCCGCGCCGCTCTTTGCGCCCGAACCCGGCGCGACCAAGTCCGCCGAACTCGCGCGCGCTCGCGCGCATTTCCAGGCTTTTCTTTCGCGGATCGAAATCCTCCTGCAGGCCGATCCGTTTCTCTGGTTCAATTTCACGCCGCTGAATCCCGTTGCGCCAGCCTGGGACTCTGGCAGGCTGGCGCCCCTCCCATCCGCATGAGGCTTATTGCGCGCGCCTATTTCATCTTTGCCTACTTTTTATCATGGCTGCTCTTTGGCGTGGTCGGCCTTGCGCTCAATTTCATGTGCGCGCTGCTGCTCCTGTTCCCGCGCCGCGCCCGCTTCGGGCCCGCCGTGCGTCACATCATCCGCGCGCTTTTTGCTTCATGGCTGAAATGGCTGCACGCCGCCCGCGGTTTTCGTTTTGATTGGCGCGGCTTCGACGCGCCCCTGCCCACCGGCGTCGTCTACGTGGCCAACCACCCCAGCCTCGTTGACGCCACCTTTCTTCTCGCGCGCCTGCCGGACACCGTTTGCATTTTCAAGCCCGCCCTCCTGCGCAATCCCGCCCTTGGCCCCGCCGCGCGCATGGCTGGCTACGTCGCGGGCGACACCGGCATCGACCTCATCCACGCCGCCACGGAGGCGGTCATCGCCGGCCGCTCCATCCTGATTTTTCCCGAAGGCACGCGCACCGTCACCGGCGTCACCCTTAATCCGCTCAAGCCCGGTTTCGCCCTCATCGCCGCGCGCGCCGCCGCGCCGGTGCAACTGATCGTCATTCGAGCACCGCGGGATCTTTGTCCCAAAGGCCGCCCTTGGTGGCACGTGCCGCGATTTCCCGTCCGCGTCGAAATCACACTCGGCGACCGCCTGCAACCATCACCCGACCAATCCGCCGCGGAACTGACCGCCGAGGTCGAGCGCCGGCTCCTGGCCGCACTCATTAAACTTCCGCCTTCGCCCCTTTCGACGGGTTCGACAGGCTCACCGCAAACAGGCTGAGGGCTACGACGGACAGATCCAACGGCCAACACTTGACTGCACAAAGTGGCCGCAAAAAAGCCGGCCTCAATGAGGCCGGCCTATCTGGCTGCGACTGCAATCCCCTTATGCAGCAAATTATCTTTGGCCGCCGGTCACGCCGCCGGAGCCGCCATTTGGTCGTAGGAGAACTCAATGGTGGCCTCGCGAATTTGGACGACGACTTCGCGGGCCAAATCATTCGCATGCCCCACTGTGCCATCCGGCTGGCCCAGATACAGCCGCAAGCCGCCGGCCAAAGGTGTAAACAATCCTGCTTCCGGTGACTGTTCGACCATTTTCAGGACTTGATCCGCATGGCCCACCGCCGCCAGGCGGATCGAAAAATGCATCAGCAATCTGAAACAATCACGACACACATGCGAGTCGGCAAAAAATGTTTTTAATTCGGTCAGGTATCGTTCGTGTGGGTTATTCATTGTAGTAGCTGGTTACTAGTGTTTTACTTATGAAAGGAGGTGTTATTGAAACTATGTGGCCATAACACCAGAGAACACGCCTGCCATAAAGTAGAAAGCAGCCACCGAGCCATATTTTACACGCGTTTAGCTCTGATCCACAGAAATATGCGTATTTCTTCTCCATCAACGCATGATTAGAATATATCCTCTGCTAAATTTTTAAAAATACCTGCAATGGGGTCTTTTTATTATACATAGCATGCAGTAACCCGGTAACTTATGTATAAATAGGTTCTTTCTCTTGAGGCGTCTGATTTGCCATTCATGGGCAAACGCCTCAATCCCAAGACCCAACTGACATGACGCCCCCGGGCACACACCTCATCCTCATTCCAAGTTTCAATCCCGGGCCGCGCCTGCTTGCGACGGTGCAAGAAGCGCTCGCGCACTGGCAGCCGGTGTGGGTCGTCATCGATGGCAGCACCGATGGCAGCGATGCGCCGATCCGTGAACTGGCCCAGCACGAGCCGAAACTTCGGATTCTCTCGCGTGAGAAAAATGGTGGCAAGGGCAACGCCATTTTCACCGGCGTCGTCGCCGCGCTTGCCGCCGGCTTCACCCATGTGCTCACGATGGACGCCGACGGCCAGCATCCGGCCAGCCATATCGAGCCGTTTATGCAGGCCTCGCAAAAAAATCCCGGCGCGCTCATCGCCGGGGCGCCTGTGTTCGGTCCGGACGCACCCGCCGCGCGCCTCCATGGCCGCAAGCTCAGCGTTGCCCTGGTGCGCCTGGAAACACTTGGCCCTGTCATCGCCGATCCGCTCTTCGGCTTTCGCGTTTATCCCGCCGCGCCGCTCGCCCGCGCGCTGCTCGCCACTTCGTCCGCCCGCGGTTACGATTTTGATCCGGAAATCGCCGTGCGCCTCGTCTGGGCCGGCGTGCCCGTCGTCAATCTCCCCGCGCCCTGCCGCTATCTCACGCGCGACCAGGGCGGCGTCTCGCACTTCCGCTACGTCCGCGACAATGCCAAAATGGTCTGGCTTCACGTCCGATTACTCGCGCAACTGCTGGTGCGCTGGCCTGCCGTCCGCCGCGCCCGGCGCGCCGCATCATAAATGACTCCCTCTCGCCAAAAGATTTTTGCCCGCGCCGCACTCCTGGTCGCCGCCGCGCTCGGCATCAGCTGGCTCGCCCACCTCGATTATTCGAGAAAAATCTCCACCGATGTGCTCGACCTCATCCCGGCCGCCGAGCGCGCGCCCGAACTCGCCCTCGTGCGCTCGCTCGCGGGCGAGCGCTCTGCCCGCATCGTGCTCTGCGCCGTGCGCGGCGCGGGCGACCCGACTGCGGCCGCGCGCACATTTGCCGCCGCGCTGAAAAATTTCCCCGCCATCGCCGATGCCGTCGCGCTCTCCGACCCCGCGATACGCAACGCCCTCGGTCGCGCGCTGTTCGAGCAACGCCTCCAGCTCTTGCTCCCCTCCTGGCTGGCTGCGCAGCAGCGCGCCTTCGCCGCCACCGGCCGTCCGCCGGGAGAATTCTCGTCCTGGCTCGCCGAACGCGTCGCGCAATCGCTCGATCCTTTTCTCGCCCGGCCGGAAAGCGCCGCGTTCCAGGATTTGCTGCCGTCCGACCCGCTCCTGCTCGTGCCGGGATTCATTGCAAAGATCAAATTCCTCGCCGCGTCCAGCCCCTCCGCGTCCAGCACCGCGCTCGTCTGGGTCGAAATCCGCGCCTCGCCGTTCAGTGAGGCCGGCCAGGCGCCCGTCTTCACCGCGCTCGAGGCCGCCCTCGCCGCCGTGCGCGTGCATGAGCCCGCCGCCACGCTCGTTTGGACGGGCATCAACCGTTTCGCCGCCGATAGTAAGGAAAAAATCGAGCGGGAGATCTCCACGCTCAACCTCCTTTCGCTCGCCGCCGTGCTGACCGTGGCCGCGCTGCTCGTCCGCCGCGCCTGGCGCCTGTTGAATCTTTTGCCCGTCGTGCTTCTCGCCATGCTCGGCGCCTGGTGCGCGACCACGCTCGCTTTTGCGCGCCTGCACATTCTCGTCTTCGTCGTCGGCTCGCTCCTCACCGGCATCGCCATCGACTATGGGTTCTACATCTACATGCAACCGCCCACGCGCCCCGGCGAACCCTACACGGACAAACTCCGCCGCCTGCTCCGTCCGCTGCTTTCGAGCTGTTTCACCACCGTCGCCGGCTTCACCATGCTGCTCGCCTCCGACCTGCCGCTCATCCGCCAGCTCGGCGTCTTCGTCGGCGCCGGCCTGCTAAGCGCGCTCGCCGCCTCGCTGCTCTACTTCGCCCAATCCGACGGCCCGCACCTCGAGGCGCACGTGCTGCGCGCCTTGCGTCCGCGCGGCGCAAAGTGGCCCAAGTTCCTTTTGCTCGCCGCCTTCGCCATCGCCCTCGCCGGCCCGTGGCTCCTGCACTGGCGCGACGACATCCGCGAGCTCGAGATCTCCGCGCCCGCCCTCGCGCAAAACGACGGCGAGGTGCGCGCTCTCTTCGGCCAATCAGACGACAGCACCGTCTATCTCACCCAAGGCGCCACGACCGCGGATGCGCGCGCCGCGCTGGAAAAGTTTTTTGCCTGGCACGAAGCAAACTTTCCCGCCGCAGCCGCCGCCAGCCTCGGCCTCGCCCTGCCGCCGGCTGATGACTGGCAGGCACTGCCGGCCCGCCTGGGCGAATTGAAAAGTTTTCCCGCCGACCTGCGCGCTACGCTTCACCGGGCCGGCTACGATCCCGCGCAATTTGCGCCGTTTTTTTCCGCCTGGGAAAATTTCTGCGCGCAGCCGCTGCCCAATTATGACGCGCTCGCCGCCGCGTTGAGCGCGCCGCTGACCGGCCCGCTCAGCCTGCTCATGCACACCGATGGCCACACCTGCTGGTTTCTCACCATCGCCCGCCACGCCGACGCCGGCCCCGAGCCACCCGCCGCCCTCGCCACCACCAGCCTCAACCAGCTCCAGTCGTTCAACCATCTTTTCACGCGCTACCGCAGCTCGGCACTGCACCTGAGCCTGGCCGGCCTCGCACTGGTCATCGCCGGGGTGTTCGCGACTTATGGCTGGCGGCGCGGCCTGCGCATCGCGCTCATCCCGGCTGGCTCGTGTTTTTTTGTGCTCGGTACGCTCGGCTTGTGCGGGCAGACCCTCAATCTTTTCCACCTCCTCGGCGCGTTCCTCGGCGTTTGCATCGCGCACAACTATGCGATTTTTTCCGCCGACGCGCACAGTGACACGCCGCCGCCATCCATCCGCCTCTCCGCCGCCAGTGCCCTCGCCTCGTTCGGCGTGCTCGCCTTCAGCCGCATCCCCGTGGTGTCCGCGCTCGGCCTGACCGTCGCGCTCATCGTCCTCACCGCGCTTATCGTCATCGAACTTGAGCCGCTGACGCGGCCCCGCCATGCCGACGACCCTGCTTAGCTCATGGCAAAAACTCGTGCGCACCGCGCCGCAGGCCACCGCCGTGATCGAGGCGGCCGGCGAAAAAGTTTTCTTGCGCGCTGAACTCGCCGCCCGCGCCGAGGCCTGGCGCGCCGCCCGGACCGAACCGCTCGCCGGCCAGCGCGTCGTCTTTGCGCTGCCCAACAGCGCAGCGTGGTTCGAGGTGTTTCTCGGCTTGCTGCAAGCCGGCGCCGTGCCCGCGGCCATTGACGCCGCCGAACCACCGTCGGCACAACGCGAGCTCGCCCGCGCCGTGGGCGCAACCTGGCTGTGGTCCGACGGCCGGCTCGAAAAAATTTCCGCGCCGCGCCGGCCGCGCCGCCGTGACCTCTGCCTGCTCAAAATCACCAGCGGCAGCACCGGAACGCCGCGCGCGCTGTCTTTCACCCACGCGCAGATCCTCGCCGACGGCCGCCAAGTCTGCCGCACCATGGGCATCGGCCCCGGCGATTTGAACCTCGCCGTCATTCCCCTTGGCCACAGCTATGGCCTTGGCAACCTGGTCGTGCCTCTGCTGGCGCAAGGCACGCCGCTCGTCTGTGCATCCGCGCCGATGCCGCACGCGCTCGCGGCCGATTGCGCGCGCTGGCGGCCCACGGTTTTCCCCGCCGTGCCGGCGTTGCTGCGAGCGCTGGCGGCCAGCGACATCGCCCCCGATGCGTGGCGCAGCCTGCGGCTGGTGATTTCCGCCGGGGCACCGCTGCCGACGGAAACGGCCCAGGCGTTTTTTACCCAGACCGGCCACAGCCCGCAGGCTTTCTACGGCACGAGCGAAACCGGCGGGATCACGTTCGACCGCGACGGCGAGGCCACGCGTGAAGGCCGCAGCGTGGGCTCCCCGCTGGCCGGAGTGCGGCTGCGCTTTGGCCGCGGGCGGCGCTTTGTCGTCACGAGCGCGGCCGTGGTCGGCCGGGGAAAATTTTTCCCGGCCGACCACGCGGAGCTCAACGCGCACGGCGAACTTGTGCTGCTCGGCCGGGCCGGCCGCATGGTGAAAATCGCCGGCCGCCGGCTCGATCTCACCGAGCTCGAAATGGCGTTGCGCCGCGTGCCGGGCGTGCGCGACGCCCTGGTGGCGCCGCATCCCGCGCGTCCCGACGAGCTCGCCGCCGCGCTGGCCACGGACTTGCCGGCCCACGCCGTGCGCAACGCACTGCGCGAGCGGCTGGCCGCATGGAAAATTCCGCGCCGCCTCATCATGCTCCCGGCCTTTCCGCTCACAGCGCGGGGCAAGACGGACACCCGCGCGCTGCTAAGCCTCCTTGCGCGATAGCGGATTTTTTAACGGTCACCGGTAGGGCCCGTTGCCCTCAACGGGCCGAAAGTGACGGGCGGCGACAAGTGCGACTTGTCCGCCATAGCTTCAGCGACGGCGGAAGTCTTGTCGGCTGGGGGCAGCCGCCCCTACCTAATTTAATTTTACCCGACGATCGCCGCCTCGATCTCGAGGTTGAGCCCGGCGCGGCAGATGTCGGCGCGCAGGTAGGTCACCCGGTCGCCGGGTTGCAGCAGGGCGGCTTCCAGCGCGACCCGCACCGCGGCCAGGTCCCCGGCTCGCCGGAGATAGATTTTGAAATGGCGGGCGAGATTTTTTCCCGCGCCGAAGGCATCGCCGAGGCCGATGGCCTGTGAAATGAGGCGCAGGTTGTCGAGCGTGCAGGCGAGCTGCTCGCCCAATTCGCCGGGCGCGACCGTGGCGTGGCCCTTGACGGCCGACGTGCCCGAGATGAAGGCGTAGCGGCGGCCATCTTCCTCGACGACGGTCGCGCGCGCGAAGCTGGGCGGACGCGGGCCGTGCTCCCGCGGATACTCGTAGGCCGGGGTTTGTTCGGGATTCTCAATGTGGCGCGGCAAGGCCGATCCGGCGGCGAAAATCACCGCGAGGTGATGGTCATCCCCGCCCACCGCCGAGGCGGCCGGCAGCGCCCGCTTGAACTCCGGGCCGTGCGCTTCCTCAAAGGCCAGCGAACGGCCCCGGCAGAAAGCATGGTAATGTTCGAGGCCAGACGTATGCGCGTTGATGCGCGGGACGTAGTTCCAGATTCGGTACAAATGCCGGCCGCGCGAGAGGACGATCAGGCGCTGGTAAAGCCGCTGCGTCTGCGCGACAAGGTCGGGCCGGGCGGGCTCGAGCGCACAACCCAGGAGCAGCCCGCCGCGGCGGAAGAGCCTGAAGCCGTCTTTCTCCCCGTCCGGATGCACCTCATCGAAAATTTTCTCGGTGGCCTCACCGGCGAGCAACGGGATCGACAGGCGCAGGCCCGGGCGCGCGGGTTCGTGCACCGCACCGGCGGAGGCGGCGCCAAATTCGATGGTCAGCGGCAGAGCCGCCGGCGGCGCGGCACGGGGCATTTTATTTTGGTGGACTGGCGGCTTGATCAAAGCCCGCGGCAAAATCCTTCTTAAGATTTTTCACCCAATCATGGGGAAACTCCTTCTTCTTCCGCGCTCCGTCGCCGTCGAGTTCGTAGGAGTCGGAATAGAGCCGCACCGACTTTGCGTCGAAGACCACGGCCAGATTTGCCTCGTGGCCAGGACGAGTGAGGTTAAAGATAAGATGATCCGGCTTGTCTTCCTTGATCGTGTATTCGCGGGCGAGGATGGCCGCTTTCACGACATCATGCACACCCGGCGCACTCAGGCCGCCTGAAACATCGATGACCCAAACGAAGTCGCCCACGAGGCCTGGAACCGCCGCCTTGTCGAGATTCGTGACGAAATCCTCGTGCAAATATTTCACCCATAATTCAGGCACCGTCTTTCCCGTGCGCGCTCCGCTGCCGTCGACTTCATAGGAGTCGGAATAGAGTTTCACGGTGCTTGGGTCGAAAACCGCGGTGAAGTTGGCCTCGTATCTACGATGGGTCTGGGTAAAGGTAATCGCATCCGGCTTGTCTTCCTTGATCGTGTATTCGCGACCGACCGCGGCGGCTTTCACTGCATCGTGCACCCCCGCGGTGCTCAGGCCGCCCGGAACATCGATGGTTAAAACCAGATCGCCGGCAACATCTGCGGCACAGAGTGAAGGGACCGAAACCAGGGCGACGAGGCCCGCGCATGAAAGCAAATGGCGGAAGTTCATGCAGCGAAAAAGCGCCGCGGAGAGACCTGCGGCAAGCCCAAACTCCGACGGAGAGGGCTTGCCGCAGGATAAGTTTTGGCCAGCGTGGCACGCGATATGACCTCGTTGAAGCTGCTGCGATCGCGCCGGTTCCTGCCGCTGTTCACCGTGCAGTTCCTCGGTGCGTTCAACGACAACGTCTTCAAGAACGCGTTCATCCTGCTGGCGACGTTCAAGTTCGCGGAAAAAATGGGCTGGAACGCAGGCCTCGCCACGACGGTGATCACCGGGTTGTTCATCCTTCCCTACATGCTTTTCTCGGCCTTCGCCGGCCAGCTGGCGGACAAACTGGACAAGGCGCGGTTGATCCGGCTGACAAAATTATGGGAGGTGATCATCATGGCGGCGGCCGGGGCGGGTTTCGCGTGGGAACAACCGTGGGTGTTGTTCGCGGTGATTTTCGCCGCCGGCGTGCAGGCGACATTTTTCGGGCCGTTGAAGTACGGCATCCTGCCGGACCACTTGCGGGAGGAAGAATTGATGAGCGGCACGGGCGTGATTGAGATGGCCACCTTCGTGGCGATTTTGCTCGGCACCATCCTCGGCGGCATTCTCGTGTTCAACGTGAACGGAGTGACCGGAGTGAGTACCACCATACCCTGGGTCCTGATCGGCCTCGCGGGTGCAGGCTGGGTGGCAAGTCTTTTCGTGCTGCCGGCGCCGCCCTCGGCCGCGGCCTTCAAAATCGATGCGAACATTTTCCGCGAAACCTGGCGGCTCATCGCGTACGCGCGCACCCAGCGCGGCGTATTTCGGGCGATCCTGGGCATCTCCTGGTTCTGGGCGGTGGGCGTGATCTGGCTCAATCTCCTGCCACCGTATGTCAAAGACGTGCTGCATTCGGACGATCCCCACCACGCGACCGTGATTTTGACGCTGTTCGCCGTGGGCATCGGCCTTGGCTCGGTGTTGTGCAACGTCCTGTTGCGCGGCGCCATCACCGCGCGCTACGCGCCGGCCGCCGGCTTGGGGCTGTCACTTTTCACCTTCGATTTTTGGTGGGCCAGCAGCCACATCGGGCCGGGCGTGCTGGCGCTGACCTCCCCGCTTGGATTGAGGATCTGCGGGGACCTGGCCGGACTGGCCGTATGCGGCGGCCTTTTCAGCGTGCCGCTCTATGCCATCATGACGGCGTGGTCGGAACCGGCGCATCGCGCCCGCAATATCGCGGCGAACAATATCATGAACGCCCTTTTCATGGTGGCGGCATCGATTGGGGCCGGCGTGTTGATCAAATTTAAATTCAGCGGCCTGCAGGTGCTCGGCGTGATGGGCGCGCTGAACCTCCTGGTGTCCGCTTACATCGTGACGCTCGTGCCGGAATCGCGGTTGTACCGGTTTTTCGCGGGCTGGCGGCCGCGGTAAAATTAATCGCATAAGTATTGCGAATTTATTTCCCGCGCGCCGGTGTTTTCGTGTTAACCTAGTGCGCAGCGGCAAAGCTTGAAGATGGACCTGTCGTCCGGTAGGATCTTGATTGCTCGTCGCTGTGTCCATCATGCCCTCATCCCCCACCAAGGCAGCCATCCTTCCGCCGGCTTCCGTGCCGAAGCGCACCCTCTGGCAGCGCCGCATCGCCGATCCGGTCGTGGCCCAGCTCACACAAGGCATCACGCCCGAAAAACTCGCCATGACGGTCGCAATTGGCGGCGCCTGCGGGCTTTTTCCCATCTTCGGCCTGACCACCCTGCTCTGTTTTCTTGTCGCCCTCATCTTGCGCCTCAATCAACCCATCGTCCAGCTGCTCAACCAGGCGCTCTGGCCCCTGCATGTGCCGGCCATCCTGTTGTGTGTGCGTTTCGGCGAATTTCTTTTTGGCGTGCCGCACCAGCCTCATTTCATCAAGGAAATGTACCGGCTGCTCGCCTGGAAACATGCGCTTGGCTTCTGGGATAATGTGACGGCATTCGACAGCAATCTGGCGGAGTTTTTCCGCCAATTCGCCCCCACGGCCCTGCATGCCATCGCCGCCTGGGCGCTGCTCACACCGCTCTTTATCATGCTCTGTTATTATCCGCTGCTGCCGGTCATGCGCGCCATCGACCGGATTCATCGCGAGCAAAAAGCCAAGGCGGCCAACGGTCCGTAAGCGACCCAGCCCGGCCAGGCGTCTTTGTATCGCGGTTCATTGGCCTGACCATTAATCGTTGGTGATACGATGAAGTTGTGCCGTCAGCTCGCTTTTATGCTGCTCGCCTGGCCGCTGGCCCTGGCGGCTGGCACCGCCAACCCGCTCCTGTCCCAGGCCCTCGTCGCCGAGGCGCACTTCGACACGAAAACCGCGCTGGGCTTTTTTCTCAAAGCCGACGCGGTACAGCCCAACGACCCTTTTATCCTCGAAAAGATCTCCAGGCAATATTCGGATTCCATCAGCGACACGGCCGACCCCGATGAAAAGAAGCGCCGGGCGGGAAAGGCCGTCGCCTACGCCCAACGCGCAGTCGCGCTTGAGCCCAACAGCGCCGTCAACCTCACTTCTCTCGCCGTCAGCTACGGGAAACTCGGCTTCTACAGCAGCCTGCGCACCGAGATTGGCTACTCGCGCCTGGTCGAGGACTACGCCGGGCGCGCCCTCGCGCTCGACCCGAACTACGACTGGGCTTACCACGTGCTCGGCCGCTGGAATTATGAAATCGCCAGCATTGGCGCGACCGAGCGATTTCTGGTAAAACTGGTCTATGGCGGCCTGCCGCCCGCCTCGACGGCCGAAGCGGTGCGCCTGTTGCGCCGCGCGGTCAAACTCGCGCCGCAAATTCCGGCCCATCATGTCGAGCTTGGCTTCGCCTTGCTCGCGGACCAGCAGCCCGACCTCGCCCGGGCCGAGTTCGAGGCAGCCATCCGGCTTCCCCTGCGCGAAAAATATGACATTGAGGAAAAAGCCCGCGCGCAAACCGCGCTGGGAAAATTGCGCTAGGGTCGGAGAAACCCGGCCTCTTTTTGGGGGTCAGAGCGCCCCACGCGCGGCAGGATTTCTCGTTGTGCCGCGGCCACCGCCAAGCTCTAATGTAACGCCTGTGTATCAACCAAGTCACTTTCCTGCGACAGAAGAGATTTGCCTTTGCCAAATTCCCTGTAAGTTAGGCAACTTTTACAAACTTTCATGGCTACGCTAAGCGATCTCATTCCCGCCTTGTCGCTGTTCACACAGCTCGGACGACTGTCGCCGACCCAACCGTTGCGCACGCTTATCCGCACGACCGGCAACAAGCTGCGCCCGCCGCAACTGCGGTCGTTTACGCCGACCATAAAGCGCGCCCAGCAAGCCTTGCGGCAAAGCGGAAAGGCCGGCGAGCACCAGCAGGCCACCATCCGATGGGAGCGCAGCCGCGGACACCGGCCAACCATCGTGCTGGGCGGGTTCGTGCCCGATGCAACCGAGCAGGTTTTCTTGCTGAGGGGATTTTTGCTGAAATCGGGCAGCTTGTATTACTTCAACTATCCTCCGCACGGCTTCTCCAACGACATGCTGTTTGCCCAGCTCGACGACTTGGTCGAGGAACTTGCCGAACTGCACGGTCAGAAACCGGTGATTTTTGCGGTGAGCTTTGGCGGCGGCCTGCTCATGGAATGGCTGAAACGCGCGCGCCTCACCGGCCGGAAAATCGACCTCAACGGCTCCATCATCGTCAGCCCGGTCGCCTGTATCGAGGATCTGCTCGCCCCCGGCGAGGCCAAGCCCGCCACGCTGCTCGGACGCGCGGTCCAGCCCTATCTCGACGGCTCCGCCACCCCGAAAGCCGTGGAAAAATCCCGGACCATCATGCTGAAAATGTTCGAGGCCGGCGCGCAGAACAAGGAGGCGCTGCGGGCAATCATGAGCCGCGGCGAGCTGCACCAGCTGCGCGAGGCGGTGATGGGCACCATTCGCAACGTGAACATCACCGGCGCCTGCGAGCGCATCCATGCGCTGAAGCAAATGGAGGCGCCCGGCGGGTATTTTTCGCCGGCGCTCCTGCCGCTGAGCGATGCGCCCACGCTCATCCTTTACGCCGAAAAGGAGAGTTCCGTGCTCGTCGATCGGTCGCCCACCCGCTTTGCGCTTGAGACGGCGCACCACGCTTATTTTCCCCACAGCACCTGCCGCCTCATCACCAACGAGGGCGGCAGCCCGGTGCAGCACGCTTCACTCATTTTCCACTGCTCTAATTTTCTTCCGGCCATTTCGGCCTTTTACCGGCAGCTAAAATCCCGGAAAGCCTGGTCGCACGCGTGATTTCGCTTGCGGCACAGCGCCGGGCAAATCTGCCTTGGGGACGTGTGTTGACCTAGTCCCATGCCCGTTCCTCCCAAATTTATCGTCAACCTTGGCGCGGGCTTTTTGACCGCGCGCACGAGGTCGCGCCTGCGGCGCAAAAAAAGCGGCGCGGTGCCGGCCCAGCAAAAAACTTTCCGCCAGCTCGCGGATACGTTCGCCCAGACGCAGCTCTGGCGCGAACATGGCATCGAGGCCGGCATCGATTACAAGCAATTCCGTGAACGCGTCCCGCTCTATACCTACGAGGATCTTGCCCCCGCCATCGAGCGCATGAAACACGGCGAGGCCGACGTGCTCTGGCCGGGATCCTGCTCTTTTTATGCGATCTCGTCGGGCACGACCGCCGGGCGCACGAAATACCTGCCGATCAACGAGCCCATGATCGCCCATTTTCGCAAAGCCGGGCTCGACTCGCTGCTTTATTACGCCGCGCGCACCCGCAGGACGAAGGTATTTTGCGGGCGGCACCTTTTTCTCGGCGGGTCAACCGCTCTCGCGCCCATCGAGGAAGTCCAGCCGTTCGCCGCCTACGCCGGCGACCTCAGCGGCATCACCGCGCTCCGCCTTCCGCCCTGGGTGGAAAAACACCTTTACGAACCCGGCACCGAGATCGCCGGGATGACGGACTGGCCGGAAAAAATCCAGGCCATCGTGGCGCGCACCTGGCAGCTCGACATCACGCTGCTCGCCGGCATCCCGAGCTGGATTCTCATCCTCGCGGAGGCCCTGCGCGCGCAGGCCGGCGGCGCCGAAAACCTGCAGGCCCTCTGGCCCCGCCTCGAATGCCTCGTGCACGGCGGCGTGCCGCTCGGGCCGTTTGAAAATGAGCTGCGCGCCGTCCTCGGGCCGACGGTAAATTTCCACGAAGTCTACCCGGCGTCGGAAGGCTTCATCGCCGCGCAGGATGCCGACAGCGCCGCCGGTTTGCGGCTGCTCGCGGACGCCGGGCTGTTCTTCGAGTTTCTACCCTTGAGCGAGTTCGATGAAAACCGCCTGACGATTCTCGGCCTGCGCGCCGTGCCGCTGGAAGGCGTCAAGCCCGGCGTCGACTACGTGCTGCTGCTGTCCACGCCCGCGGGTTTGTGCCGCTACATCGTGGGCGACGTCGTGCGCTTTGTCTCCACCGAGCCGCCGCGGCTCATCTACGTCGGGCGCACCAAGCTCCAGCTCAGCGCGTTCGGCGAACACGTCATCGAGAAGGAACTCACCGATGCGCTCCTCGCCGTTTGCAATCGCCACGGATGGACGATCATCAATTTCCATGTCGCACCGATTTTCGCGAACACCGCCACCGGCCAGAAGCGCGGCCAGCACGAGTGGTGGGTCGAGCTCAAGGTGCCCACCATCGAGACGCCCACCGGCCC
>DATMLS010000014.1:0-25078 GCA_035569995.1 Opitutaceae bacterium | reverse complement strand
CCCGGCGAAACTGGCGGTTGAAGGAGGGAAGTCATTCTGGGTCCTGGCCCCCTTTACCATGCAGATGGCCATGATCATCGTCGGAGGTTATGTGGTCGCTTCCTCGCCGCCCGTTTACTGGCTGATTCAAAAGCTGGCGGGAATTCCCAAGACGGGAAGAGGGGCGGTTGCCTTTGTGGCCGCGTTCGCACTCCTGTCATCGCTGGTCTCGTGGGGATTCAGTTTGATCTTTAGCGGTCTCCTCGTCCGGGAGCTCTCCAAGCGGGTAACCGGCATGGATTATCGTGCGGCCGGAGCCGCGGCCTACCTCGGCCTGGGCCCGGTCTGGACCCTCGGCCTTTCGTCCTCCGCGGCTCTGATGATGGCCACGAAAAGCTCCATTCCGCCCAAGCTTTTCGCCATTAGCGGCCTGATTCCCCTCACGCAGACTCTCTTTATCTGGCCCACCTTCATCATGGCCGCGGTGTTGATCGCCGTTTCCGTCGCCATCGCATACTGGTCCGCCCCATCGCCCGACCGCGCCAAGACCGCCGGCGATTTCGGAATAAAATTTGAGCCGGCCGGAGCGGAAATCGAAACCCAAAAAAAACCGGGCGAATGGCTGGAGCATACTCCGATCCTCACCCTGCTCATCGTGAGCCTGCTCGCCTGGTATCTCGTGGATCTGTTCAGGAACTCGCCCACGGGGATTCGTGCGGTCCTCGACCTGAACAACTATAATTTGCTTTTCCTCACGACGGGACTCCTCCTTCACTGGCGGCCGAAAAGATTCGTGCGGGCCGTGACCCAATCCATCCCGGCGACCGGCGGAGTGCTGATCCAGTTTCCTTTTTATGCCGTCATCTTCGGCATGATTGTCGGAACCGGCCTGGCCAAATGGCTGGCGGACCTCTTCGTCTTATTCACAACGCCAAGGAGTTTTCCGATTTTCGTGGCACTTTATTCGGCGACCCTCGGGGTCTTTATCCCGTCGGGTGGAAGCAAATGGATCATTGAGGCGCCGTATGTCCTGATGGCGGCCGTGCGGCATCAGGTCAATTTGGGATGGGTGGTGCAGATCTACAACGCCTCGGAGGCGCTGCCGAACATGCTGAATCCATTTTGGATGCTGCCCCTGCTGGGAATCCTGCGCTTGAAGGCCCGGGACCTGGTTGGCTTTTCCGTTCTTCAGCTGTTATTCCAGATTCCCGTGGTCATCTTCCTCTGCTGGCTTTTTGCCCAATACATCCCCTTTACCCCGCCCGCGATGTAAGGGGGAGCGCCAGCCGAAGATGATCCCGGCGGCAGTCAGATGGCCGCAGCATGTGCCCCTTCTCCAGGAGAGGGGCGCGGGGCTTGGCGGAGCGTTTTCTTCCACGTGCGCGCGTTGACGCCTTCATAGCGAAGAAAAAGACGCGTGAGCGTTCGCGGTGACCCGATGCCGCTTTGGGCCGCAAGGTTCGCGATGGTTTGATTGGGCGATGCCGCCAGGAGCTGCCGGGCGCGATCGAGACGGGCTTGGACCACGAATTCCGCGGGCGAGCGCGAGAGGTGGCTCCGAAACAAACTGTAAAGCGTCCGACGGGAGACCCCGACCACTTCGGCGACTTGCTCAAGGCTAAAGGGACGGCGCAGATTGGCGCCAATAAAGTCCACGGCCTGGCGCAGCAGCGGGCTGGCGACTGCGAGAAAATCCGTGCTGGAACGAATGACAATGCCACGTGGATCGATCATGATCGGTCGGTCGGGCAGCTTGCGGCCCCGCATCAGGCGATCCAGCAAGGTCGCGGCCTTGAGGGCGATCTCTTCATCCCCAAGGTCGACGCTCGAGATGGGCACATGCGAACATTCGCAGGCAACTTCGATGTTGCCGGTGCCCATGACGGCGAAGTCCTCGGGCACCCGCCAGCCGTTTCCCAGGCAGACCTCAATCACCTCGGAGGCCAGCTGGTCGTCGAGCACATAGCAGGCCAGTGGCCGAGGCAGGGGACGCAGCTGCCGGGCCAGCCAGGCTTGCCGATGCCGCCAATCGCCCGCCGCGGACCGATCGCGTTCGTAGGCGAGTCGGTGGCATTTAAATCCCGACTCAGCCAGGGTGGAGCGGAAGCCATCGTACCGGTCTTTGGAGACCAGACCCCTGTAGGCGGTGATATAGGCAAATTGCGTATGACCGCGCTCGATAAAGTGCTGCGCGGCGAGTCGGCCGGCCAACACATTGTTCTCCATGACCTGGCCCATGTCCGCGGTGGATTGATTGGGGAAGATCAAACTTAGGTTGCGTCCAACCAGAACCGTGGGCTGGCGCGGTGCCTGGCGGCGAATAAAGCCGCGGATCTCGTCGCGTTGCGGGAACGAAGCAATCAGCCCGTCGCCATGCCACTGCATGGGCAAAATCTCATCGAAGAAATGCCTGGTCTCGAGATGCCAGCCGGCCGTGCGGCCATATTGGCCGAGAACTCGAATCGTGCGGGGGTCGTTCCATCCCAGTACCACGAGAACGCGTGGCTTGAACTTTGTGTGATGGGTGGCGGTTTGCACGTTTTGTCCGATAGGGTGCACGAAAGGGCCCTTGTGAGCAAACCCTATTTTCCGCATACCGGGGTCGGCCAAATACGAAGCCGTAACCAGGCGTAACGCGGCCAATTACCCCCTCATGATGACTCTTGCTGCGGATATTGGCGGCTCACGGATCAAGTTGGGGTTGGTCGAAAACGAATCCGTCCTGGCCCGAACCACTTTGGAGGCAAGATCAGGCGAAGGATTTGAATTGGAGTTGCCCCGCATCGCCTCGGCTTTCGGGGATCTGCTTGACCGCGCCCGGGTAAAACGCAGCGAGTGCGGCGCCGTGAGCTTTGGTTTCCCGGCCCTCGTTGATTCCTCCACCGGGCGGGTCCTGACGACCTACGGAAAGTACGTGGATGCGTCCAGGCTCGATCTGCGAAAGTGGGCGCGCGGGGAGTTTGGTTTGGATTTCGTGATCGAGAATGACGCCCGGGCCGCCTTGGTCGGCGAATGGCGGGCCGGTGCCGCCAAAGGCTGCGACGATGTCGTCGGTATTACTTTGGGCACGGGACTGGGAACGGCGGCGATCATGAAAGGACAGCTCGTGAGAGGAAAGCACCGCCAGGCTGGCATCCTCGGCGGGCATTTCACCGTCCGGTGGGGCGGCCGGCTTTGTACCTGCGGAAACCGGGGTTGTGCCGAGGCCGAAGCATCGACTTCGGTTCTTCCGGAGCTCGTTCGTGAGCACCCCGGGTTTTCGCACAGCCGGCTTCGAAACCTCGACCGAATCGACTACGCGGGGCTTTTTCGACTGGCGCGTGAACAGGATTCCTGCGCGGTGGAATTACGCTCCCGAACCATCGGGGTCTGGGCGGCCATGGTGGTTAACCTGGTGCATGCCTACGATCCCGAGCGGGTCATCGTCGGCGGCGGAATCATGGCCGGGGCCGATGATTTTTTTGCCGATTTGGTCAAATCGGTTCGGGAGCTTGCACACACCCCGTGGGGCACTATCGATATCGTTCCGGCGCGCCTTGGCGATGACGCGGCGCTCATCGGTTGCGACGTCCTGGCCCGGGAAAAACATCTTTTGTCGTGAAAACATCCAACTACGATAAGTTTCCATCGGTCGAAGTTCCCGAGGGCGACGGGCTGGCGTGGCGGGGATGGGGCGCGATTGTTTCACGCCTGCGGGACGCGATTGAAAGCGCGCAGGTTCAGACAAGTGCGCCCGTTATCGCGATCGAGTGCTACGCGGGGGTTTTCGAGGACGAGATCCGCGAAGCTTTAAGTGCCGTGTCTGGGTCGGTGATCTGGATCAATTCCCGCACCGCGATGAAGTCGCCGGAGACGATCGACTTGATGGTTGCCCCGGATCTTGGCGGGAACGATCCCGTCTTCGGCCGTCTGACCTGTCGGTCGCTTGGCGATTTCTTCCGCCCAGACAGGATTGCATCGATTCGGGCCGGGCTCGCGCGGGCCAAGAATCCGGTGATTATCATTGGTCCCGGAGCGGCCTTGATCGCACCGGAACCGGCGATTTTCGTTTACGCTGATTTGTCGCGCTGGGTTGCGCAGTCGCGCCAGCGGAAAAATGAGATTTCAAACTTGGGCGTCGAGAATCGCTCACTCAAACCCTCGCTCAAGTACAAGCGGGCCTTTTTCGTCGACTGGCGCGTGTGCGACCGTTGGAAGCAGCAAACGCTTTCCCGCTGGGACTTTCTCCTCGACACTTGCGTTCCCAACGACCCCAAAATGGTGGCCGGATCGGACTTCCGGGGGGCACTCCTTCATTGTGTCACGCGACCGTTCCGCGTCGTGCCCTTCTTTGATCCGGGACCTTGGGGCGGGCAGTGGATGAAGGAGACCTTTGATCTGGATCCTTCGGCGCCGAACTTCGCCTGGGGCTTCGATTGTGTGCCGGAAGAGAATAGCCTGGTCCTGCGATTCGGGGATATTCCCGTCGAGGTGCCGGCGAGCGACCTGGTTTTTGCGCAGCCGCGGGGACTTCTCGGCGAGCCCGTTTACGGAAGATTTGGCGCGGAATTTCCAATCCGATTCGATCTTCTCGATACGATCGGTGGCGGTAACCTTTCCCTTCAAGTGCATCCACTCGGAGACTATATCCGCGAGCACTTTTGCATGCCGTACACGCAGGACGAGAGTTATTACATTTTGGAAGCGAACCCGGGAGCGACGGTCTACCTGGGCCGGAAGGAAGGCGCCGCGTTGAATGAAATGGTCGCCGATCTCGAAGCTGCGCAGCGAGGCGAGAAACGGTTCGACGACGAGAGGTTTGTGGCGCGCTTTCCCGCGAAAAAGCACGACCATTTTCTCATTCCGGCCGGCACTTTGCATTGTTCGGGCGCTGGAAGCGTGGTCCTCGAAATCAGCGCAACGCCCTATATCTTCACTTTCAAACTATGGGACTGGGATCGGCTGGGATTGGACGGGAAGCCCCGCCCGATTCATCTCGACCACGGAAAGGCCAATATTCTGTGGGTACGCGACGAGGTGTATGCCGCCGCCCACTTGATCAACCAAGTGCGGGAAGTGGGTCGGGGCGCCGGATGGAGAGAAGAGCGAACCGGGCTCCACGAAGCGGAATTCATCGAAACGCGCCGCCATTTATTTACCGCCTCGGTTCCCCATGACACCGGCGGGACACGTCATGGCGGCGTAAACGTGCTCAATCTGGTTGAAGGAGCGGAAGCGGTGGTGGAAAGCCCCGAAAACGCCTTCGCTCCGTTTGTTGTCCACTACGCCGAGACCTTCATTGTGCCGGCCGCGGTGGGTCGCTACTCCATCCGTCCGTCGCCAGCGGCGGGAACGCGTGAATGCGCCACGATGAAAGCCTTTGTGCGTACAAACCCGTGAACCAAACGTCGCATCAATGCGACGCTCCTTACTAACATCGCACGATCATACCGCAGGTTCGCGCTCCACTGGGTTCGTCAATGTCCCGATTCCTTCAATCTCGATGCTCACGGTGTCTCCGACCTTGAGCCAGCGGGGCGGTTTCTGCGCCATGCCGACACCCTGCGGAGTCCCGGTTAAAATGACGGTACCCGGCAACAGCGTGGTGCTTCCGCTGAGGAAACTAATGAGGGTCGGCACGTCGAAAATCATGTCGCTCGTGCTTGAATCCTGAACGACCTGGCCGTTGAGCACCGTCTTGATGCGCAGCGCATTGGGATTGGGCATCTCTTCCGGAGTAACGAGGCAGGGCCCGAGCGGGGCGAAGGTGTCGAAAAACTTGCCCCGGCACCACTGCCCTCCTCCCCACTGCAGTTGCCAGTCGCGTGCGCTCACGTCGTTGCAGCAGGTGTAGCCAAGCACGTACTTGAGCGCGTCCTCGCGGGAGACGTTCTTACAGGGCCGGCCGATGACGATCGCAAGTTCGCACTCGTAGTCGACCTGATCGCTGGCCGCGTGGGTCGGAATCAGGATTGGGTCACGGGGATTTTGCAGCGCATTGACGCCCTTCACAAACAGGATCGGCCGCTCTGGCGCCTTGGCCCCGATCTCGGCCGCATGCTGCCGGTAGTTGAGCCCGATGCAGAGAATCTGGGTGGGCAAAACCGGGGCGAGTAGCTTCGTCACGATCGCACTCTCGGTTGTCACGGAATGGGCACCGTAGATGTCGCCCTGAATGCGCCTCACGGAGCCATCGGGCTGCTCGGCGGCGAAGTGGATCTGGCCCTGCGGATCCTGATAGCGAATGATTTTCATGGGAAAGGAAACTGAAGAACTCAGGAAAGACAGACCCGGCTATTTGCCGGCGCTCCAGCCACCGTCTATCATCTGACAGGATCCGGTAACCATGGAAGCCTCGTCGCTGGCGAGGTAGAGGGCGGCGGCGGCAACCTCGTCAGGTCGGGCCATGCGCCCATTGAGCTGAGTGGAGGCCATTTCCCGGTACATCTTCTCTGGATCGGGATACTCGGCGAGTCGCGACTTGACGAAGGGCGTCTCAACGCGGCCTGGGCAGATCGCATTAAAACGCACGCCGGTATGGGAGTGATCGAGGGCCAGGGCGCGGGTGAGCCCCACCACAGCGTGTTTGGTCACGGTATAAGCCAGGCGGTCGCGGACCGCGATGATTCCGCCAATGGAGGCAAGGTTGATCACACTCCCGCGCCCGCGAGCCAGCATCGCGGGGACGAAGGCCTTGCAAAGATTGAAGGGCCCGCGGACGTTGACGGCATGCAGTCGGTCGAGGTCTGCGGCTGCGGTGTTGAGCAAATTGCCCACGTGACCGATGCCGGCATTGTTCACCAGGATATCGAGGACGGGTAGACGCGCGGCCAGATCGAGAGCCGCCGCGCCGTCGGCAACATCGAGCGCCGCGAAATCAGCCCGGGCCTCGATGGTTTGGATGGCCTCAACTGTGCGACGGCCGGACGGCTCGTCGCGATCAACGACCCAGACATGGGCACCCGCCCGGGCGAAAACCAGGGCGATCGCTTCGCCGATGCCGGAGCCCGCGCCGGTAACGAGAGCGGTTTTATTTTGCAGCGAGAACATGGGATGTGGTGGGTGCAAGGCGGTAGACGCGCGCGGCATTGTCGTGAAGCAAGGCGCGGTGTTGGGTCTGGGTGGCTGGTTCGATGAGTGTGGCCAGAGCCGCAGCCCAGCGCGGATATCCACCGGCAAGCTCGACCACTGGCCAATCACCTCCAAAGAGCAGGCGATCCCACCCGAAGCAAGCGAGTGCATGCTCCACATAGGGCCGCAAATCTGCCGGGGTCCAGGCCACGGCATCCGCCTCAGTGGTGAGACCGGACAGCTTGGCCACGACGTTGGGGTGTTCGGCGAGTTGGGCGAGTTGGGCGCGCCAAGGATCGAAAATCCGGTCCTTGATCGCGGGCTTGCCAAGATGGTCCAGCACGAAGGTCACCTCCGGGCAACGCCGGACAAGTTCGGCCGCCGCTCCGAGCTGATCATGCCGGATGCAGAGGTCGAAGGTGAAACCGTGGCGGGCAAGCGCCCGCACTCCCGCCACAAAGCCGGGCTGCAGGCAAAAATCCGCAGCGCGCTCGCCCTGCAAAACCCGTCGCACCCCGCGCACCTTGGGCTGGCCGGCCAGCCACTGAAGTTCGGATGCAGACGGTTCCCCCCGCTCGAGCGGGGCGTAGGCCACAATGGCGTCGATCCCCGCCATGGCCGCCACCCAAGTGACTTCCTCGCGGGCCTGGGCCGGATCGCACTCACACTGCACGAACACGCGGCGGGTGATCGGCAGCCCGCCCGTTGCCGCCGCAAAACCGTCGAGCGTGTGCCGATGCGCAAGGTCCGGCACCGCGGCGAGCCAGGGGTAGCGCAAGCGAGCCGGATCCCAGAGGTGGACGTGCGCGTCGATGATCGGGCCGGGCAAGGACATGATCGTAATTTTTCAGCGATGGGACAGGGATTCCGATCAGTTTAGTTTCAGATCGCAGCTCGCGCCGATGTCCTGCGGTACCTGATAAACGCCGTTCCTGACCTGGACCGGATGGACAAACTGCTCCCGCAGGTGCGGAATATGTTCAAGGAAAACGACCGGGTGATCCATGCCGATGTGATTGAACAGGACGAGATGCTGGTGCAGTTGGCCCGTGTCGCCGACGTGCGGCACGACCGGCACGCCAAACTTCTTGCACAGCAGGCTCACGGCGATGAATTCACTCACCCCGGCCACGCGCACGGCATCCACCTGGATGAATCCGGCGCACTTGGCCTGCAAATAATTCTTGAAGACGACACGGTTCGGCACGTGCTCCCCGAGCGCGAGCTTCACCGGTGCAACGGCGTCGGCCAGCGTCTTGTGGCCCAGCACGTCGTCGGGATGCGTCGGCTCCTCGATCCAGAATGGATTCATCGCGCGCAAACGCGGGCAGATGGCGAGCGCCTGCGGCAACGTCCATTGCTGGTTGGCGTCGAGCATCACGCGCGCCTGGCCACCGGCCACTTCGCGGACAATGTTTGCGCGGCGGAGGTCGCGTTCGGGATCGGGCGATCCGACCTTGAGTTTCAGCGCGGTGAACCCCTCGGCCAGGGCGCGCTTGCAGTTCTCGCGAACCTGTTCGTCCGGATAATTAAACCAGCCGACGCTGGTGTCGTAGCCGGGATAGCCTGACTGCAACACGGGCTCGCGGCTGGTTCGGGTTGGCTGGGCGTCCCGGAATATTTGCACGGCCTGATCGCGCGTAAGTTCGTCTTCGAGATACGAAAGATCGAGCGTGGCGACAATCTGTTCCGGCGTGAGGCTGAGCAGCAATTGCCACAGCGGCACCCCGCGCGACTTGGCCCACAAGTCCCAACACGCGTTGGTCACGGACGCCAGGGCCAGTTGCACGATGCCTTTGTGCGGGCCGAGCCAGCGGAACTGCTGTTCGTCGGCCATGGCCTTTTGCCGCGCGCCAAAATTGGCCATGATTTCCTCGATGTTCAGGCCGGCGAGACGTTCGGCATAGAACTTCGCGGCTTCGCAGACGAGTTGGTTGCCTTCGCCCAGCGTGAAGGCGAGTCCACTGCCGGTGCGTCCTTGCTCGTCCCGCAGCAGGGTGACGGCGTAGGAATAAATGGGATCTTTGTGAATCGCGTCGCTGCCGCGGCCCGAGCCAATCGGATACCGCATATCGCGGGTTGAAATGGTCTTGATCATAAATTCAAATCGGCCGCCGATAACCGAGTTCCGCGCCGCCGCTGATATGCATGATGTGGCCGGTGATGAAGCGTGCCTTGCTTGAAAGCAGGAACACACACGGGTCGGCGATCACATCGCCTTCAGGGCAATAACCCAGCGGATGAATCTCATCGAGGTAAGCTTCGATTGAACTTGGGTCAGGCTGCTCGGCGCACCATTTGCGAAGCATGGGCGTCCACGTGCCAGCGGGGCAGACGGCATTAACGCGTATGCCATACTTGGCATAATCAAGCGCCATGGATTTCGTGAGCGTATTCATACCGCCCTTCGTCGCGGTGTAGGCCGCGTGAATCTCCTGCCCGATCACGCCGACGAGGCTGCTGGTGTTCAAGATGCACCCCTTGGTCGATTTGAGCGCATCGAAGGCGTAACGGGTGGTGTGAAAAACGCTTTTCAGGTTGATATCGAACAGCGCGTCCCATTCCGCCTCGGACGTTTCGTGAATGGCTTTCGACGGCATAGCGATGCCGGCGTTGTTGTGAACGGCATCCAACTTTCCGTAACGGGCGAGGGTCGCTTCGATCGCGGCTTTCACTTCCTCTCCTTGCGAAACATCGCACGTCAGGCCGAGATGTTCCGGCCCGAGGTCGGCCGCGGCTTTCGCGGCCGCGTCCTGGCCGCGTGCGACCAACGACACCATCGCTCCCTCGGCCGCGTAGGCTTTGGCGCATTCCCGGCCAATGCCGGTGGAACCACCGGTGAGGAAGATGACTTTGCCAGCGAGTAATCCCGTTTTCATTGGAGCGAAAGTGATGGGCAGCCTTCGGATCGCCTCAACTTTCGCAGATCAAAAGTGATCAAGGATTGCCAGATGGAAGATGACATGGAGCGGCCAGTGAGGCGAGTCGCAGGGGGCGTTGATGAGAGGGTTGTACTAATCCGGGGTAACAAAGTTAAGGCCTGGAGGCGTGTGGCTGCTTGCCTCTGGGACTGTCACTCTCAATTATACCCGTTGCGTCGTTAAGAAATTTGCCGCGCAGGAAATTACACACGCTCATCGGGCATGAAACGATATCCTCGCATTTATGGCAAAAGCTCCGGTGGCGATCTGATTGATACGCACCGGCCCTTGCTGAACTCGATTCGTCGAGGGAAGATCGACTTCCACGCCCTTAGCCGGGGGCATTATCCCGGCGACCGGATTAAGGCCGGGCAGCTGCCAGGGTTGTTGAGCCAGGGATTTTGGGATGCCCGCGGTAAACAGGATTGGGGTATGGATTTCCACTACAATGAAGGGGTCGAGATTTGCTTGCTCGAAACCGGCTCGATGCGGTTTGCGGTCGACGGCAAGATCCACCCCTTGCGACCGGGTAATCTTACCATCACTCGTCCCTGGCAGGTTCATCGCCAAGGCGATCCATCTATCGCCGCCGGCCGGCTCCACTGGACGATCGTCACCGTTGGCGCCCAACGACCGGATCAACCTTGGCGGTGGCCAGGCTGGGTCGTGCTCTCCCTCAAAGACCAAGCTGAATTGACCCGACGGCTGCGATTGACGGAATCGGCTGTATGGCGTGCGTCGCCAGAAGTGATTCGCAGCTTTCAGCGAATGGCCATGGCCGTCGCCAAGAACCCCGGTGACGACCGAACTTCTTGTATCGCCGTCGGATTGAATGAACTACTGCTGGGCATCTTGGATATGCTCCGGGCCGGGAACCTCGCCGAGTGCCGTCGCCTTGCCAGTCCGGAACACTCCGTTGAACGTTTCCTCGCCGATTTACGGCAGAACCTTAACAGCCTTGAGCAGGACTGGACACTCGAAGGCATGGCCTCAGCTTGTGGATTGGGCCCCACCCGTTTTAGCCGTATCTGTCGTCGAATTACGAATGACAGCCCGATCCATTTTCTCAATCTTGCCCGGCTCGATGCGGCCGCACGTCTGTTGCGTCAGGAATCGGCACGAAGCGTGACGGACATCGCCCTCGATTGCGGGTTTAATACCAGCCAGTATTTTGCCAACCAGTTCCGGAGGCACTTTGGCGAAACGCCCACGGCCTTCCGCAAATGCCGTTGATGGCGTCCCCACGGGGATTCGAAGGGCAGAAATCCTGACAACAGAAAGGCTTCGTTAAGCGGGCTTTATGTTGTTATTGAGTGCGATAGAACAAAGAAAAAGGTGCAACGAAATCGAACAAAAACAAGTCAGAAATAAGGCCGCTGACAAATCCGTGGCAAATATTTTAAGGGGCCACCCCGCGCGGTAGCGCCCCGCGTGGGGCAGTGCTGCGATTGATTTCTCCCCGCTGAAACGATCGCGCAAAAATGGAGAACACCGGAAGGTTTCCTAGGCGTGCTGCGGGACGACGGAAAGAGGCGAAGCGAACATTTCGGACTCATTAGATCGAGCACTTTCAGTGCGCGGTCGCGCATGTTCTGTCCAAAGAAGTTGGGACCAGGTTTCCAAATTGGGGAAAATTTCTTCAATCGCTTTTGCGTCACACCATTTGGCCTCGATCATCTCTGGCTCGTTGACAACAAACCGGTCATTTGCCGCCTCCACAACGAAAGCGACGCCAAGATGCACCTTTCCCACTAAGTTCGAGTCATCATTGATAAATCCTACGATGCTCACCTGCCGCACGCTTGGAATGAAAACTTCTTCGTTAAGCTCTCGAATCATTGCCGCTAAAATTAAGTTTGTATCCGTCTCTCGATTGCCATCGATGTCGTTAATGTGTCCGCCAAAGCCGAGAGATAACTTGTTGTGCAGGCGACTCTCGCCCTGCTTTTTCGTTCGTTTGTAGAGCAAGAAACGCCCATCGTTGGTGACAAGGATATACGGGATAATTTGTTTATGGGAGGGGTCTTCTTCGGCCTGCTTCCGATCAAGAAATACCGATTGGTCGGCAATGGTGCCCATCAAGTCGGCCCCATTGGACTCAAAAAATCCTTGTTTCAGGAAATTTTCAATTGCAGGACGCGGGACAGCTAGAACTTTTTCGCTCATAAGATAAGTTGGTCTGTGGTTAAAAATCCAGCGATTGGGAATCAAAAGTACCTGACATCTTTTCCCCAAAATATTTTCACAAGATACTCTCAGACTTGTTCACAAGAATCCTTTTGCAGGGATGTTTCACTTTCCGTTCGGGTCCGGCCTCTTAAGGATACCGTCTCGAATAAATCCCCTGATGCCGTCTCCCAAAAGGCGCTCTGCGGCTTCTGCTACATTTTTACCCCAAAGCCCTGTTTTCGCAATCTGGGTAAGGCGGAGCCGGATCTGAGGCGTCGTAGAAATCGTCAGCGTTGTGGTTTTAAGTAAGTTTTTTCTACGTGCCATAACAATGCCATAAGAATGGCATTCTTAATGGCCAACGCAACCTATGATTCATGTTTTTTCTCTTCCCATGGAGCACCAGCCGGCCAGCATGGGGGCACCATGAGTTCGGATGATTTACTCACCATCGTAAGACGATTGCCGATCAGTGCCCCCGACATGAGGGATGACGGTGAGACGCTGTTCGCCGCCTTAACAAGCCATTGCGGCAAGCTTTCGGCAGCAATCAAACGGCTGGAGGATGATCCTAGCGATGCCAACGCCAACGCTGAAACCGTGAAGCATTGTGGCGCTGCGATTCTTATCTTAGGAGCAATCGTGGAAGGCCGTAATCTAAGCCTGGAGAATGCATTACGGGCAGGCGAAAAAGAGCTGCAGTAGCGGGCAGAACTCAAACCGAGCGTGTTCGTGGCTTTCGGCCTTCTTGCTGTGCGCATTGGTCAACCGGGTGAAGCGACGGTTATCGCGCAGTTTACCTTTGCCCCCATGTGCCTCATGGGGTTAGGACTACTTTTCCAGCATGACGCCCGAAGCCCAGGCCAGGGAAAAGATCGACGCACAGCTTATCGCGTGCGGCTGGGTCGCCCAGGATTACAAGGCCGCCCTCAACCACCCAATACCCGCGCCGCATGAATAAGAAACTTCTCAGCGAGCGGGATATTTGCACCAAATTCATCACCCCTGCACTCGTGGCGACCGGCTGGAACATCGACACTCAGGTTCGCGAAGAAGTCGGCTTCACTGATGGGCGAATTTATGTCCGCGGGAAAATTCATGCGCGTGGAGCGCAGAAGCGCGCTGACTACATCCTCTACTACAAGCCCAACATCCCTACGTGATGCAGATTACGGGAGACAACGAAGAGGGCAAACGCCACCTCGATGCCTTCATCAGCCCCACCGAGCTTTATCCCGTCATCGCCACCACGTCGAAGCTCATGACCACCGGTGTAGACGCGCAGACCTGTAAGCTTATCGTGCTCGACTCGAATATCGGCTCTATGACTGAGTTCAAGCAGATCATCGGGCGTGGCACCCGCATCAATGAGGACTTCGGGAAACACTACTTCACAATTATGGATTTCCGGAACGTGACCGCTCTCTTTGCGGACAAGGATTTCGACGGCGATCCAGTCCGGGTGAAGGAAGCCAGCGAAACCGACGATATTTCCGACGCGGAGAATGAGACCGATGATACGCCCGTCACCGATGATCTGACCGGAGACGAAATCGTTTTCCCTCAGGTAGAGAAACCTGATGTCTCAATCCTTTCCGAGGACAAAGCCGAATACCAGGTTCGCCGCAAAGTCACTATCAACGGTGTGGAAGTCACCGTCATCAAAGAGCGCGTCCAATACATGGGCGACGATGGCAAGATCATCACCGAGAGCCTGCGCGACTACACTCGCAAGAACATCCGCACAACCTACGCTTCGCTCGATTCTTTTCTCACGTCCTGGATGCAAGCCGACAGGAAGTGCGCCATTGTTGAAGAGCTGGAACAGCAGGGTGTGATCTTCGCTGCATTGAATGAGGAGATTGGGTCGGCATTCGATCCGTTCGATTTAATCTGCCACGTCGCCTACGACCAGAAACCTCTCACGCGCAAGGAGCGTGCTGATCAGGTGAAGAAGCGCGATTATTTCACCAAATACGGCGATTTCGCACGCAAGGTCATAAACGCCCTGCTCGACAAATATGCGGATGGCGGTGCGCTTGATCTGGAGAACCCGGAGATCATCCGGCTCGATCCCCTCAGTAAGCTTGGCTCGCCAGTCGAAATAATCCGCGCCTTCGGTGGCAAGCCTGCCTATGATGCCGTCATCCATACGCTGACTGACGAACTCTACAAAATTGCCTGACCTTATTCTGAATGCCCAACATCTCCTCGATCGTCAAAAACGTTCGCAACATCATGCGGAACGAAGACCAAGGCATCTCCGGCGACGCCCAACGACTTGAGCAGCTCGGCTGGATGCTCTTCCTGAAAATCCTCGATGACAAAGACCAGGAACTCGAACTCATCCGCGCCCGCTACAAGTCCGTCGTCCCAGAAAAATTCCAGTGGCGCACTTGGGCCGCCAACCCCGAAGGCATCACCGGCGACGAACTCCTCGAATTCATCAACGACGCCCGCGCCGGTCTGTTCGCCAGCCTGCGCGAGTTGAAATCCACCAGCGCCGCACAACGCGCCGCCCTCGTCCGTGAAGTCTTCGACGGCTCCAACAACTACATGAAGTCAGGCTACGCGATGCGTAAGGTCATCAATCAGCTCAACGGCTTCGACTTCAATAATTCCGACGACCGCCATATCTTTGGGACGATCTACGAATCTATCCTCATCGAGCTGCGCGACGCCGGCAACAAGGGTGAATATTACACCCCGCGCGCCATCACCCGGCTCATGACCCAGATGACCGCGCCCAAGCTCGGCCAACGTGTCCTCGACCCCGCCGCCGGCACGGGCGGTTTCTTGAGCGCCGCCATTGATTTCATCCGCGAAAAAGAAGTCCGCTCCCTCGACGACGAAGCCGTCCTCCAGAAATCCATCACCGGTTGGGAATACAAACCCGTCGCCTACGTCCTCGGCCTCACCAACCTCATCCTGCACGGCATGGACGTGCCCGACTACCATTACCAGGACAGCCTCAAGACCGAATACAGCTCCATCGGGCCGAAGCAGCAAGTGGACGTGATCCTCGCCAACCCACCGTTCGGCGCAGGCATTGCCGAGGGCGTGGAGACGAACTTCCCGCAATCCTTCCGCTGCCGGGAATCCGCCGACCTTTTCGTCATCCTCATGCTCCAATTGCTCAAACCTGGTGGCCGCTGCGCCATCGTCCTGCCCGACGGCTGCATTACCGGCGATGGCTACAAGGAGCGCATCCGCGAAAAACTTCTCGCCGATTGCAACCTCCACACCATCGTCCGCCTTCCGCAGTCCACCTTCCACCCCGCCACTGTCTCCACGAATCTGCTGTTCTTCCAAAAGGGCACACCCACTAAGGAAATCTGGTATTACGAACACCGCCTGCCCGAGGGACAGAAAAGCTATTCAAAAACGAAGGTCATCCAGTTCGACGAGTTCACACCCATGATCGCATGGTGGGATCAACGCGAGGAAAACGAAGTCGCTTGGCGGGTGAAGGTCGGTGATTTAAAGAAGGGCTTCGATTTGGATGTGAAGAATCCACACCGCGAAGAATCGAAAAAAGATCTTTCGGCGGCAGAAGTAATGGCGCGACTGAATGGTTCTCTAGAAAAGGCGCACAATATTCTCAGCGAACTTCAAAAGCAGCTCGGATGAACTGGAAACACACCAAGCTTTCCGATTTCCTCACCGAGCGAGACGGACGAATCAAATACGAGCATGCCAATCAGCTCGGCCTACAGCGGATCAAGAAAATAGATTTTTCAGGAAACATCCATCTTGATGCAGAGACCGACACCAAGACCGACATGATCCGCGTGAAGAGAGGAGATTTGGTCATTTCGGGTATCAACGCGGCCAAAGGTGCGATCGCTGTCCACGGCGGCGAGGACGATGTGTTAGCAACGATTCACTACTCCGCCTACGAGTTCAATTCAGGCCGCATCTCCGTGGAATTCCTGAAGTGGTTCTTCAAAAGCCCCGAGTTCAGCGATTTGTTGAGAGAGCAAATTCCGGGCGGTATCAAAACCGAGCTGAAGCCAAAGCACATTTTACCCCTTAAGGTGAAGCTCCCAAAACTGTCGGAGCAAATAACGATTGCCAATCGGCTGAATCGCTTTCGGCTCGAACAACTAAAGCTTGAGCACGAAATTACCCACCAGCAATCCCTCCTAGCCAAGCTCAAGCAAGCCGTCCTGCATGAGGCGATTCAAGGCAAGCTGACCGCCGGCTGGCGTGCCGCTCACCCTGAAGTGGAACCAGCGAAGCAGCTCATCCACCGCATCCAAGCCGAGAAAGCCCGCCTCATCGCTGCCAAGAAACTTCGCCCAGAAAAGCCACTGCCTAAAATCACTGGCGCTGAGACCAAATTCGAGATTCCGAAGAGCTGGGTATGGTGTCGTTATGGCGATCTATGCGAATACGTGACGAGTGGTTCAAGAGGATGGCAGCAATACTACGCTGATAGCGGCGCACTTTTTATCCGCGCTCAGAATATAAAGACAGACAATCTAAATCTCGACGACGAAACATTCGTTGAGTTGCCAGACAAAGCGGAAGGGACTCGTGCGAAGGTTCAGAAAAACGACATTCTCATTACGATTACAGGCGGCAATCTAGCGAAAACTGCATTGATCGAAGACGAATTTGATGAGGCTTATGTGAGCCAACATATTGCATTGACTCGTCTCATAGATACAGACTTAGCCAAATGGATTTATCAGGCGTTGATAACCGAGGCAGGACCCCGTGCGCAATTGCTCGGTTTCTCTCGTGGCGACAAGCCCGGGCTAAATTTGCCAAATGTTCGCCATGTTCTTATTCCCATTCCACCCATTGCCGAGCAAGCCGCCGTCGTGGAGCGAGTGGAGGCGTTGATGACGATCTGTAGCGCGATGGAAGCGGAGATCGAGCACTCCCGCACCCACGCCGACCACCTCCTCCAGGCCGTCCTCAAAGAAACCTTCGCCCCCGCTGAACAGCGCTTTGCTGCCACTATGGCTCAAATGGATGAAAAAGATCCCGAGGCTGAAATTATCCTACTGCATTCCAGCCCCGAGTTTATCCGTGCCGTGCTTGCTGCTGAAATTGTGGACCGGTTGCACAGCGACCGAACTTTTGGACAAATCAAGCTCCAGAAGGTTATCTATCTAACCGAATACATCGCGCAACTCGCAGAAATTGATAGCCGACCAGCCCGTTTTCAAAATGGCCCGCACGATCCTAGTCTGATCGCACAGGTCGAAACCAAAATGAAGGACTGCGAATGGTTCGAGGCCGTTCCACGTTCAGACGGTTATGGCAGCGAATACCGTCCACTCGCCAAAGCCGGTGGTCACCGGGATTTATTCGAGCAACATTGGCCCAAACAAGCTGCTGCCATCCGTCGCCTGATCGAAGAGATGAAGACGTGGAAAACTGAGCGTTGTGAACGCTTCGCCACGCTCTATGCCGCATGGAACGATCTCATCATCTGGCAGCGGCTCGTCAGCGACGACGCCATTCTTACCGAAGTCCTCGAACGCTGGCATCCCGACAAGCTGCAGATACCCAAAGCCAAATGGCTGGAAACACTCTCATGGATGCGCAGCAAAGGTTACATCCCGACTGGCTTCGGTCATCCAACAGCACCAAAACCTCAGCCGGAGTTATTCTCCTCGTGCTCACCATGAGCCTGCAGCAACTCCAGCAAAGGCTCCCAGAAGTGAGAGCATGGATAGACCGTACACTATTGGCCCACGCAGTTCGGGCACGCCCCGTCGCAGATCTAGGCTTCACACGGCTGGGTTCATACTATTCCACAGTTCTGCTGACCTCGGCCATGGTCATCCCGATTGCACAGGTGCCCGTGCCACCTCTGGCCCATATGGGACTGACCGGCTTCGGCGAATTTGAAAACCTTAATGCCGCAGGCATCACCTATCTCTCATCCTTTTTCGTGCGACTTGGCTACAACCTCACGCGGACCGAGAACATCCGTTGGGTCGGGCTTCTTTTTTTCCTTCGTAGTCATGAAATATGAAATGTCACGCTGCCCTTAATGCATTACCACCGAAGGTGGTAGTTTCGTTGGTCGTACGCGAGGGGAAAACCCGCAACTTGTTCTTTTATAATGGTTCAAGTGACACCACTGTTGGTTAGACTGTAAAAAACGGCGTCACGCTGCACTAAAACCGAAACATAATTCGATTCGTTGGCTATACGCCTACCCATTCCTTTCTCTTCCTCCAATCATGCCAGACTCAATCGGGGCTCTGCTAAATACGGGTTCACTCTTGAGGTAGCTTGGCGCTTTTTGTTTCGCCGGAGCTCCGGCGCGCCGTTCCCTGCGGCGCTTTGCCACGGCGCGTGCGGCCCCGAACGCCGCCGCGCCTAACTGGGTCGAAGGCAGCTGGAAGTGGTCAAACCCTGCTTTCTGATGATTACCGGCAGAAAATTGGCCGCCACTGGGAAGAAGGCAAAAACTGCTGCTATCTTTAGACCAAGCTGCACGCTCGCCCTTTTTTTTGCTGCTCATCTGGGCAAAGCTCGGTGAAATCCAAGCGGAGAGCAGGCGCGATGGCGTTTTTTTGAATACCTGCAAACCCACTCTTCCCGTCTTCTTTCTGCGGGGAATCAAGCTGTTCGGTTTTGTCAGAATTCGTCAGGGGACGCACCGAGATGCGACTGATGAACGGTTCGTCTTTGCAAGTTTGCGCACGAAAGCTTTCCGGTATTTCGCGCAGGCAATCAACATGGAAACTGGCGATTTCAGTCAGGATCAAGACGAGGTGGGCACCCTGCAAAACGACTTCGTGATGAGCGAACATGAGCACCAGTTGCCCGCTCTCGCCAGTGCCTTGATGACACGCGGAGACCAAATGCGCCCATGGCAACACCCAGTGTTCACCGTTCCATAAGTGAATCTGTACCGTGCGCACCGGTTGATACTCCCGGTTATACGATTCGAGGGACGGCGGATGTGCCTCCCGGTATTGTTGGAGTGCTTCTTTCAGAGAATTGGAGCTCATAAGGTAATTTTGTGCTGCACGGCGTTTCGGGTGGTGAATTGCATGGCGTCTGCGGGCAGTAACGGGTGTGTCCAGGCCGACAGGCGGTTATGCAGCCCATGACGGGCGGATGATTCTGATGCAGAAGGTTTTATTTCCAAAGCCAGGTCACGGGCGCCGCTTTGCTCGATACTGGCGCGAAGACTGGTCTTGTCGTCGGTGAAAACGATGACCCGCTCACGCCCGCGCGAGATGGCGACATACCATTGGTTTTCATTCGTCGCCGCGCGACAGCCCGCATCTGCCACTAGCACCGTGTCAACCGTCTTGCCCTGCGAGGCATAAGACGTGACCGCATAGCCCCGGTTGAACAGACGTTGTTGCGGTGAAAGTGTCTTTACCGTGAGACGGTCGTCTTCAACCGTCAGCGATCCATCGGTGTCGATGCCACGCACGGTCACGAGTTCGCCGTTGGCGATAGCGTGCCCTTCTTTGGATTTGCCGTTAAATTTCAGCTGCAGGCGGTCGCCGGGTGCCACCTCGGTTTCTTTCTCGACCGCGATGGCCAGCCGATCGGCATACTGATAACTCATGGTTGACCGCCGACCATCCTTGATGAGCACCAAGCCGCGTTCGTTTGTCCCATCGATGGGGCAGAGATCGCCTTTTTCAAAGCGCCCGTAGCGTTTAAGCACACAGGCGAACTGGCCCGGCTCATAAAACCGGGCATCCCGTTTTTGTGCCTCGCCAAGATCAACCGCTTGGTAGGTCTTCAATGTGACGCCAGAGCCGATCCGCCGGCAGGCTTTGAGTTCCGCCCGGATCGCTTCGTTTACGCCGTTCACCTCGTTCCAGGTTTGGGCCGTGACAAGCACACGTTCGTGGCGGTCAAGGCTGGCGAGGTATTCCCGGGCCAGCACGGCGCGGCGCTCATCGGGCGCGATCTCGCGGATGCAGCCCAGCCGATCCAAGCCATCGAAAGATTCGGCAATGCGCCCGGACGAAGCCGCTCGGACAGCATTGCGGTAAGCCGTCACGAACACGCGCTTTTCCTCTGATATTGCCCGCGTGGGGTCTTGCCGCCGAATCTCCCTCAGTTCCGCTGCTTTCAAACTGCTGTATTTTTCGATGGAGCGCAGCGCATCCGACGCCTGCACGGCCCCATGCTGGCGGGTGTCGCCGGACAGGATGAGCCGGCCATGGTTGGCCTGCACCACCAGGATCAATTGGTAGAGCTGCCGCGCACCTATCTGGCCTGCCTCATCCACCATGACGACCGCGCCGCGCGGGAGCTGCTTCGTTTCCAAAAACCGGGCGAGGGTTTCTGCCGGCAATCCATCGGCCTGCAAATCCTGCACCTGCTGGCGCTGCGGTGCCAGCACCACGACCGGATGCCTGCCCGCAACCAGACCGCGCTCGACTTCTTTCAGGGCAAAGCTCTTGCCTGTTCCAGCTCCGCCACGAAACAGCGTGATAAAATCCCCGCTTCCAAGAATCTGTTTCACGGCCACTGCCTGTTCCGCCGACAAGGCTGAGGGCAACCGATAATCCGGGTTGAGCGACGCGTATCGGCCACGGCCGTCACGGGCGGCCATCACAACTCCCAATTCCCAGCGCATCGCGTCGCGCGACGTAAGTTTGTGTGTGCCGTCTTCACGGACGTAGTCGCGTTTTTCAATGGCCTCGCGCAAAGCGGCGAGGTCAAAAGCTTCTCCTCGACCACGCGCCAGTGCCGCCGACATCAATTCATAGTCCCGGATGACTGACCGGCGCTCAAACAGATGTTCATCCGCCCAAGCAACGACGGCGGCAATGTCCGCCGGATGGCGGGAAATCGTCACCGCCGGCTTGATTGCAGCCAGCGCCCCGGCTTCATCGGCCGATAGTTGTTTTCCCCAATAAGGGCGCAACCGATCCGCCGTTGAATCCTTGATTTTCCGCTGGCGCTTGTTTTCCGCCATCTGGCGGCGAAGCGCCTTCACGTCGCCGCGCAGTCCTTCGCGCTCGATCCGTTTTTGCGTCTCGGCATCAATTTGCTGATGCCGCTTGGAAAACCGGGTGATGACGCTGCGTGGCACGCCCTTGATTTCAAAATCGCGCGCGTTGTTCTCGATTTCGTAACCAAGCGCCCGGAGACCCTTGGTCAGCTCGTGGTAGTAAAGGTTCTCGGCAAACCTTTGGGCGCGATACATGCCCTGGACTTCGACCGCCTTCCAGCGGTTCTCCACCGGGTCAAACGTGGCGTTGAGCACCACGCAATGGGTGTGCAGGTGCGGGTCGAGCTCCCGGCTGGTGTCGTGCCGGAATGCCGCCCCGATAAGGTTCCCCGTTGCCCGATCCCCGTATTGGCCCGACTTCCGCACCCGTGTTTCCGCGAGCTTTTCCAGCTCCGTCATCGCCTGCCTCACGGCACGGTTGTGCACCTCAATAATACGGGCATCCCGCAAAAGCGCGACCACGGATACGCTCTTGGGCGGACTCAACGTAAAGTCATAAAATACCCGTCGATTCGCCACGGTCTTTCCGTCTTCCCGGCGCTTGGAATTTATCCTCGCCGTCAATCGCTGACCTGTCGCCGGGTTCAATCCATCGCACAACGCCAGAAACTCCGACTCCTTTACCGTGCCTTTTAGTCCCAGCTTTTCGGCACCCAGTCCGAACCATTCACCCATCACTTTTTGACCCTCAGCGTAGTAATCACCCACGCGCAAATGCTCACGAAAATATTCTTTGGCGCTCTTCAAATTCAACTGTGGTTTCGCAGTCAGCATCGTTAAAATCTCCGACCTCGCGTTGTTACTTATGAAAACACACCGGTGTTTTCTATCAGGGGCACGCTGCACTCCTTACCGAAACGGTAAGGTTAGGAATTGCGTAAATACGGTATGCCTTTCGCCTATCGGCGCGCGTCAACCGGCGCAGATGACCTGCGCCCCGTACCCTCGCGGAGCGATGCGGCCGCGCATGGAAATTCCATGCTGGCCGCCCGGTTGTCGCTTCAGCGTCATCATTTGAAAATGGCGTTAGCCTTTTCTGACGCGCCGCCGTTGGTGACTGCCTGCAACACTCGACGTCACCTGCCTGCCTTGTTCGGCAGGTGCCGGTGGTAAGTAGGGGCCTGCCCTCTGTCGCCCAATTTTATCACGCCGGGCAAGGTTGTGCTCGTTCCTCGCCTCCACCACGCGCGACCGGACATCGGCCCGGTCGCGCTTTGCCTCGGCGTGAGCGCGGGTCGCGAGATCGGGCTGAACCGAATAACCCGGCACGTTGCCGGAACCGGGCGCAGCGCGATTTCGCGTTCAACATGCAAGTCTATGAAGCAACGATTCAGTATTCACTGGTGCGCGTCGGCAACGATGAGCCGTTAAACACGCCGCCGAAAGTCGTCGAATACATGACCGGAGCCTTTGACGACGCTCCCATGCAGGAGAGTTTTTACGTGATATGCCTGAATCGGAAAAACCGACCCATGTGTCGCAACCGCATGACCCTTGGAACGGCCAGCAACGTCCTGGTTCACCCACGCGAGGTATTTCGCATCGCGGTGCTGGCATCGGCCACCGCTATTGTATGTGTCCACAACCACCCAAGCGGCGATCCCTCGCCCAGCGCGGCCGACCTGGCCGTAACGCGGCAATTGCGCGAGGCGGCAAGGACGATGGACATTATTTTGATGGATCACGTCATCATCGGCACGAAGGAAGATGACCCGAATGGCCAGGGTTGGTACAGCTTTCGCGGTGCTGGACTCATATGATCATGCCGTGCGAACGACACGGGTTTTGAGCAGGTGGGCACGGACTTCCTCCGGGTCAAATCGGAGCAGGCGGCCGAGATACAGGTGTGGCAGGCCCCCTCGGATGAGATTGTGCACGTGTCGCACCGTGCAGCCGAAATAGGTGGCAACTTGATCCACCGTCCAGAGAGATTCCGAGGCCGGAGGAAACGGTTTGGTTGTGTTCATGCATAAGCCGCCTCTCGTCAATTCGCCGCTGACCGGAGGATCGGCCGCATTCCAACGCGACACGCCCTGTGTCGTTGTCCTGCGGAAGATGTATTGGGGTTGAAAGGGGCAGGTTCTTTGGGCCGTGATGGGGTCTGTCCGTGGTGTGGGCCGGGCTCGATGGGAGTCGCCGGAGCTTCGCGCGCCGCTTTCGGCGCTTTGCCACGGCGCGCGCGACCCCGAACGCCGCCGCGCCTAACTGGGGTCGAATCCGACCCCAGCCCCCGGCCGGGCCAATACCAAACCTCGGCATTTTCTCATCAATACCGAGATTTGGTAAGGCAGTCTATTCGAACCATGGCCGGAGCTTTTCATAGAGCGCCCGTAGGTCACGGCGATAAGCTTCGCCTTGCTCATCGGCAGTCTTGCCGGGTTGGGGCTTGAGCGCGCGGACGAGCTTGTTGGCGAGGGTGATGTAGGCCGGCAATCTGTGGGTCAGCGGGCGCTTGCCCGGCGTTTTCGGCTCCGTCGCGATGCCGAGGCGAACATACGTTTGGCGCAGGCTCATGCCCTGCAACGAATCGATGTCAGCGACGCACCGCGCGAGCCTCATATAACGCTGCGCCGTCCGCGCCGTGCCGCGAAAGTTCGCTTCGAGCCACAGGAGCCACGCACCATGGCCCATGCCGTGGCGCACACGCTTCCTTTCCGCGAGCAGGAGCTGTCCGGCCCGCCACGCGGCAGTCAGCGCATCGTGCAAGGCTTGGCGCGAGGCGGCGGAGCACCCCTTGGCTTCTTCATGAAGGCGGTTGATTTCCGCCGCGATGGTGGGCGCAGGGGTCGGGCTCATATTGCCAGCCCCGTCGTTTCGCGGAAGCTGTCCGCGAGTTGATGCACCGCCTGGCGCGACCGGCCGCCGGCGTAACCAATTTCTTCCATTGTGGCATCACCGATCAAATCGCGCCGGAGGCAGTAGAGTGCCACGGTCGCGCGCACGCCACGCTCTTCGAGCGAAGCGCCTTCCGCTACCCAGATCAGGAGCCGGGTGACGGCTTCGGAGGCGAGGAAGCGAGCTTCCTGCCGGACATCGTCTGGCTCCGCAAAGAATGAATTATCGTTGTTTTTCATAGTATGGGCTTTTGGTTCGTGCCCACTTTACGTTTCCCATGGGATTCCTAATAGATACAGCGTGGTTGCGTCGTGCTGATCCCATTGTGCGCGGCTGCATCGCGGTGCGACACGGTGTCGTATCACAAAAGCGCCGCGCTCTGCTGGCCAGCAGAGCGCAGCGTGATGGCGGCGGTGAGGGCTAGCCGCGGGCTGGCACTTTCAATTTGGTGCGGATGTGGACGGCGACCTCGGACAGATCGTAATAAATGAAGTGTCCGACGCGGTGGTGTGGGATGCGCCGGAGCTTCGTCCACGCCCGCAGGGTGCGAATCGACGGCTCTTTGCCTTTGGGGAAAATTCCGCTAAGGCGGAGGCCGACGATGTCCGTGAGCTGATTTTCAATGTAGGTCGATGGTGGTGTGTCCATGCCTTTAGTTGCTTGTCAACGGAACCGGTCAAACGGCAATGCGCAGCGCTGGAAAGACTGAGCTTTTTGCAGAGTGATCGGCGTGCCGGGGGAGGATGCCGAAAAAGTTTTCCGCCTCCGCTGTGGTTTTCAGATCGAGGTAATGTTTGCGGATGATGCTCTCGGAATTACCCGCCTGAATCGCCGCTTCGCCGATGGAGCGGAATTTCGCGACAAACATCGATATAAACGTGTGCCGGAGCACATCGTGCGTGAGGCCAAGCTTCTTCGCGAATCTCTGCCGCCGCTTTTTGAAGTTCCCGAGGATGATCGGGTATTTATCGAGCGGGTAGGCCCGAAGCCAGGCCGCGAGGTTGGGCTGGATTGCCACCCTGCGCGGCTCGCGCACCTTCGAGACCTCGGCGGAAATGTAAATCACGCCTTCCTCCAGATTCACCGCATCGGGCTTGAACTTCGTGATCTCGCCATGCGGCACGCCGGGACGGATGCCGGCAAAGAGGCACAGCGCAAAATACGG
>DATMLS010000013.1:0-2902 GCA_035569995.1 Opitutaceae bacterium | reverse complement strand
AGCTATGGCGGCTTCTTCACGCTGATCGCCATGACCGATCAGCCCAAGCTTTTCCGTGCAGGCGTGGACGTCGCTGGAGTCGCCGATTACGCGATGTACTATTCCGATCCCTACCACGGCGATTGGACCGCCAGCCGCATCGGCACTCCCGAACAAAATCCGCAAGTCTATGCCAACGCTTCGCCGCTTTCGCACATAGATCGCCTCGAGCGCCCTCTGCTGGTACTCCATGGCACCGCCGACGTAAATGTTCCATTCCTCGAGTCCGTTTGGCTCATGGACGAAGCTCTAAAGAAACACAAAGGCGATTTGATCTCCTTCATGATCTATCCCGGCGAGTTTCACTACTTCACACGCGAGCACGTCCTGCTAGACGCTTGGCATCGAGTAGACAATTTCTTCGACCTGCATTTGCGCGCTCCCGTCAAGGCGCCAGCTCATTGACCTGTGCAGCAGGTCTCGCGGGCAAAATCAATGACTCGGCTCAAGAATTAATTTCTGCACCCGCCAATTCAGGATTTCGCTCACATACAATTCGCCCTCGGAGGGGCACGCGATTTCGTGTATCCACCCGAATTGCCCGAGCTGTTTGCCCGCTTTTCCAAACATGCCGAGCACTTTCCCGTCCAGGCTTAGTTTATAGATCCGCCCTGGAAACGCGTCGGACGTGTACAAAACCTGTTTCGGTCCCGGCGTGATGCAAACCGTCCACGGCGCTCCCGGCGCCATCGTACCAGTCGTCGTGGTTGGCTTGGCACCGATGGCCGCGTGCGCGTCCGCAGGCGCCGGCACATCAATCTTCATCTGCCGCAAGAATTTTCCGTCGCCATCAAACACCTGAATGCGGCGATTGCCGCGGTCCGCCACGTACACATTCCCCGCGGCATCCACAGCAATGCTGTGCGGCACGTTGAACTGGCCTGGTTGGTCGCCCGGCTCACCCCAGGACTTCACCCAATTCCCATCCTTGTCGACCTTCGCCACCCGCGAATTGATGTACCCGTCGCTGATGAATGTGTTCCCCGCAGCGTCCCAAGCCACGTCGGTCACTTGCCGGAACAAGCCATCCACAGGCGGCAGCGGCGGCTTTACATGCTTCAGAGGGCCAGTCCCTTCATCGGAAGCCTCCTGTTTCCGCCCAAACACCATGGCGACACGCCCTTCGGGGTTGAATTTGATCACCATGTCCGACCCTTTGTCCGTCACCCAAATGTTGTCTTGTGGATCCACCTTCACGGCGTGCGCAAACGACCACGCATACAAATTGTGCCCAATCTCCCGCAAAAATTTCCCGCCGGCATCAAACTCCAGAAGTTGCGCGCCAGAAGCTCCGTACGCCGGCCCCGTGCTATTGCCCCGCGAGAAAACAAATACATGCCCCTTCGAGTTCACCGCCACGCCGGCCACTTCTCCCAAATAAATGTCCGGCGGCAATTTCAGCAAATCCGGCACCGAGGTATACCGAATTTCCGGTGGTTGCTGCGCGAAAAGCTGCCCAGCCCCAAACCAGCCCAAACCAAAGACCCACACCAGAATGGCGCGTCTCATAGGAATCACCTCGCAACATCGCGCCCCGCATCATACCCGCCTCGCCTCCCGCGCGCCAAGCATGCCGAAACCCAGACACGCCCGTCGCCGCGAATTCTGCTTCTCTGAATCTAGCTCTTGTGCCGAGCCAATGGGCCACGGCCCCCGTCAGCCAGCCTCGAACGCAACCAAGCCAGCGCGGTCGTTCTCCCCCGTGATGCCCGTGATGATCGGAGATTGACAGGAGCAGGGCGACCGCCCTATGGTTTTGCCTATAGAAAAGAGCGGAATCGAGAACCCAGCAGAGAGCTGGGCGAAAGCGCAGAAGCGGAGGAAGTGGAGGTGACCCGCCTGTCTGTTCGACTTTTCCCGACCAGGCATGTCCCGGAACCCGCATTTTAAGAGGGTGCGAGTAAACACCCCCACCGGCCAGCCTGAATCCGAAAGGAGAATTCCAATGCGGAGAAATGGGATCACGTTGGTGGCTGTTCTTATTCTCATCGGGGCTGCGCTGATTGCGTCGTGTGCGCAACCCTACCACGAGGAAAACGAACGTTACGTTTTCGTGGCCACGAACATTAACTTGCCTTACTGGCAGGAGGCCCAGGCAGGTTTCTTGGACGCCGCCAGAGCCCTAGGCGTAAAGGCAGAACTCGTTGGTCCTACGACGTACGACCCGGACGCGGAGGTGGGAATGTTCCGCCAGATCGTCGAACAGCATCCCGCCGGAATCTGCCTCTCCGCGGCTCGCCACGTGATTTTCCAGGCCGAGATTGACAAGGCCGTGACCCTGGGCATCCCGGTGATCTGCGTGGATTCGGATGTGCCGAATTCCAACCGCATCCTTTACATCGGAACGGACAACTTCAAGGCCGGAAGAGAGAGCCTCAAGCGGATTGCCACCCTCCTCTCAAGCAAAGGAAACATTGCGGTGATCACGATTTCGGGACAAGGTAACATCGACGACCGAGTCGCGGGCGTAGCGGACGCGCTGAAGAATTTCCCTGCTCTCAAGCTGACCAAAATCCTGGATGACAAGGGCGACGCGCGAAGCGCGTTCGACCAGGTCTCCGAACTGATCCAGAAGAAAGAAAAAATCGACGGCATTATCTGCCTTGAGGCAACAGGGGGTTCCGGCGCCGCAGGTGCCGTGCACCGCTTCAACATGGACGGCAAGCTGCCCATCGTGGCCTTCGACAACGATCCGGAAACCCTGGATTGGATCGATCGAGGCGTCATTACGGCAACCATCACACAAAAACCGTACGTCATGAGTTACTACGGCCTAAAGTTCCTCGACGACTTGCATCATAACGCGGTCCACCAATTCAAAGACTGGCGCACCGCCCTTGCGCCGCCCATGCCTAGTTCGGTG
>DATMLS010000012.1:0-17466 GCA_035569995.1 Opitutaceae bacterium | reverse complement strand
GCGGCGAACGGCTGCGCGTGGTCAGCCTCGATAATTTCCGTCTTATTGTCACTAAAACCTGAATACTTAATTACAAAAACATGAATATCGTAGTCTATGGAATTCTCGGCGTTATCGGCCTTTTTTTGCTCATTCTTTTGGGCCTCATGCTGTCAGTTGTTAAGGTATGGGCTACGGCCTTGTTCAACGGAGCGCCGGTTGGCATCGCAAAACTGGTGGGGCTTTACATGGGCGGAAACCCATACGGAATGATCACTGAAGCTCGGATCACGGCAATGCGGGCCGGAATATCGCTGACCTTGGATCAAATCACCGCGCAGTATCGAGCCGGTGGCAATGTCCTGCCCACCGTGCAGGCGCTGATCGCGGCCCACAAGGCCGGCCTGGCGCTTGACTGGGATCATGCCTGCATCATCGATCTTTCCACTAAGGGCTCGGAGAAATCGGTGGTCGAAGCCGTGCGCACGTCCGTCGATCCCAAAGTGATCGATTGTCCGAACCCGGCCAGCGGGCGCACGACAATCGACGGCGTGGCCAAGGACGGCATCCAGGTGAAGGTGAAAGCGCGCGTGACCGTTCGCACCAACCTCGAGCGTTTTGTCGGTGGCGCAAAAGAGGAGACGATCATTGCCCGCGTAGGCGAAGGCATCGTTTCCACCATCGGTTCGGCGGAAAACTACAAGGCCGTACTTGAGTCGCCGGACGCCATTTCCAAGACCGTACTCAAACGCGGTCTCGACGTCGGCTCGGCCTTCGAGATTTTGTCGATCGACATCGCCGACGTGGACGTGGGCGAAAATGTTGGCGCCAAGTTGCAGCAAGCCCAGGCCGAGGCGAATAAGAGCATCGCGCAGTCGCAGGCCGAGATCCGCCGCGCCGCCGCAGTGGCGGTCGAGCAGGAAATGAAGGCGCGGGTGCAGGAGATGCAGGCCAAGGTCGTCGAGGCGCAGGCCCAGGTTCCGCTCGCGATGGCCGAGGCTTTCCGCAGCGGTCGGCTCGGCGTGATGGATTACTACAAGATGCAAAACATCCAGGCCGATACGTCCATGCGGTCGAGCATCGCGAATCCCGACGATAAAAAGTGAGGCATTATGGACTGGATCCTCAACCATCTGTTTATCGTGGTCTTTGTCGCCATTGGCGTGGCGAACATGCTGGCCAAGGCGAAAAAAGCCGGCGCGCAACAACGCCCGCCGCAGCCGGCGCGTAGTTCCGTTGATCCCGATACGGCGGAGCGCACCCGCCGCGTGCAGGAAGAAATTCGCCGCAAGATCGCCGAACGCTCGGGCCGCCTGCCGGCGAGCCCGCCGCCCATGAACTCATCGCCGTCGGCCGGGCCGCCCGCCCGGAATATTTTTCAAGAGCTGGCGCGGCAGATGGCGGAAGCCAAAAGGACGGCCGAAATGCAACAACGTGCGCAGGCCGCCGCCGAGGCCCGGGCCCAGCAGCGGATGGAAGACGAGCAGAAATCCAGGGAGCTGGCCGAAGCCGGGCAGCTGGCGGAAGCCCAGCGCGCGTTGCAGGGACAGCCGGAAACGATGGCGACGGCGGTGGCTTATAGTGGAACGCCCGCCACCAGCGCCCGCGATCGATTACTGGCGGATCTGCGCGCGCCGGACAGCCTGCGGCGTGCCTGGGTGTTGCGCGAAATCCTGGGCGAGCCCGTCGGGCTGCGGTGAGGCGCGGTGGATCGACACCGTTCGTTCTCGTTCTCGAGACATTTGAGAGTACGAGAATGAGTATGAGGACGAGTACGATTTGTCTGGGATAACACCCAATCACCCATCACTCGATGCGCGCCCGATCGTAACCGGTCGTGGGCATGCCGTAGATCCGGCCGTTGAGTTCTATCTGCAGGTTTTTGCCCGTGGTGTAGGTGATGAAAATGGCCCCGTGCTTGATGATGGGAATGCGATCGCCGGTGGCGAGGGTGCCGCGGTAAATGATTTTGCCGTCCATTTCCTGCTTCACCTGGACATCCACCGGGCCGAGCGCGGTGAGGATGATGGTTTGATCGGGAACCGCCTGGGGCGCGGCGGTGATCTCGCCGGTGACAACGGTGGGGGCCTTTTTCGCGGTGGTGAAGAAAACCTCTTTTACGCCCCAGCTGAGCAGCACAATGAGCAACGCGCCGACGATGATAATGAAGGCGAATTTTATAATGACATCGAGCGGTATGCCGGGGCTCGGCATGTTGTTGCGAAAAGGCTGGGGCATGCGGCGCGGCGGTTGCGGCTCGGCCGCGGCGCCTTCTTCGGCGGGTGCGGGTTGCGCCTCGGCCGCAGTGGCCGAGGGGCCGGAGGCGACGGACAAATCCATGCGGCCGTAGATTTCGCGGCTGGGCATGCGGGGACCGGAGCGCGCGGCGGGGTGGCCCAGCGCGGCGAAATCGGCGGTGATTTTGTCCACCGAAAGCTTCAGAAAGTTTGCGTAGGTGCGGAGAAAGCCGCGCACATAAATCTCGGGCAGGTTGATGTCGTACTGGTTGCTCTCGAATTTGAGCAGGTAGTCCCCGCGGATTTTGGTGGCCTCCGCGGCTTCGCGCAGGGAGATGCCCTTGCGCTTGCGCGCTTCCTCGAGGCGTTCGCCAATGGTCTGCATGAATTCCAGTTAGGGGAAAAAGCGGGAAGAGGGAAGGAGGAACTTAAGTTTCACGGTTCATCGTTATCGGTTCACGGCTTGTAGAATAGAGCATCCCAACTGTGAACCGTGAACGGATAACCGTGAACTTTTCATATTTTGTCCAGATCGGCCAGGATTTCGCGGGGGCTGGAGCCGTTCTCGGGGCCGACAATGCCCTTTTCCTCCATGATTTCCATGATGCGGGCGGCACGGTTGTAGCCGATGCGCAGGCGGCGCTGCAGCATCGAGGTGGAGGCGCGGCGGGTGGACTTGAGGACGTCGACGGCCTGTTTGAAAAGCTCGTCGTCGTCGCCCATGTCGCTCTCGGCTGCATCGGGCCCGTCTTCTTCCTCGGCGTCGGGATCGCGGTCGATCTCGACTTGCACCGCCTGGGCGTATTGCGGCGGGCCGTTTTTCTTCAAAAACTCGACGAGCTTGGAGATTTCATCGTCGGAAACATAGGCGCCTTGCGCGCGGACCAGGCGCGAGGAGCCGGGTGGTGAAAAGAGCATGTCGCCGCGGCCGATGAGGGTGTCGGCGCCCTTGGTGTCGATGATGGTGCGCGAGTCCACTTGCGAGGCGACCTGGAAGGCGATGCGCGAGGGGAGATTGGCCTTGATGATGCCGGTGATGACGTTGACCGAGGGGCGCTGGGTGGCGATGATGATGTGGATGCCGGCGGCGCGGGCGAGCTGGGCGAGGCGGGCGATGCTCGACTCGATCTCGGCCGGTGCCGTCGTCATGAGGTCGGCGAGTTCGTCCACGATTGCGACGATGTAGGGCAGCCGTTCGGGGACTTCGATATCGTCGGGGGCGACCCCGGTGAGCTGTTGTTGTTCGTCGCCGGCGGGGGTGGCGGGATCGGCGATTTTCTTGCGCGTGTTGAAGCCGCTGATGTTGCGCACGCCGACCTTGGCGAAAATCTGGTAGCGCTGTTCCATCTCGCGGAGCAGCCACTTGAGCGCGGCCGGAACTTTTTTCGGCGCGGTGACCACCGGGATCAGCATGTGCGGAAGCGTGTTGAAGATCTGCAACTCCACGATTTTCGGATCCACCATGAGCAGGCGCACGTCCTTGGGGGTCTTGCTGTAGAGGATGGAAGAGATGATGGCGTTGAGGCAGACGCTCTTGCCCGAGCCGGTGGCGCCGGCGATGAGCAGGTGGGGCATCTTGGTGAGATCGGAGACGAGCGGCTTGCCGGAAACGTCGCGGCCGAGGGCGATGGGCAGCTCGGCCTTGGCGTTGACCCAGTCTTCGCTTTCCAGGATTTCGCGCAGGCCGACGGGGGTCGGCGTCTGGTTCGGGACTTCGACGCCGACCGCCGCCTTGCCCGGGATGGGCGCGAGGATGCGCACGGATTGCGCGCGCATGCCGAGGGCGATGTTTTTATCGAGGCCGGCAATTTTTTCGACGCGCACGCCGGCGGCGGGAACCAGTTCGTAGCGGGTGATGACGGGGCCGACGTGGATTTCGCCGAGGGTGACCTCGACGCCGAACTCGGCGAGGATGCGGAGGAGATTCTCGGCGTTGCGCGTGTGTTCTTCCTCGCTGTTCGCGGCGGTGGGTTTAGTTTGCTCCTGGAGCAGGGAAAGCGGCGGAAACTGGTAATTGTCATCCGACCGTGGGGGAATGGCGGATTTGGCGGCCTTTTTCGGTTCCTCGGGCCTGACGATGTTGAGGGCGATCTTGCCGCCGGGTGTGACCGGCTTGGGCTTTTCTTCTTTCGCCGGGGGCTTTTCAGCCGACTTGGGCGACGAGGGAATTTCGAGTTTGGCCTCGGGTTTGGTCTCGGGCGCGGGCGGCTCGGCGGGCTTGGTTTCCGCGGCGGCTTCGGTTCCGGGAAAGGGAGGGTTGGTCTGGCCGGTGCGGGTCGGGAAAGGCGGGTTGGTCTGCCCGGTGCGCGGGAGGACGAGTTTTTTCTGCACGGGTGCCGCTGCGGGCGTGGGCTTGATCTCGATATTGAGGTTTTTTTCCTTGGTGCGAGCTTCCTTCATCAGCCGCTTGGCTTGGGCGCGTTCCGCGCGATTTTTGCCCATGTCTTCCCGCCATTCATTGAAAGAGGCCAGCGCGCGGTCGATTTCCCCTGCGACATCGCGGGTGAAGATAAAAAGCATGCACAGCCCGTAAATGGTCGCGAGCAGCAAGCCTGATCCGAAGACGCCGAAGGTTTGTTTTAACGAATAGTTGTAGACGGCATAGCCGATCATTCCACCGGGGCCATCGGTGAAATATTTTCGATCGGCCATGAAAGTTGTCTGCATTGCGGCCAGGCCCGCCAGGGTCACCGCGCATAACACCATCGCGAGGATCCGCGTGAAAACCAGCCGCCGGGCCGAGCGCAGGGACAGATAAGAGGCCCAGAAGAAAAACACCGGGATCAAATACGTGCTGACGCCAATGATATGGAGGGAATCCCAGCTGAACTCCGAACCGAACTTGCCGACGAGATTGGTATCGGTTGGGCTGGTCGTCGTGTGTGAGCTCTGGTTTGGGCGGAAATCCAGCAGCGCGACGGTGAACAGGACGGCGAGCATTAAGCACACCGCGCCGAGCAGCCAGCGGGGCCGGTGGCGCGCCCCGGCAAAGGCGGAAACGTTCTTTGGGTTTGAACTCGCGGGTTTGCGCATTTGGAATGGCCCAAGAATAGGCCATCAGAGATACCACGCCAACGATTTCTACGGTCAAACGTAATCGACCCTGCGGCAATTTTCACAAATCTCTGAGATTTCAAACATGCGCGAACTGCTTCGTTTTCAACCGATTTACTTCGATCGTGTCTGGGGCGGGCGCGCGATCGAGACCGCGTTGGGCCGCACGCTTCCGGCCAACCGCCCGATCGGCGAAAGTTGGGATTTGGTTGACCGACCCGAGGCCCGGTCGGTCGTCAGGGCCGGTCCGTTGGCCGGGCAGACGCTGCGGGCTTTGCTCGAGAAACATCCGATCGATATCATGGGGCCCGGCTGGCCCGCCGCGCGACCGTTTCCCCTGCTGGTAAAATGGCTCGACTGCCGCGAACGACTCAGCCTGCAAGTGCACCCGCCGGAAAAAATCGCGGCGGAACTCGGGGGCGAGCCCAAGACGGAAAACTGGTTCATCGTCGAAACCACCCCCGGCGCGCACCTGATCGTCGGCCTGCGACCGGGCGTGACGCACGACCAGTTTGAGCGCGCCCTGGCCGATGGCACGGTCGAGCAGTGCGTCCACCGGTTTTCCGTCGTGCCGGGCGATTCCATCCTGGTGAACAGCGGCCAGGTTCACGCGATCGACGCCGGCAATCTCCTGCTTGAGATCCAGCAAAACTCCGACACGACCTACCGCGTTTCCGACTGGAACCGGAAGGGGCTCGATGGCAAGCCGCGCCAGCTCCACGTGGCCGAGTCGCTTCGCTCGATTCTCTGGGATGATCCCGCGCCGGCGCTCGTGCGCGGGGCACCGACCACCGCGGTCCTCGCCGATTGCCCCGAATTCCTCATCCGCCGGGTGCCGCTGGACAAGGATGAAAAATTATCCATCGCCGCCGGTGAACAACCGCGCTTGGTTAGTGTCGTTGCAGGAAGCCTGCGCGTGGCAGGGTCCAGCGGTGAAATCCTCGTGCGCGGCGACAATGTCCTGCTCCCGTGTGCCGGGGCTTTCACCTTTGAGGCGCTTACCGGCGTGATTGCACTCATCACGGAAAATTTCCATACTCCAGACTCATGAAAAAGCTCCCCCCTCATTTTTGTAACGGCCGCGGGAACATCCTGACCAAGCTGTTTATTTTCGCCCTCGCGCTGGCGGCGACCTTTGCCCTCATGTGGATGCTGTTGCTGCCGTCCATCGTGACCGGCCTCATTAAAAAGCGCACGGGTTTTGATGCCACGGTGGAGCGTCTCTACGTCAACCCCTTCACCGCGAGCGTTTATGTCAGCCAGCTCAAGATCAACAATCCCGACACCTTTCCGCAAATTGACTTTGTCTCGGTCAACGAATTCAAGACGGCCGTCGAGCTCGATTCCGTTCTCAGCGACCGCGTCGTGGTGAAGGACGCCGTTTTCGACGTCGCGTTGATCGCCGTGGTCAAGAATGCCCAGCGCCAGACCAACCTCGATGCTTTCAAGGCTGGCGTGCAGGCCGCCAATCCGGATCAAAACGACCAGACCAAGCCCGCTGCTCCCGCGGAAAAACCGCAGCCCAAGCAGTTTCTCATCCACCACCTTGTCGTGAAACTCGATAAAATCATCATCGCCGACTACTCCGGCGCCCAGCCCAATATCCGCGAGATCCACCTCAACATCAACCGCACCTTTACGGATGTCACGGATCTCAGGCAAATCAGCGTGCCGCTCCTCGCCGACCTCAGCGTGGCCGGGGTCGGGAAACTCGCGAACAACATTCTAGGCCTCGTGATGCCGGCGCCCATCCTTGAACGGCTCGGGGTGGTGGGCAAGGACGCCGGCGGCATCCTGCAAGGCACTGGCCAGAAAACGAAAGATTTGTTCAAAGGCTTGTTCGATTCACTTGAAGAAAAGCCAAAGCAATAGTTTAGTTGGCGGTTTATGACCGCTCCCGAACAACCCGACGTCCTGCCGCCCGACTCCCCGGGCGCGTCCGCCGATCCCGCCGCGCAGCTGGCCGCCGCCAAGAAAGAGGCCGCCGACAACTACGACCGCTTCCTGCGCACCACGGCCGACCTCGAAAATTTCCGCCGCCGCGCCGTGCGGGAAAAGGACGAGCTGCGGCAGTTTGCCATCTCGCGCGTGCTCGAGGATTTGCTGCCCGCGCTCGACAACCTCGCGCTGGGCCTCGCCGCCACGAAACAGCCGGGCGCCGACCTGAAGGCGCTCGCCGGTGGCGTCGAGTTGGTCCTCGGCCAGCTTAAGGGCGCGCTCGCCCCGCACGGCCTCAAGGAGATCATTCCCGCCGTGGGCCAGTCTTTCGATCCACACCAGCACGAGTCCCTTTCCCACCAGCCCAGCGCCGATGTGCCCGCCGAGCATGTGCTCAACGTCGTGCGCCCCGGCTACTCGCTCAATGGCCGCCTGCTCCGCCCGGCCAGCGTGGTGCTCTCCGGCGGCCCGGCCAAACCAGAGAAAAAATCCTGACAATTTTGTCGCGCGTTCCAGCCGACTGACACCATGGCGAAGGAAGATTACTACCAACTGCTCGGCGTTGATAAAAGCGTCACCGAGGAGGAACTGAAAAAAGCCTATCGCAAGAAGGCCATCCAATTTCACCCGGATAAAAATCCCGGCAACAAGGAAGCCGAGGAGACCTTCAAGAAAATCTCCGAGGCTTACGAGGTGCTGAAAGACCCGGACAAGCGCGCCGCCTATGACCGCTACGGCCATGCGGCCTTTGCCCAAGGCGGTGCCGCGGGTCCGCGCGGCCCCGGCGGTTTCCACGACCCGTTCGATATCTTTCGCGAGGTCTTCAGCCAGGGCGGCGGCGGGGGTGGCGGCATTTTCGAGCAGATGTTCGGCGCCGGCAACGGCCGCGAGAGCGGGCACGATGGCGCCGACCTGCGCTATGATCTCGAAATCACGCTTGAGGAAGCCGCCCACGGCGTGGAAAAGGAAATTTCGTTCCGCAAACTCGTCGAGTGCGAACACTGCCACGGCAACGGCGCCGAACCCGGCTCAAAGCGCGTCACCTGCCCGACCTGTCGCGGCGCCGGCCAGATCCGCCGCTCGGGCGGCATCATCACTTTCACCCAGACGTGTCCTACCTGCGGCGGCACCGGCACGCGGATCGAGAAACCGTGCGCGCAATGCCGCGGCGAAGGCCGCAGCGCCAAAACGACGAAACTCACCGTGCGCATCCCCGCCGGCGTCGAGACCGGCTCGCGCCTGCGCTCCGGCGGCAACGGCGAGGCCGGCGTGCAAGGCGGGTCTGCCGGCGACCTCTACATTGTGCTCAGCGTGTCCGAGCACGAAATTTTCGAGCGCCAGGGCGACAGTTTGTTTTGCGAGATCCCCATCAAGTTCACGCTCGCCACGCTCGGCGGCACGATCGAGGTGCCCACTCTCACCGGCAAGGCCTCGCTGAAAATCCCCCCCGCCACGCAGAGCGGCACCACCTTCCGCCTGCGCGGCAAGGGCATGCCGCGCCTGCGCGACGGCAGCCATGGCGACCAGCTCGTGCGCGTGCAGGTCGAGGTGCCGACCAGCCTCACGGCCGAGCAGCGCAAGGCCCTGGAAAACTTCGCCCACCTCAGCGGCGACGCCGACCATCCGGTCAGCCGCAGCTTCTTCGAAAAAGCGAAGAAGTTTTTTTGAAACAAAAATCGCGGAAGCGCGAAAAGGCGAAAACGCAGAAGACAAGGCATCGACAATGAACTTTCCTCTTCCGCGCTTTCGCGCTTCAGTGTTTCCGCGATGAGTTCTTCCGCGCTTCCCAATCCCAAGCTTCTCCCGCTCGACGCGGCCATGGCGCGGCGCGAAGCCGCGCGCGTCATGGGCCAAAAAGTCGTGCTGACCAACGGCGTCTTCGACCTGCTGCACACCGGCCACCTGTATTTTCTGCAAAAAGCCCGCGCGCTCGGCGACGCGCTCTTCATTGCGCTCAATGCCGATGCCAGCGTGCGCACGCTGAAAGGTCCGTTGCGCCCGGTGCAAAGCGAGGAGCAGCGCGCCTACGCGCTGGCCGCGCTCGCCTGCGTCGATGCCGTTTTTATTTTTAAAACGCCGCGGCTCGATGCGGAAATCCGTGCGCTGTCGCCCGACATCTATTGCAAGGCCGGCGACTACACGCTCGAAAAATTTGATCCCGGTGAACGCGCGGCGCTCGAAAAAACCGGGGCCAGGATCGAGATCCTGCCGTTCCTGCCCGGCTTCAGCACGACGAATCTCATCGCCAAAATCAAAGCCGCGGGCGAAATCTGAAGAACAGGCTGCTACAGCATTTTAACCACTGATGCACACTGATGGTCACTGATCCGGAAAAAATAGATAAAAATGAGTTCGTACCTAACTTCATATATATCAGCGACAATAAGTGTACATCAGGGGTTAAGTCGGTCTTCTGCCTGCTTGGAAGTATTAGTGCCAATTAGTGCGCATTAGTGGTTAATACGGTATAAAACCCCATGCGAATTGTCATTCTTGGTTCCGGTCGCGGCAGCAATGCCGGGGCCATCTTGCAGGCGCAGGCCGCCGGGCGCCTCGGCCGCGCGCGCGTCGCGTCGATCTTCTCCGATAAGCCAGAGGCAAAAATCCTCGAGCTCGGCCCGCGTTTCGGCGTGCCGGCGCAATTCGTCGATCCCGCGCCGTTCAAGACCAAGCTCGAAGGCGAGGGCGAGCAGCGTTTCATCGCCGCCGTGCGCGCACTGCAGCCCGATCTCGTCGTGCTCGCCGGCTTCATGCGCGTGCTGAAGCCCGGCTTCCTCGACGCTTTCGCCGGGAAAATTATCAACCTCCATCCGAGTCTATTACCGGCCTTTCCAGGCCTCGATGCCATCGGACAGGCCTTGCGCAGCGGTGCGAAGACCACCGGCTGCACGGTGCATTATGTTACGTCCGAGGTCGATGGCGGGCCGATCCTTGACCAAGCCACTGTGCGGATCGAACCCACCGATACGATCGAGACGCTCACGGAAAAAGTCCACGCGGCCGAACATGCGCTGTTGCCGGCTGTGATCGCTCGGTTGAGCGAGAAGGATGCTTGGTAAGTGGTCAGGCGGATTTTTGCCACGAAAGAGCACATAGAGCCCAAAGAAAGGTTGTTCTCTGTGTTCTTTGTGATCCTTCGTGGCTACCTGATTTTAAAACCGCTCTACCTGCTAACTACCAACTGCCGCCGCCATGCCCCTGATTGAAATCAAATCCGAGATATCTGCCGACCAAGCCGGCGCGGTCGAGGACATCCTGCTCGAGCTGGGCGCGCAAAACTGGAGCGTGCTGGAAGACGCCATCGCCAAGCGCGCCTGGGTCGCGGGGATTTTCCCGGACGAAGCCGCGGCGCGCGCCGCGTGGGCGCAGTTGAGTGCCCAAATTTCCGCGGAGGAGCCGGAGCTGCGCGTGCTGGCGGATGCGGACTGGCGCGACAGCTACAAGGCCCACTTCAAGGCCTGGCAGTTCGGCCGGTTGCACTGGGTGCCGGTGTGGGAACGCGAAAAATTCCAACTGCCGGCGGGCGACGCGGTGCTATGGCTCGACCCGGGCCTCGCGTTCGGCACGGGCAACCACGAGACGACGCGGCTGTGCGTCGAGCGTTTAGTGGAGTTCGACACGGAGTTTGCGGCGAAAGGCGGGAATCGAAAGACCGCGCGCGTGATCGACGCGGGCTGCGGCTCGGGGATTCTTTCATTGTCCGCGGCGCTGCTGGGATTTAGTGACGTCACCGGTTTCGACAACGATCCGGAGGCGGTGCGTGTGAGCGGGGAGAACGTCGCGCTCAATGAAATGGTTGGCCGCGTGAAGTTTTTTGCCGGCGATCTGGTGGGCGGATTGAAAGGCCAGTCGGCGAATCTTGTGCTGGCGAACATCCAGGCGGATGTGCTCATGCGCTTCGCCCGTGAGTTGACCGGCGCGGTGGCGCCCGGCGGCGAGCTGGTCTTGAGTGGAATTCTGGCCAAGGAACTCGACCAAGTCCGCGCGGCCTTTGCGGCGGTGACCCCCGGCTGGCGCGAAAAATTTCGCGTGATGGGCGAATGGTCCTGCCTCGCCCTGGCGCGCGTGAACTGAAAAGGATTTTTAAACCGCGGATGGACGCGGATTCGGATTTGGTGGAGCGGCTTGACCTCAAGACGCTTCGAGCGCGTTGAGGTCAACGCGCTCCACCTTATTCAGTTTTGTGGGCGGGGTGCCCTCACCCCGCATGCCGACAAATACATTTTTCGCGGGGTGAGGGCACCCCGCCCACAACAAACTCCGCCTTACGAAAACAGATCCGGCGGCGTGCGGCTCAGGAAATCATCCATATAGGCCGTGGTGGCCTTGCCTTCGATGAAGGTGGGGTCGCTCATGATGGCTTTATGGAGCGGGATGGTGGTCTTGATGCCGCGGATGATATATTCGCTGAGCGCTCGGTAGGCCCGCTCGAGGGCGACTTTGCGGGTCGAGCCGAAGCAGATGAGCTTGCCGATCATCGAATCGTAGTAGGGCGGGATGGTGTAGCCGCCGTAAACGTGGGAATCGACGCGGACGCCGTGGCCACCGGGTGAGTAATAGAGACCGATGGTGCCGGGGGAGGGGGCGAAATTGCGGGCCGGATCCTCGGCATTGATGCGGCACTCAATGGCGTGTTTCTCGAATTTGATGTCCCCTTGGTCAAAATCGAGTTTTTCGCCGTTGGTGATGCGGATCTGCTGTTTGATCAAATCGATGCCGGTGACTTCCTCGGTGACCGGGTGCTCGACCTGGATGCGCGTGTTCATCTCGATGAAGTAGAAATCGCCCTTGGCATCGACGAGGAACTCGATGGTGCCGGCGTTCTCGTATTCGGCCGCTTCGGCGGCGCGAACCGCCGCCTTGCCCATGCGTTTGCGGAGGTCGGCCCTCAGAAACGGCGAGGGGGATTCCTCGATGAGCTTTTGGTGGCGGCGCTGGACGGAGCAGTCGCGCTCGCCGAGGTGAAGCACCTTGCCGTGGCTGTCGGCCAGGATCTGAAACTCGATGTGACGGGGTTTCTCGATATATTTCTCGATGTAAACGGCGCCATTGCCGAAGGCTTTCTCGGCTTCATTCCGGGCGACGTGGAATTCCTTGGCGAAGGAAATGTCGTTGTGCGCGATGCGCATCCCGCGACCGCCACCGCCGGCGACGGCCTTGATGATGACCGGATAACCAATCTTGCGGGCCGCCTTGATGGCCTCAGCCTCGGTTTCCACGGGTCCGTCGCTGCCGGGCACGATGGGCACGGCGGCTTTGCGAACGGTGTCCTTGGCGACGGCTTTGTCGCCCATCATTTTGATGGATTTCGACTTCGGGCCGATGAACTTGATGTTACAGGACTCGCACTGCTCGGCGAATTTGGCGTTCTCCGAGAGGAAGCCGTAGCCCGGATGGATGGCATCGACGTCGGCGATTTCGGCCGCGCTGATAATGCGGTCGGCGCGCAGGTAGCTGTCAGAGCTCTTGGGGCCGCCGATGCAGATGGCCTCGTCGGCGAGCTGCACATGCAAGGATTGGACGTCGGCCTCCGAGTAAACGGCGAGCGTCTTGATGCCCAGTTCGCGGCAGGCGCGCACGATGCGGAGGGCGATTTCACCGCGGTTGGCGATGAGGATTTTCTGGATCATCGAGATTTAAAAAATGCGAAACCGCTGACTTCCGATTTGAATGCTAATTATTTAAAATCAGCATCTTATCGAATATCAGCGGTTTAATTGAGGATTCAGCCGACTTTGATTTTGTAGAGGCGCTGGCCGTATTCGACCGGCTGGCCGTTTTCAACGAGGACTTCGAGGACGCTGCCTTTGGTTTCGGCCTGGATCTCGTTCATGATCTTCATGGCCTCAATGATGCAGATGACGGTCTTCTCCTCGATCTTGGCGCCGATTTCGACAAAGGGCGGGCTTTCCGGGGAGGCCGAGCGGTAGAAAGTGCCTACCATCGGAGATTTAATGTAGGACACACCGGGCTCGTCGGGGGCGGCGTTCACCGCGGTCAGTGTTGCTGCCGGCATGGTATCCGGCGCCGCTGAGGCTGCAGGGCGCGGAGCCTCCACCAGCATGTGCGGTGGGGTGTGCATCAGCATTTGACCACCTGAAACCGCCGGCATACCATCCGGGCCGCGACAAATTTTTAATTTAAACCCTTGTTCTTCGATTTCGAATTCGGTCAGGTCTGACCGCTTCATTAAATCGATGATCTGTTTGATTTGTTTTAAGTCCAAAATGGGCCTTGGTTGAGTTGAAGGACGTGGGTTAGCCGATGGTTAGTGTGATTAATGCTGGTGGCGTTCAAAATAAAAACTTATGAACTGGCAATCTTTCATTTTTAGGCAAAAAAAGGCCTAAATCGGCCAAAAAACCACAAAACAGCCCCAGATGACCGTATTTTTTATCGATTTTTGGGGTGGCCGAAAAATGAAAAAACCGCCGTTTTTGGGCCAATTTAGCCTATGAAAAAGGCGTGGCAGATCAATCTCGCCATTGCCGGGGCCGGGCTGGCCATTTTGCTGGTATTTCACCTGTCCGACCGCAGCCAATACCTCGACTGGGCCATGTTTGACTGGGCGGAGCAGCATCCCTGGCGGCAGCCGCGGGTGCCGGCCAACTCGGCCTTTGTCTTGGTGGATGAAGTATCGCTGGCGGCCATGTCCCGCGATCCTTATGCTACTAAATGGCCGTGGCCCCGGACGATGTTTGCGGCCATGATAGCCGCGCTGCACCAAGCGGGAGCAAAACAGGTGGTCATGGATTTCGACTTCTTGGAGCCGGCGGAAGATGCGGTAGACGACGCCACTCTGGCTGCCTATGCGGCGGCCTGCCCCGAAGTAATTCTGGGTGGATTGAAGGATCGAGGGCCGGTCTTTTGGGGCGGAGACTTTGGCCAAGCGAATGCCAAGCTCAGGCTTGAGGAACGCGTCGGCTTGACGGAGGCGAACTTCGACAAGGATAATGTGATGCGCGTTTATCCCTGGCCGGGCTCCTTGGCCCAACGGGCTAGTGGTAGCTTGGCAAAATCGCCCTCGGCTGCGCCGCAGTTACTTCGGTGGTATGGTGGGCTCGACATTTTGCAGGATGAGGGCGTGCCGATCCTGCCAGCAGACCAGTTCGTAAGGCCGTTTTTGGAAACTGTGCGTGCGACGCATCCCAAGTATACGCCGGATGCGATGGCGGCAGAACTGGCCAGTATGCCGGAACTGCATGACAGCGTTTTAGCGAAGGTGCGTGGCAAAGTGGTATTTGTAGGTGTGAGTGCTGCGGGGACGTATAGCTCAGCCAATGATCTCGTGGCCACGCCCGTGGGCGCGCAGGTGCCGGGCGTGCTGGTGCATTGGACGGCATGGGCGGATGCAATCGGTGGCGGTTTCATCCGCGTGGTGCCGCGGTGGCTGTTGTTGGGACTGGCGATCGCGCTGGGCGCGATGATTTTTTTGGTGGGCTGGCAATGGCCGAGGCTGGGTCTGACTGCAGCCTTGGCGGCCGTGCTGGCCACCGCGGCATTTGGCGTCAGCTATTTTGGGCTCAGTTGGGGTCTGTGGATGGCGCCGGCATCGCCGCTGGCGGGCGTCGGCCTGGGGTTGCTGTGTATTACGTCGCGGAATTTTCTCCGCGAACAGGATCGCAAGCGGGAGATCCAGGCCATTTTTGGCAGCTATGTCTCGCCGGCGGTCGTCACGCAGCTGCTCCGCGACCCCGATTCCATCAAACTGGGCGGTGAGAAGCGCGATATCACCGTGTTTTTTTCTGACATCGTCGGGTTTACCGATTTGTCGGAGAAAATGGATCCCGCGCGGCTCGTGTGGCTGGTGAATTATTATTTTAACGAAATGAGCCCGTTGCTCATCGATGCGGGCGGTTACCTCGATAAATACATTGGCGATGCGCTCATGGGTGTCTTCGGCAGCCCCGAGTCACTCGAAAATCATGCCTTGGCGGCCTGCCGCGTGGCGATCGCCTGCCGCGACCGCCTTCCCCACGTCAATCTTGAGATCGAGAAACGCGAAGGCGTGAAGCTGGCCGCGCGCATCGGGATCAACACCGGCTCCATGATCGTCGGCAACCTCGGTTCGGAGCGGAAGAAAAACTACACGGTGATCGGCGACGCGGTGAATCTTGCCTCGCGCCTCGAAGGCGCCAACAAGGAGTTTGGCACGAGCATCCTCATCGGCGAAGAGACGGAGCGCCGCGTGCGCGACCAGGTGGTGACGCGCCCGATTGCGCGCCTGCGGGTCAAAGGCCGGCAGCAGGCCGTCCAGGTGCACGAGCTCATCGACTGGCCCGCGCAGCTCGACGACACCCGGCGCGCTTTTCTCGCCGCGTACGGCGAAGGTTATGCGCGATTCATGGGCAAGGACTTCAGCGCCGCCGCCGCGGCTTTTACCCGCGCCCGGGCGATCACGCCGTCCGACTACATGGCCGTGAAATATTTCGACTGGGCCACGACCATGATGGAAAAGCCTTTACCCGACGACTGGCAGGGCATTTATCACATGGAAGCGAAATGAAAAAACACGCGCGATTCTGGCTCGCTGCAAGTGTTCTTCTCAGCGCGTCGGCGCTGCTGGCCTACGACGTGGGCGACAAGGCCTACACCAAGAAACTCGCGACCAACCTGCTCGAGGAGCCGAAGGCGCTGGCCAAGCCAGTCGCCAAAATCGATTTTGCCGCCGAACTCAACGTCGAGCAGGTCAACGGGGCCTGGTTGCTCGTCTCCGCCGGCGACAACCGAGGATGGGTTTTTGCCGGCAATGTCGCCGAGAAAAAGCCATCCGATGATTACAAAACGAGTTTTCTTCCGTCGAGCGCGTCGGAAACGACGGCCAGCATCGCGGCGCGCCCGCTCGATGAAGTGGCCAAGAACTACGGCGACCAAAAGGGCCTCGGCGAGGCCAAGGCCGACGTCGAGTGGGTCGAGCAGCAGAGCGCGCAGGTCGACGACGCGGCGGTGACGGCGTATTTGCAGGCGAAAAAACTGGGGGAATACAAATGAAGCGGGTCTGGTTGGTTTTCGCTCTACTCGTGCTGGCAGCGGGCACATGCCTTGCCCAATTCAGTCTCAATGGCCTTGACCCGTTCAAGCTCGCCAAGGATGCCGGCACCTTGATCAAAGGGGTGGCCGGCATCAGCCTGAAGGAGGAAAACTCGATCGGCGGCGCGGTGGCCATCGAGATCGTCGCGCGCTTCGGCGGGGTATGGAAGGACGCCGCCGCCACGCAGCGCGTGAACATCGTCGGCAAGTCGCTCACCCGCTATTGCGACCGGCAGAACCTCGATTTCAAGTTCGGCATTTTGAATTCAGATACGGTCAACGCGTTCTCTGCGCCGGGCGGCTACGTGTTCATCACGAAGGGGCTTTACGACCTGGTGGGCGACAACGACGACCAGCTGGCCGGCGTGCTGGGCCACGAAATCACGCACGTCACCCAACGGCATGCGCTGAAAATCATCGAGCGCGGGGATATCCTCTCAGGCGTGTCCTCGGGCTGGTCGGATGCCACCGCGGCCAGAAATGACAATTATGCCGTATTTGGCACGGTGGTGGGCAAGGGCGTTTCCACCATTTGCGAGAAAGGCTTCGACCCGAAGACCGAATACGCCGCGGACACGGGCGGCCGGGCCCTGGCTGCCATCACCGGCTATGCCCCCGGCGGGCTGCGTGCGACGCTGATCCGGCTGAAGATGGGCGGCACCAACCAGACCGCGGTGATTTTCCCGACGCATCCCTCGCTGGATAAGCGCATCAAGCGCCTGCCGGAGGAGTGAGCGGCGGCGCCCGGGCGATCGTATTAATATATTGGATACAAAAAACCGGGCGAGGCGGCGCCGGAAAACCGGGACGATTTTTGCCGGCAGGAATGTCGCGCAACTCGTTGCCTGATAGCTTGAAGCAGTAATGTGCAAAACTTTTTCGAGAAAGGGCTTGAATCCCGTTCGGGAGTCAGCATTTTCCGCCCTCCCTTCCTTCAGCACCCCGCGCCAAATAACGCGGGTCGAGCGAACGAAGGCTCTGCGAAGCGGCTGTAATCTCCGTTTATTTTTTCCGAAAGATTTCTCAGGAAAAGTATTGACGGAGCAAACGAAAGTCCGTGTCGTGGACATCTTTCCCTCATGGGAAGGAGCTCTTTGAAATTTACTTTGTGCGATTGATTGGGACCCCCAATCAACATTCAAATAGAAAGATGCCGGTGAAAATCGGCATCAAGTTTAGTAGTTCAAAGAATCACTAGGATATTGAACTCTTTTCGGAGAGTTTGATC
>DATMLS010000011.1:0-36816 GCA_035569995.1 Opitutaceae bacterium | reverse complement strand
CGCGCGCGGCGCCACGGCTGACGAAAAGATTTTGTCCGATCTCGCCGTGCTGTGCGACGGTGATCTGCGTCGGGCGCTGAACGCCCTTGAAGTCATCGTGCTCAGCCTGCCCGAGCGCGCGGTTGTGACCGCGGCCGAGCTCGAGTCGTTCGCGCGCGAGCGCCGCATCCGTTACGACGCCGACGAGGACGAGCACTACGACACGATTTCCGCCTTCATCAAAAGCTGCCGCGGCAGCGATCCCGATGCCGCGATGTACTGGCTGGCCAAAATGCTCGCCGGCGGCGAGGACCCGCGTTTTATCGCGCGGCGGCTCGTCATCCTCGCGAGCGAGGATGTCGGCCTCGCCGACCCGCAGGCGCTGCCGCTGGCCGTGGCCGCGCACCACGCGGTCGATTTCATCGGCCTGCCCGAGGCCGAGCTGACGCTGGCGCACGCGACGCTCTACATCGCGACGGCGCCGAAAAGCAACTCCGCCACGCTCGCGCTGGGCGCGGCACATCGCGCGTTGAAGGAGCAGCCGGTGCAAGCCGTGCCGGTTCATCTCCGCGACAAGGGCGGGCAGGCGAGCAAGCGCGCCGGCCACGGCAAGGGCTATCGCTATTCGCACGATTTTCCCGAGGCCATCTCCGGCCAGGATTATCTCGATCAGCCGCTCGCGCTCTACGCGCCGAAAACCGTCGGCTGGGAGGCGAAGATCGCCGAACGTCTCGCCCGATGGCAGGCGTTGAAAGCGCAGGCCGGGCTGGGAAATCCCCCGATAAGTTCCAGGAAGAAGTAACCCCTTTGCCTGCCTTGCGCTTCACCTTAATCAGTATCGTCGGCCTGGCTCTGATCGCGGTCATTGGCTGGGAATTTTTTGCGCGCAAACCGAAGAGCGGGACCGCCATGGTGCCTCAAGTGGACCAGGCGACGATCGCGACCACGGTGGTCCCGGCGCAGCCCCAGGCTCAATCGCAGTCGCTTGCGCCACCGGCGTCGGATGCCTCCGTTCCTGCCGTTTCGCGCCCGGACGCCAACGATTTTTCGATGTTAAAGACGGCCTCGCGTGAAGAAATCCTTGCGTACGTGCAAGACATGCTCGCGAAGGGCCGGCCGCTCGAGGATGTGATTGCCCTCCTCGACGATCTTGCGGCCATCAAGCCGGAGTTTACCCTCGATCTGGCCAGGGACATTGGCCGTTCCGACGATGAGCGCCATGTGCTGATGCTCGCGGTGCTGGACGATTGGGCCCATGCCGACCCGGTGACGGCCTTGCAATGGGCTTTTCAGAAATCGAGCCAGTACAATGTGGCCGGCAACGCCTCGCTGCTTTACGTGGTACTTGAGCAGGTGACGGCGGACGATCCACAGTCGGCGCTGGCGGCCGCCGAGTACGCCCTGAAACAACCACCCAACGAGCTGCCTGGAACCAGCGCCAGTGAAGTGGCCCGCCTCACGGTCGAAGCCCTGACCAAAGCGGGCCACACCGACCTGGCCCGGCAAGCCGTTGAAAATTGGGCGCACGGACCGGAAGCCGCCAGCCTCGATGGAGCCGTTTATGAAGTGGTCGCAATGTCCGTGGCACAAAATTCCGCCAGGGATGCCACGGGTTGGTTGCAATCATTGCCCGCCTCGCCAGCGCGGAACCAAGCCCTTGCGACGATCGGGACGGTCTGGGCACAGGGTGCGCCGGTGGCGGCGATCGATTGGGCGCAGGGATTGTCGCCGGCGGACGGCCGCGCCGATGCGGTGACAAACATTTTCACCCATTGGCTGAACCAAGACCGGGCCGCCGCCATGCAATGGCTCGCTGACCATGAGTATTCGCCCGATCATGACCGGTTGAGTGCCGCCGCAACCGCTGATCCCAATGCAGCGCCGCTGCAACCTTAGCGTGCGTGTCGGTTTAAATGGATCCATGATGAGTGAACTGTCATTCCTCGCACGACTGCCAATGAACTCATGCCTGTTGTCATTTAATTTTAGGTTTTGGCGCGGTAGCGCCGGTAGGGCGAGACCTCCGGGCGAGCCGCGGCTCGTCGAGGACGCCTCGCCCTACCTGCCAACGCAGGCAATCGAAAATGCTCTAGCCGCCGGTAAAGCCGGGCCACATGCTAAGTTGCAAAGTTCGCGTAAAAGCTCATGGGCCGTATGACAGCACTTGCGGCGCGAAGGCTTTGGACTAAGCTAATCGGTATGAAACTCCGTGCGCTGTTTGGTAAATCCCTGTTCCTGGCGGCTTCGCTCAGCATCACCGGGCTGCTGCTGGCGCAATCCATGTCGGCCCAACCATCGTCCGATGCAGCAAAAACCCCGGCGGCCAAGGTAAAACACGAAATTCCCGGTGTGACCATCCCTCGCGCCAACGGCGGGTTTTTCGGCCTTGAAATCGACGCCAACAGCAATTTCAAACTTTCATTTTACGACAAGGACAAGGCTCCCGTCGCAGCCGATCTCTCCCTTGCGACCATCCGCTGGCATGCCAGCAATACAAAAAGCGTGGAATTCGTCGGCCTCACTCCGGGTGGCGACGGAAAATGCCTGACTTCGCCCCGGGTTATACGCCGGCCGTGGAATTTTACCCTCACCATCTTGCTGTTTGCCGCGGGCAACAATAATCCAGCGGAAAGTTACACGGTCGATTATAGTGGATAAATTTTGCCAGGCCGGGCGGTGTCAAAGCCGCTGCATGGCCACCGCAATGTCGAGTTTGTCCGTGCGGGTTCCCTTGAACACCCCGCGCGTGGGTGTGCAATCGTGGTAGTCGCGGCCGCAGCCGATCTTCACGTGCCGCTCGCCGGCCACGCAGTTGTTCGTCGGGTCGAGCGGATGCCAGAAACCGCCGGGCAGATGGACCTCCACCCACGCATGGCTTTCGCTCGCGCCGATGAGCCGCGGCGTGCGACGCGCGTGCGCCACGCCGTTTTCGGCCGCCTGTCGCTGGCTTTCCGTCTCGATGTAACCGGTGACGTAGCGCGCGGGGATCTCCGCTGAACGCAGCACGGCAATCATGATTTGGGCAAAGTCCTGGCAGACGCCCGCGCGGGTCTTGAGCACGCTGGCGAGAGGGGTGTCGATGGTGGTCGTACCGGGCGCATAGCGGAAATTTTCATGCAGCCAGGCGAGGAAACGCTGCAAGCTTTCGCCCAGCGCATCGCGCGGACGGAAAAATTGCCGGGCCAGCGCCTGCACCGGCGCGGAAAGCGGGATGGCCGGCGAGGGCCGGAGAAACTCAAAAAGCCGCAGTCGTCCGGCGTGATGGAGCTGGCGTGCGTCCGACACGTTGAAGTCGAGCGCGACCGCGGGCGGCTCGATGGGATAGGTTTCCACCTCCGTGTGGCTTTCGAGCGTGAGATCCCGATGGCGCTGCACGACCGAGAAGGTCTCCACGGCATTGCCGAAGTAGTCTGTGTAGGCGTGGATGCTGCACGCCGGCGAGGTAGCGAGCCGTCGGGTGAGGAGCTTTTGCCGCTCGTCGCTTACCGGCGTGAGGCGCGCCTCCATGAACGACTCGCTGGCGGTGCCGGCATAGCGGTAGCGCGTAAGGTGGCGGATGCGGAAACGCATGGGATCGAGTACCAGTAGCAAGTAACAGGTACCGAATGCCAAGTAGCAAGTAACAGGTAACAAGTTCCAAGATAGCCGACCACTCCCGACTTCCAAATCGCGACTCTTGTTACTTGATCCCTGATACTTGATACTTCTCTCAACTGATACTTGGTACTTATTGACTGCAGGCCGCCTTCCGGCGATTTTTATCGTTCTGCCATGAACGCCGCTGCTTCCACGCCTTTTGATTCTGTCGATTCCGCGATCCAGGAGATCGCCGAGGGCAGGCTCGTCATCGTGACCGACGACGAAAGCCGTGAAAACGAGGGCGACCTCATCATGGCCGCCGCCAAGGTCACGCCGGAAAAGGTCAACATGATGATCCGCTACGGCAGCGGCATCGTTTGCGTGCCCATGGTTGAGCCGCAGCTCCGCCGGCTCGGCCTCGGGCCGATGGTCGCGCAGAACCGCGAATCCAAGCGCACCGATTTTACCGTGAGCGTCGACGCCGCCGATGGCATCACCACCGGCATCAGCGCCTCCGACCGCACGCAGACCATCCGCATCCTGGCCGACCCGCAGGCGCGGCCCGAGCAGCTCGTGCAGCCCGGCCATGTGTTCCCGCTGAGGTCGCGGCCCGGCGGCGTGCTCGAGCGCGCCGGCCACACGGAGGCCGCGGTGGACCTGGCCGCCCTTGCCGGCCTGCAACCGGGCGGCGTGCTCTGCGAACTCGTCAATGACGACGGCACGGTCCAACGCACGCCCGAGCTCGTCGAATTCAAGAAAAAATTCGGCCTCAAGATGATCTCCATCGCCCAGCTCATCGAGCATCGCGCCAAGCGCGACCAGCTCGTCGAACTCGTCTGCGTCCGGCCTTTTCCGTCTGAATTCGGCGAGTTCACGCTGCACGTTTTTCGCGGCAAGCTCGACGGCCGCCACCACCTCGCGTTCGTGATGGGCCGGCTCGGTCCCGAGCCCACGCTGGTGCGCGTGCACGGCGAAAATCTCCTCAGCGATATTTTTCGCGCCAAGGGCATGGACAGCCACCATTCGCTCATGGCCTCGCTCGAGGCCGTGGCCCGCGCGCAGCATGGCGTCATTCTCTACATCGAGCGGCCCGTTGGCGGCAGCGAAATCGAGCGGTTGGGGCCACCGGATGGGGTGGCCAAATGTCCGCCTGGCGCCGCGCCGCCCGCAAACTTTCGCGACTACGGCACCGGCGCGCAAATCCTCGCCGCCCTCGGCCTCCGCAAAATCCGCCTGCTCTCCGGCACCGCGCGCCGCGTCGTCGGCCTCGACGGCTACGGCCTTGAGATTGTCGAGCAGGTGCCCCTGTAATTCTCGCCTTCCAGTTTTTCTCATGAGCCTCGCTTCACCTTCCTCCTCCGCCATCGACGGCGCCGCGTTTCGCCTCGGCATCGCCGCGGCGCGTTTCAACGAAAAGCTCGTGGATGAGCTCCTGCTGCAGGTGCGCGCGCACCTGCAGGCTGCGGGCGTGCGGAAGAAAAAACTCACCGTCGTGCGCGTGCCCGGCTCCAACGAGCTGCCCGCCGCCGTGCAGTTGCTCGCGCGCAGCGGGAAGTTCGATGCCTTGATCGCGCTCGGCGTGCTCATCCGCGGCGACACCCTGCATTTCGAGTTTATCGCCGATGCCGCCACCCACGCCCTCCAGCGCGTGGCGCTCGATGCCAGCACCCCGGTGATCAACGGCATCATCGTCGCGGAAAATTTCGCCCAGGCCGAGGCGCGCTGCCTCGGCAAGATCGGCCGTGGCGCCGAGTTTGCCCACGCCGCCCTCGAAATGGCCGCCTTGAAAAGGAAATTCCGGAAATGATCTTACCCCAAGATCGCAAAGACCCACGCATGAAACCTGTCCGCTTTTATTCCCACCCGCGATCTGTCCTTCGCGTGCTCTGCGACCTTGGTGTAAAAACCAGTTTCTTATTCTCCCGATGAGCAAAGCCCAATTTGCCCAGCGCCGGCCCAGCCGCATCGCCGCGATGCAGTATCTCTTTGCGTGGAGCCTCAACCAGCCGGCGAACCTGGCCAACGACCTGGAGCAGTTCTTCAAGGGACTGGAAGAGCCGCGCGAGAGTTACGCCTTCGGCGAGGAGCTCATCCAAGGCGTCCTCGGGCACATCGACGATATTGACTCGCACATCCGCGGCCTCGCGCACAACTGGGAGTTCGCCCGCATCGCCAAGATCGACCTCGCCATCCTGCGCCTGGCGATTTTCGAGATGCTGTATCGCAAGGACATCCCGCCCGTTGTCTCGATCAACGAGGCGATCGACCTCTCCAAGGAATTTTCCAACGCCGATGCCAAGCGCTTCATCAACGGCATCCTCGACCGGCTGAAAGACCAGCTCGGCCGCGATTCGCGCAAGGCGGCGGAGGAATGATTTTCTAACCGCGGATGACGCGGATAAACGCTGATAAAACAAACTCATCCGCGCCAATCCGCGTCATCCGCGGGAAAAAATCCGATGTTCAGCCTCTTCAAGAAATTCAAAGCCGGCCTGGCCAAGACCGTCGCCGCCATCGCCGAGAAAACCCACGGCCTTTTCGGCGGCCAGGCGCTCGATACCTCGTCGCTCGCTGCGCTTGAGGAGGCACTCTACACCGCCGACTTCGGCGTCGAGACAACGGCGGAAATCCTCGGCGAAATCAAAACCGCTGCGAAGAAAGACAAGGCCCTGCGCGGGGCGGACGCCGCGGCCATCGGCGCCGCCGTGCTCCGCCGCGTGCTCGCCGGCAGTGAGGGTACTCTCGAAAATAATGTGGGCGGGGTGCCCTCACCCCGCGAAGGGGGCACAACAGCTAACCCCACCGTTATCTGCCTCATCGGCGTCAACGGCTCCGGCAAGACCACGACCGCGGCGAAGCTCGCGTGGCGGCTGAAGCAGGACGGCCGCAGCGTGCTGCTGGCCGCGGGCGACACGTTTCGCGCCGCCGCGGTCGAGCAGCTCAAGACCTGGGCGCTGCGCCTCGAGCTGGAAATCGTCGCCAGCCATACCGGCGCGGACGCCGCCGCGGTGGCCTTCGACGCGTGGCGGGCCGCGAAGGCGCGCGGACATGACTACCTCATCGTGGACACCGCCGGGCGCCTGCACACGAAGAGCAACCTGATGGAGGAGCTGGCCAAGATCCGGCGCGTACTGAAAAAGAATGATCCGGCCGCGCCGCACCACGCGTTGCTCGTCATCGATGGCTCGATCGGCAGCAACTCCATCGAGCAGGCCCGTGTGTTTCACAAAAACTTTGGCCTCACCGGCCTCGTCGTGACCAAGCTCGACGGCACCTCACGCGGCGGCGCGATCGTCGGCATCTGGCGCGAGCTGAAGCTGCCGATTTATTTCCTCGGCCTCGGCGAGCAGGCGGAGGATCTGCAACCCTTCAGCGTGGAAAATTACGCCAAGGCGGTTTTCGGGATCGAAGGGTAGACGTGCTTAATGCCTAGTAATGATAGCGCGCTTGGGCGACTTTGATCGTGTTGCCTTCCACCTTGTAAACCAAGCGGTGCTCATCGGTGATGCGCCGCGACCAGTAGCCTGCCAGTGCGTGTTTCAGTGGTTCAGGCTTGCCGATTCCTTCATAAGGGCTGCGGGAGATATCCTTCAGCAGTTCATTTATTTTCTTCAGGGTCTTTTTATCCGTTTGCTGCCAATAAACGTAATCTTCCCACGATTGCGGCGAAAACAGGATATTCATCTGTCACGCAGGGCGGAGATTTTTTTCGTGATGCCTTTTCCCTTTTCCAAGTCGCGGATGGACTCAAGCAGTCGCCGGGCGTTGGCCGGGGAGCGCAGCAGATGGGCGGTTTCCTGCAAACCTTCATAGTCCTCAAGTGAAAGCATGACGACAGACTGGTCGCGGTTGCGCGTGATGATCAGCGGCGAGCGGTCGCGGCAGACCGCGTCCATCGTCGAAGCGAGGTTCTCCCGAGCAGCGGTATAGGTGATGGCTTTCATATGGACAGGATAATGTCCATTGTTGGATAGACGTCAATGCCTTGATGAGAGATTAAAAATCCAACTCCACCGTGCCGAAGAAGCCGCGGCGCTCGCCGAATTGGGCGGCGTTGACACCGATACCGGTGCCATCGCGCAGTTCGTAGCTCTTGTCCGTTACATTCACGACATCGAGCCGGGTTTTTAAAGTCTCCTTGGCGCCAACCTTGAAGCTTTGTTCCGCTCCGACATTGATCGTGTAATACGCGGGAACCGTTCCGCCATTGGGAATGGTCGAGCCGTCGGGCGCCGTCGAGTCGGTTCTCAATCCGGTGCCATAAAGCGCATCCGCATAGACCCGCGTACTGCTGCCGTGCGACTCTTTCCAAAGATAAGACGCGCCGAATGAGCCGGTGGTCTTTTGCTCATGGTCGAGATGGATCCAATGTGTTTTGCTGTAAGCCAGGCGGGTTGGATCAAACAGGAACTCCGCCGAGTTGAAGTCTTTGCCATAAGCCGCTCCCAGGGCGACGTTCGCATAGGTGGAAAATCCGCCGGTCGTATAAGAAGTTGTGAATTCCACGCCGTAGACTTTCCCTTTGGCATAATTGAAGGCCGAGAGAATGAGCGTTTGCCCGAACAATCCGTCGTCGAGTTGGTTCCTGGCCTGTTTGTAGTAGCCGTCCACGCCCGCCTGCCACCCGGTGGCGAGCTTCTGGCTGATGCCGGCGTCGAAATAATCCGAGCGTTCGGCTTTGACCGGATCGTCCTGGTCCGAGGCGGCGGCATTCGATGTGGGGTCGAAAAGCGCCACGCTGTTGGCCGAAACGTTTTCGACCGGCGGCGGCGTGAAATAGCGCGCGTAACCGGCATGGAGCGTCGTCGATTTTGTCGGCTGGAGGATGAAGTTGATGCGTGGGCTGAATTGATGTTCGTTATCGAACGACGAGTTGAAGACATCGAAGCGCGCACCGTAATTCAGGGTGAGCGCGGGCCAGATTTTCCATTCGTCCTGCAGGTATAAACCGGAAAATGCGCCGAACAGCTTGTGGTTGTCCACGATGGGAAAGGCCTTTCCCGCGGGATTCCCGTTGGCGTCGAGGTTGAACACTGTGGTGATCGAATCGGCGGAAACCCATTCGTTCAGCCAGATCGCGCCGCCGCGGATCGTATGCTGATCGCCGGCCGTGTAACTCGCGTCGGTTTGCAGACCGCCGGAGGTGAGGGTCCGTTTCACATCGCTGGCCACGCCATTGAAATAAAGGTCGCCGACCGGGTCGGGCATGAAATGCACGCTGCTGTTCCGGCCCAGGGCGGAAACCTGGAAATTCAAGTCGCCCGCCGATTTCTGGTAGGTCGCGACACCGTAATAATTTTGTTCGTTCTGCCTTTCGTTCAAGGCCGATGAATCAAAAGTCGCCGGTCCTTGGGTTGAGTTCCACGGATTGCCGCCCGGCGCGGTGCCGACCGGCAGGCCGGGCGTGTTGGGCACCTGGAAATTGCTGTAAGATCCGCTGCCGATGAAACTGATCCGGCTCGTTGCGTCCAGGATGTGGGACAGATACACGAACGTCTTGGATTGATCCGTTGTGTCGTGGATCGGTTTCGAATTGGACGTCGGATTTTCAATGCCGATGCCGTTGTGGTTGTAGCTGCCGTCCACGAAATAATTGGAATTTCCCGTCGAACCGCCGTAACCGAAGCTCGGGTGGAAGGTATCATAACTGCCGCCGTTAACCTCCACGTCGCCGCCGTTTTCGGCCGCGCCATTTTTGGTTTTGATGTCCACGACGCCCGCGGTGCGGAAGCCGTATTGCGCCGGCAGCGAGCCGGTGATGAATTCCATGTTTTCGACGAAGTGCGGATCCAGTTCCAACCCAAAGCCCGAGATGCCTTCCGGCAGGAGCACGCCATTGATGCGATATTGCAGGTTCGCGTGCTCGCCGCGGACGTGCAAATCGCCGTTGGTCGCCGAATCCTGCGCCACGCCCGGCGCCCGCAGGATCAGCTGGTTGAACGGCGCGTTGTGGCCGAGCGACAGTGCGTCGATCTGGTTTTTATCGAGGTTGAATTCCGTGCCGCCCAGGGCGGGCACGATTAGCTCGCGGGCCTTGTCGAGATTACCGGTGACGGTGAATCGATCGAGCACGACGGGGGCCTCCGTGGCATCCGGAGGGGAGGTGTTGGAAACTTGTGCCGGGGCGAATGAAACGAAGGCGACAGGGAGAAAACAAAGAACGAAAAGGGAACGTGAGTGCATGGAAAGGCTGAGTCGGTAAATGTGGATATGTGCTGACACTGCGGGCACAGGGCCCGGGACAGTATAGCTGGAAAACGCCTGCGACTTGCCCTCGGCGAAGTCGAAGGGCAGGTCCAAGCGGGTAGGGCGCGTTATCCGCAACGCGCCCAATGGGGCGGCGGATTAAGGATAATCCGCCCTACCATTTGTGCTTACTCAGCTTTGCGGAGGGCCGCACAACGGCGGCAGCAAATAATGTGGCGCGGACAGGCAGAGCGCCTCGCCCGGCCGGGCGGGGACGGCGACCAGGCGGAAAAGGGCAACGATGAGCGCCGCGAAGATCGTCGCGGTGATTACGCCGTGCGCAAAAAGCGTGACGACGCAGCCGTCTTCATCGGGCTGATCGGCGTCGTGGTGGTGCGAGCCGGTCGCGTTTGCGGCATGCGTCGCATGTTCCCCGTGGCCATGAATCCACTCGTGGGCTGCGGGGCATGCCGCCAGCACATTGAGCAACAACACCAAGGCGACGCCTGCACCCGCGGTGAAACGGGTTAAGAGTGACGGCGTGTGACGCAGACAGTTCAAAACGCCGTGAGTATGGCAGATGTGTCAAGTGGGGCGGATAATGATTGTTGTGGGCGGGGTGCCCTCACCCCGCACCGAGAGAGATCGCGGGGTGAGGGCACCCCGCCCACATTTCAAAACAAGTCACCCTCTCATGGCACCGCAGGCAACGGAACAAGCACTCGCACATCGAAGAGCCACCACTCGCCGTTGCGTTGCTCGATACGCGCGAGAATGTCGCGGCCGGGCTGCACGGCGGCCAGGGCTTGAGGCGCGGCTTTGAACTCGCGCGTGCCGGCCGGCAGCGCGCCGGGAATATCATTGAAAGCGACGAGCGCTACCCCTTGGTCGGCCTTTACGGCGACGATGCGGCCCTTGAATGCAAAGCCGTGCAGCTCGTCTGCCGTATCGTCGTCGCAGTGGCAGTCGTTCGTCGTCGGTGGCGTGGGCGCAGAATGGTCTTTGGGCGGGGCCGAGGCACACGCGGCCAAAGTGAGCACGGCGATCAAAGCCAGCGGGCGTTTCATGACGGACATACTGAACTTTACGGCCCGTACTGGCAATCCCGGGGATACACCCAACGCCGAACGTCGAACGCCAAACTACCAACGGCTAAATACCAATTACAATTAACATATCAACATATACGAATGTATTGATATGTTTTCTTGACAGTCGGCTTGGGGTGGTTTCGATTGCGGGGATGAAAGGACCTATTCCATTGACCCATACGCTCGGCTTCCCCCGCGTCGGGGAAAAGCGCGAGCTCAAGAAAGCCATCGAGGCCTACTGGCAGAAGCAGCTCACCCGGGGCGAACTCGAGCGCGTCGCGCAGGAACTGCGTCGCCGGCATTGGCTCGTCCAGCAACAAGCCGGCATTGGGTTGATCCCGTCCAACGATTTCAGTTTTTACGACCAGATGCTCGACCTGACCTGTCTGGTCGGCAACGTGCCGCTGCGTTTCGGCTGGGATGGTGGGAAGGTCGATCTCGACACGTATTTCCAACTCGCCCGCGGCGTGAGCGGAGGCGCGGAAAAAACCGGCGGTTGCGGCTGCGCCTCCTGTCAGACGTCGGCGGCGGCATGCGAGATGACCAAATGGTTCGATACGAACTACCATTATCTCGTCCCGGAGTTTCGCGCGGCCACGCAGTTTCGGCTCTCCTCGACCAAGGTGTTCGATGAATTTTCCGAGGCCCTCGCCCTGGGCATCAAGACGAAACCCGTGCTCATCGGCCCGGTCACTTACCTGACGCTGGGCAAGGTGCACGACACGGAGAATCCGCACTTCAATCGCTTCGAACTGCTGGAGCGGTTGCTGCCGGTGTATGTCGAAGTGCTGCAACGGCTGGAGTCGCTGGGCGCAGAGTGGGTTCAGCTCGACGAGCCGGCTTTCTCGCTCGATCTCACCGGCGAACAGCGGATCGCGCTGGCCACCGCCTACAAAACGCTGGCTGCGGCTGCGCCAAAGCTGCGCCTGCTCGTGGCCAATTATTTCGGCGGCCTGCGCGAAAACCTATCCGACTTCCTGCACCTGCCCGTGCAGGCGCTGCACGTCGATCTGGTGCGCGCGCCGGACGAACTTGATGTCATCCTTCGCGATTTCCCAAAGGACAAACTTCTTTCGGTCGGCCTGGTGGACGGTCGCAATATCTGGCGTACCGATCTGGCCGCCGCGTTCGCGAAGCTGGAAAAAGCCGCGGCTGCGCTCGGCTCCGGCCGCCTGCTGGTCGCGCCTTCCTGTTCGCTGTTGCATACGCCGGTGACACTGCGGCACGAGACGAAGCTCGATGCAGAATTCAAAAGCTGGCTCGCCTATGCCGAGGAAAAACTCGCCGAGGTCGTCGCACTGCGGGATTTGCTGCAGGGCGGGGCGCCGGCCCGCGAAGCCCTGGAGACCAGCCGCACGGCTCTCGCGTCGCGCGCCGCCAGCACGCGCATTCACAACGCCGCGGTAAAACAACGCGTAGCCCGGGTGGTGCCGGGCGATTTGCAGCGGGCCGCGCCGTTTCCGCAACGGCAGGCGGCGCAGCGCGCGAAACTCAAGTTGCCATTGTTTCCCACGACCACGATCGGCTCGTTTCCGCAAACCGACGAAGTGCGGGCCGCGCGCGCGCGCTGGCGCAAGGGCAGTTTGAGCACGGCCGATTACGAGCAGTTCATTGAGGCCGCAATTGCGGACGCCGTGAAATTTCAGGACGAGATCGGCCTCGACCTGCCCGTGCACGGCGAATTCGAGCGCAATGACATGGTCGAGTATTTCGGCGAGCAGCTTGACGGATTCACCTTCACCGAGAATGGCTGGGTGCAGAGCTATGGCACGCGGTGCGTGAAGCCGCCGATCATTTACGGCGATGTCGCGCGTCCGCAGCCGATGACCGTGCGCTGGTCGGCCTATGCGCAGACGCTTACGCGCCGGCCGATGAAAGGCATGCTCACCGGTCCCGTGACGGTGCTGCAGTGGAGTTTTGTGCGCGATGACCAGCCGCGTCGCGACACGACGTGGCAAATCGCGCTCGCGTTGCGCGATGAAGTCCTCGACCTCGAACGGGCCGGTCTTGCGGCCATCCAGATCGACGAACCGGCGCTGCGCGAGGGCCTGCCGCTGCGCTCGGCCGACCGGGCCGACTACCTCGCGTGGGCGGTCGGGGCCTTCCGCTTGTGCGCGGGCGGCGTGCGCAACGACACGCAAATCCACACGCACATGTGCTATGCGGAGTTCAACGACATCATCCAGGCCATCACCGATCTCGACGCGGACGTCATCACCATCGAAGCCTCCCGCTCCGGCATGGAGCTGCTCGAGGCGTTTGAAACATTCCGATATCCCAATGAAATTGGCCCGGGCGTCTATGACATCCACTCGCCGCGCGTGCCCGGCGTGGCCGAGATGGAGCAGCTGATGGAAAAAGCGCTCCGCGTGCTTCCGCCGGGCAACATCTGGGTCAATCCCGACTGCGGCCTCAAGACCCGCGGCTGGGCCGAGGTGAAACCGGCGTTGCGCAACATGGTCGAAGCCGCCCGGCGCCTGCGCGTGCGGTATAACGCGCTGGTGGCGCTAAGTCCGAATAGCGAATGAAGAATGGAGAATGAATTTAACAAGTGAATTAGTAACTTGTAATTCGTAACTCTTCATTCTCCATTCGGATTTAGGCCATGCCACCTACCAACCAGGCCGTTACCACACGCCAGCTCAAGTGCCGCGACCGCGCGGTCGTGATCGGGCGTGAGACTTTGCTGGTCGGCATCCTCAACCTCACGCCGGATTCTTTTTTCGATGGCGGCAAATTTGCCGGGGGCGAGTCGGCCATCGCGCAAGCCAGCCGCCTGGTCGAGGACGGCGCGGCCATTATTGACGTGGGCGGCCAGTCCACGCGGCCCGGCTACGAGGAGATTTCCGACGAAGAGGAAATCGCCCGCGTTGTGCCAGTCATCACGGCCTTGGTGCCGCGGCTGCCGGTCCCCATTTCCATCGACACGTACAAGCCCGCGGTTGCGCGCGCTGCGCTGCAGGCGGGCGCGCACTTGATCAACGATATCTACGGCCTCCAGCGCAACCCGGAGCTGGCCCGGCTCGCCGCCGAGTTTGGTTGCCCGGTGGTCGTGATGCACAACGACGCGGCGTTCCGCGAGGCGCCCGGCGATAGCATCTACAAGATCAAAATCTTTTTCGATCGTTCGCGCGAAATTGCCGCGCAGGCGGGCCTGGCTGAAAATCTCCTCGTCCTCGATCCGGGCATCGGCTTTGGCAAGACCCAGGAGCAAAACCTGGAAATCCTCGCCCGTCTGTCCGAGCTCAAACTGCTCGGGTTTCCGCTTTGGCTCGGCGCCTCGCGCAAATCGGTCATCGGAAATGTCCTCGGGCTGCCGCCGGATGAGCGTCTCGAAGGCACGCTGGCCACGACGGCGCTTGCGGTTTGGCAGGGAGTCGAGTTTATCCGCGTGCACGACGTGCGCGCCAACGCGCGCGCGGCGGAAATGGCCGCCGCCATCCGGAAGTTTGTTTAACCGCAGATAGACGCAGATTGAGGAAACTTGTTTTTTTAGAAGAAAAGACGGGGGTAAGAAAAGATGGGCACTATCAGTTTTTTAGTCATCCTGAATAAAGTGAAAACCAACAAAGCAGCTGCATCTTATCCGCGTTCATCCGCGTTCATCTGCGGTTAAAAAATATGAACGGAAAAATCCACCTCAAGAACATGGTGTTCTACGGCTACCATGGCCACCTCGCCGAGGAAAACTCCCTCGGCCAGCGTTTCATGATCGATCTCGTCATGACGCTGGACATCGCCGAGGCCACGCGCACCGACAATCTCTCATCCACGGTGGATTACGTGAAGGTTTACGGCATCTGCCGCCAGATCGTGGAGCACGACCGCATCAAACTGCTCGAGACGCTCGCGAACCACCTAATCGACCGGATCCTTGAGGCCTGCCCGCGCGTGACGAAGGTCGAGATCACGATCAAAAAACCCTCCGTGCCGATGGATGGGGTGCTCGACTATGTGGCGGTTGAAACCAGCAAAGAGCGGTGAATACGGCGTATCTCGGGCTGGGCAGCAATCTCGGCGACCGGCGCCAGCATCTGGCGGAGGCCGTGCGCCGTCTGCATGCCGGGCCGGCCCTGCAGGTTATGAAAGTTTCCTCGGTTTATGAGTCGAGCCCCGTCGGCGTGACCGCGCAGCCGGATTTCCTGAATCTTGTCGCGCAGGTGAAGACGACGTATGCGCCGCAAGAACTTTTGGCCGAATGCCTGCGCATTGAAGCCGATCTCGGCCGCGTGCGCCGCGAACGCTGGGGTCCGCGCACGATCGACATCGACTTGTTGCTTTACGGCGACCTGCGCATCGACGACGAATCTCTCATGGTGCCGCATCCGCGGATACGTGAGAGAAGTTTCGTGCTCACGCCGCTGGCGGAGATTGCGTCGGGACTGAAGCTGGACGGGAAAACTATCGGCGAGCTCGCCGCCGCGCTGGGCGAGGCCGGCCTGCGCAAGCTCGGGCCGCTCGAATGGACTAAGAAAGAGTAGCTTTTTACCACGGATTACACTGATAAGCACGGATTCGGATCAGGCTTTAACCACTGATAGACACTCATGAGCACTGATGAGCTACGGAAAAACTCTGCTGGCCGTCGTTGCGATCAGGAAACGCTGAAACAGCGCTTCCTGGCGCAACCCGACGGCCAACACGGCCTTGGCCGTGTGCTGCCTGGCCGCACAGTTTTTCAGCAATTTAAACCAAATTATAAGTGCCTATAAGTGGTCATAAGTGGTTTAAAAAGATTCGCGTCCATTCGCGTTTATTCGCGGTTAAAAAATGAATAACCCCAGGTTTCAATCCCACGTCCTCCTCAACGGCCGCCTGCTCGGCGCGGGCGAGGCGCGGATTTCGCCGCTCAGCGATGGCTTCATGTTCGGGCTGGGCGTGTTCGAGACGATCAAGGTTCTCAACGGCCGGCCGGTATTTTTTTCGGATCACTTCGAGCGGCTCCGGCGCAGCGCCGGCGAACTGGGTTTGCCGTTCACGGCGTCGGCCGCTGAATTGCGTGCCCGCTGCGAGCAGTGCCTGTCGGCCAACGGACTGGACGAGGGGAGCCTCAAAATTGTCGTGTTTCAAGACACGGATGGCCCCGGTGAGTTGATCGTAGCGCGGCAGAAAACTTATTTGTCTGAACACTACGAACGCGGCTTTGCGTTGAAGACGTTTCCCGGTGGTCAGCGTGAAGGAAAGCTCTTCGGCTTAAAAACCGTAAACTACCTGGGAAATCTCCAGGCGAAACAGGCGGCCGTGGCGGCGGGTTGCGACGAAGCGCTGTTCATCGATTCCGCCGGGATGATTCTGGAGGGGGCGACGAGCAATGTGTTTGTGGTGAAAGGCGGCGAAGTGTTCACGCCGCCGCTCGATGGCCGCATCCTGCCCGGCATTGCGCGCAACCGCGTGCTGAAACTTTTAAAAAACGGCCGCGAATGCGCGGTCGCGGCTAAACAGTTCGCTGGCGCGGACGAAGTCTTTGTCACGAACGCGCTGCTCGGGGTGATGCCGGTGTCGGCGGTCGATCAGCAACCTTACAATCTGAACCACAACCCCGTCACAAAAGCCCTGATGGAAGGCTATCAAAGACTGCAGCTGCAGTCGGTGGAGTGAATGGGCTGATTTTTAGGATGTGGGCGGGGTGAGGGCACCCCGCCCACAAAATTTAACTAATGTTGCCAAATATTTGGCACCCGGGAACATTCCAGGACTCTAACCAAGGAACCATGAAGAATTTTGTTTTTATAAAGCGTCATGCGAAACGGTTCTTTCGTGAATGGGTGCTGCCCCTTGGGCTAGTGTTTCTCATGGTCGCGCCTCTGCGATCAGCCGTCCTCGATTGGAATTGGGTTCCGAGCGGCTCGATGAAGCCGACGATTGTGGAAGGGGAATTGGTGCTCGTGAACAAGCTGGCCTATGATTTCAAATTTCCGTTCACCACGCATCATCTTGCGCAGTGGAGCGATCCATCTCGTGGCGACATCGTCGTGTTTTTTTCTCCCCAGGATGGCGAGCGGCTGGTCAAGCGCGTCATCGGCCTGCCCGGCGATACCATCGAAATGAAAGACGATGTGCTTTCGATCAACGGGAAGCCGTTGGAATATAAAGTCGAGGATGCGGCCCCTTATCGTCGGGATATTTTCGAAGACCAGCATCCGGTGGTGGCGCGCGAATCCCTTGCTGGATGTAATCACCTGGTGTTGGCCTTTCCCTCGCGCATGGCCCTGCGCACGTTCGGCCCTTACGTTGTGCCCGCGGGACAATATTTCATGATGGGCGACTCCCGCGACAATAGCGCCGACTCCCGTTATTTCGGGAGCGTCAAGCGTGAGGCCATTGTGGGGAAGGCCACCGTCGTGCTGCTCTCATTTGATCCACAGCGGTATCTACTGCCAAGGCCCGACCGCTTTTTTCATCCCCTGGTGGCGAAGCAAAGTTGAGGGTGGCTGGCTCTATTGGGCACGGTAGTGCCGGTGGAGCGCGTTGACCTCAACGCGCTCAAAGCGTCTTGAGGTCAAGCCGCTCCACCTCGATCAGGCCGCGCGGCTCAACTATTCTCGCACTTCAGCACGAAGACCGAACCGTTTTCGGTGCCGACGGCGAGGAACTGGTCATCGGGCGACCAGGCGAGTTTCGTCGCGGCGGTGGGCATGCGGACGGTGGCGCGGAGCGGCTGCTTGCGTTCGGGGCTCCACAACACGAGCCCGCCGTCCTGCGAGGCGGTGGCGAGCAGGCCGTGGCTGTGTTGAAAGGCCAGCGCGCACACGGGCGCATCGTGCGGCAGCATCAAGGGCGTGCGGCCGTCGGGTCCGGCGCCGGAACAATCCCAGATGCAGGCATCGCTTCCGCCGCTGGTGGCGAGCCAGTGCGAGGTGTGATCGAAGGCGAGATGCTTCACCTTGCCCTCGTAGCCGCTCATGTGGAATTCCTGGTCCTGTTCGGGCAGCCACAAATGGACGCTCGGGTCCTGGTTGCCGGAGACGAGCCATCGGTTGTCGGGCGACCAGACGAGCGCGTGAATGCCATTGGCGTAGGCGAATTCTTTTTGCGCGATGAAGTCGTCGGCGTCCCACAGGCACACGCCGCCAAAATAAGCCACGGCCACGCAGCCGCCCGACGGCTGCCACGCCAGCGCAGTGATGGTCTTGGGCGCAGGTTTGAACGCGTGGCGGACGCTTGCATCAGGATTGAGCAAAACAAAATCGCGGCCGGCGGAAGCGGCCAAGCAAATTTGAAATTTGAGATCTGATCCTCCTTCGCCCCGTTCGACAGGCTCAGGGCTACGGAGGACAGGAATTTGAGATCCAACGGGCCTCCACGCCAGATGTTCGACCCATGCCTTGCCGAGCGAGGCAGTGGCGGTGTGCTGGCCGCTCGCGGCATCCCAGAATTTGACGGCGCCATCCTGGCCGCCGGTGGCTATAAATGAGGCGAGAGGCGAGGGGCGAGAGGCGAGAGGGGAAGCAGCAGATCCTTCTGATATCTGTCCTCTGCCATCTGTCTTCTGCAGTGCGGGCATCCATGCCAAACAGTTCGTGCCATTCTCATGTCCGGGCAGCTCTTGCTGCTTGGCACCGTCGGCGCCAGAAAAAATCGAAACCGGGCCCGCTGCTGATGCAGCCGCGAGAGAAATTTGAAATTTGAAATCTGAAATCTGAGATCCGGGGTCAACGACCCCGGCTACAGCGGCCCAGGCGAGGTCGATGACGTAGTCGTCGAGCTGTGCCGTCCAGTGCTTGGTGAGGTTCATTTAGAGAGTAGCGAGTAGCGGGTAGCGGGTAGTGGGTAGCGAGTAGAGAAAAATCAACCGTTATGCATCTGTCATTCCGAGCCGTGCGAGGAATCCCGTTTGGGCGGACTGTAACCTATTGGGTTACACTGCGAGTGAGATTCCTCGCACGGCTCGGAATGACAGAACTATTATCCGTGGTAGAAATTTTTCCACCTTCGCGGCCTTCGTACCCTTCGCGAGACCCCCTCCGTCTCCGTGCACTCCGTGTTCAAATCAAATCTTCGCGAGGGAACGGCCGCGTTCGAAGGCGCGCGGGCGATCTGGCTTGCCGGGTAGATTCTGTGTCGGCTTTTTTTCGTTTTTCCATTGCCGGCGCAGTTCTTCCGCGCGGCGGATGAGTTTGGGCGCGGGAGAATCCGCACCCAGCGGTGCAGTGGATAGCGACTTTTCCAAGTCAGGTGTGATCCCGAGTTCTTCCAGCCGGCGGAAAACGGTTTTCATCGCGCGGGTTTCGTCGCGGAAGAAAACACTTCCGCGGATGCGGACGAACTGCCAGCCGAGGCGCTCAAGAATGGCCTGGCGGCCCATGTCTTCCTGAAGTTGCTCCGGGCTTTGGTCGCGTTCGCCGTCGCACTCGACGGCGAGGCGCCTGCCATTGCCGGACACCACCATGTCCATCCGGTAACTGCCGACCTTGTATTGTGGCTGCACGACATAACCGGCTTCGATCAGCTGTTTCGCCACGCGCTCTTCGAGGATCGATTCCGTTCGATCCAGTAGCTTCTTGAGTTCGCGTTCCCACGCGCCGGGATCGATGGCGTGCTCGATCAGCCGGCGACGGTAGTCCCCGGGCTTGAGGTCGGTGGTGTGATTGAGGCTGTGAACCACCCAGAGCTGGTCCCGCGCGCGGCTGACCGCGACGTTGAAGCGTTTCTTGAAGATTTTCTTGGACCCTTCCTGGCGCAGCGCCAGCGGCGATGCTGACGTGGGCGTGTCCACCACGGAGAGAAACATCACGTCGCGTTCGTCGCCTTGGAACTGCGCGGGGGTGCCGCAAAGAACCTGGCGGCCCTTGTATTCGGCCGGTTGGAGCCGCTGGCGAAGAAGCGTGTCCACTTTTATCGCCTGCTGGTCGCCCACCAGCGAAACCACGCCGAACGACATGGGTTTGCCGGCTTCGTTGGTGGCATATTCCGGCTGCTCGATGGCGGCGCAGATGAGCGAGGCGATCGCCTCGGCTTCGGCGTCATTGGTCCCATCGTTCTGGCTGAGCCCGGCTTCGACGCGGAAGGGAATGACATGCGGGCTGAGCTTGATCGACGAGGCTTCGCGCAGCGGCTGGATCTCGTCCTTGTAGGAAAGGCTGTTGCTGAACGCGATGATGTTGGGCGCGCAGCGGAAATGTTCGACCAGGCGGATGATGCCGCCGAAGGCAAATTGCGCGAACTCGTAGATCGAGGTTTCACCATCGTAGAGTTCTTTGCGGGGAATGCCCTGCAAGTGCACGGTGATCAGGTTTTTCACCAGCTCCAGGTCCATGCCCACCGCCACCGGGGTGACCTGCTCGTCGTCGCCGACCACGACGGTCTGCTTGCCAAGATAAAGCGCGAACATCGCCATCGGGTCGCACTGGCTGGCTTCGTCGATGATGACCACGTCGAACTGGGCGGTGCGCGGATCGAACGCATCGGCGACTTCGTTAAGCGGCATGATCCAGACCGGCACGGCGCCCTTGGCCACGACCATTTCGCGCCGGGCGGCGGCGAGAAATTCCGCGTCGCGCACGCCCTTGCCGGATTTGGCGAGTTTCTTGCGCATGGCCGCATACGCGCCCAGCGCCTGCTTCTGCTCGTGGGTGGTTTGCCGGATCAGGCTGACCCACGTGAGCTTCTCGACCAGTTGGGCGGTCACGCCGAGCAGTTCACGGCTGAGGCGCTCGATCTGCTGTTGGATTTCGTCGAGGGAAATATTCGCACGGTGTTCCAATTCATCGTGCAACTGCCGCCACTCCCAGGCCGCCTGCGGATCGCCCGGCGGCTCGGGTTTCAAATGGAACGGGTGGCGGTTTTTGATGGCGGTGGCCCAAGCGGGCGCTACCTGGCCCAAACGGGAAAGCAGGCTCCGGCGCACGGCCAGGTCCGGCTCGAGATTTTTCAAGCGCGCCAATTCATCGTAAGCTTGCTGATACGCATTCGGTGAAGCTTCACGCAGGGATAGTCGCAGCAACTGGGTCACGGCGGCCTCGGCCTGGTTTGTTTCCACCACGAGCGAGCGCCACTCCGTCCAGATATTTTCCAGATGTTTCAAGCGCAGCCAGGCGGCGCGCGCCTTGAGGATTTTTTCCAGGTCGCCCAGCACGGCGTTGCGCAGGCGGCGCAATTCCGCGTTGGCGCCCGTGCCCGGTGGGGTGGAGTCGAGATAGGCCGGCCAGTTGAAACCCAGCCGCTTGAAATTTGCCTCCAAGGCGAGCCACGTCGAGCTGTGCCAGTCCAGGCAGGTTTGAATCTGGGAAACAAACGGCCGGCAAACCTGCTCGGGTTTGTCGCTCAGCTCCGAGGCGGGCGGCCCGCCCTGCGCGGTCATCAATCGTTCCCAGCGCTCGACGAGTTCCTGCCGCACGATCGGCATCCGGAGCGAGGCGCGGACGGCGCGGAAATGTTTCGAGTCATCGAGGTTGGGCGCGCGACCGCTGATTTTGACGGCGCTGATGACTTGGTGGCATTGCGACTTGGTCAGCTTGGTCAGCCGGCCAAACGATTTGCCGGCCTCGATGTGCGCGATGATTTCATCGACGATCGGCAGCAGTTCGCGGGGCGAGCGCGGGTCTTCGATGCTCGGCCCGTGCGCGATCACCAGCGCGTAGCTCTCCTGGATTTCCTGCCATCCACTCTCGATCAAGGCCGTGAGCGAAAGCCAGACTTGCTTGGCTTCTTTCCCGTCGCGTCCGGCCTGCACGGCTTCCAATTGCCACGGGGCACCGTCCCGGAAAAATTCGATGGCCTTGGCGGCGAGCTCCAGCATCCGGTCAAATTCCGTCAGGTCGGAAGGAAAGTTTTGCTCGTCCCACAATTCGGCGCGGTAACGCAGGTTCTGCGCCTTGAGCTGGGTCATTTCCTCGACCAGTGAATTAAATTGTTTCGGCGTGGGCAGGGTTGCCGCCCCCGGGCGGAAGGCGTTCAATTCGCGTTCGTCCTCAAGGCTGATGCGGGCGTTGGTCTGGTAAAGGGCGACCAGCTCGGCGTGCGGGAGCGGAGCCGACTGGCCGAGGCTCACCGGGCTGGGAATCCAATCATCCGCACCGGCGCCCTGCTGGACGCGTTTGGCCGCATCGATCGGGCGGATGTCTTGTTTGCCGAAAACAATGCTGCGAATTTCATCCTGCCGGGCCTCGAGCAGGCGCGTGCGGGCGTGGCGAAGTTTTTCGATGATTTGCTGGCGGTCCTTTTTCAGGCGGTCCGCCTCTCGTGCCAGCTGCTGGTCGTCCTGCGAAAGGCGCACATGGATTTTTCGAACCGACTGCTGCAGCTCCTCCTGGCTTTGCTTGTCGTTTTGGAGGACGCTGATGCAGAGTGGCTGGAGCGGCTCCACGACTTTTTCGCGGAGAACCCGCAGCGCCTTCGGGGTGTGGGCGGTGACGAGCACGCGTTTGCCCTGGGCGAGCAAATGGCCGAGCAGGTTGGCGATCGTGTGGGTCTTGCCCGTGCCCGGCGGGCCTTGCACGAGGACGCAATCGCGCTTGGCCAGTTGTCGAGCGATTTCCAACTGCTCGCGATTCGCGGGCTTGCTCAGCAGGATGTCCTCGTCCTCGTTGCCCAACGGCGTTGAGCGGGGATTTTCCGCCGCGGCGGGAGTGCTGCCCACCAGGCCGACGATTTGCAGGAGGGACGCCGGGAATTCGGTGCGCTGCGCGATGTCTTCCTGCACGAGATCGAAAAAGTTTCCCAGGCCCACGCGGCGCTGGCGCATGAAAATCACTGGCTCGCGCCGGATCGTCGGATGCGAGCCCTTCGGTTTTTCGCCGTCGGGGAGCAACTGGCCGACCGTCGGGAAAATGCCCTGGACCAGGCGTTGCAGGAATTCGGAAGTGTTGCCGTTGCCGAAGGGAAACAGCTCGGTTTTCTTCAGCTCGTCCGCGCAATGGGCGATCTGCAGATGGTTGACCTTCGGCAGTGCGCGCAAAAATTCCAGGTAAAGTTCGGGCGGATGCTCCTGCTTGCGGAAGATAAACTGGGGCTGTCGACCCTCCGGATAAAATTCCAACTCCAGTTTTTGCAGGAGCACGGGATGGTCGATCGTTGTGCTCAGGTCGGGGCAATGCAGCAGACCGTCGCCGCAGAGGATCTCGATGCTCTCGGACTCGCGCTCCTGCCGGCCGTACCATTCGTAAACCGCCTGGAAAAGTTTGAGCGATTGTCGGGCGGGCCGCTCGGTGATCTGCCACGCCGCCCGCGCTTGCTGCCATTCCTTCAAGAGGGCGGGACGCCGCGTGACTTCGTCGAAGAACTCGATCTGCGTCCCGCCGCTTTTATCGGGAAACGTGTGGGACGGATGGGTCGCGACCGCGCCCTCGATCTCCTGCCAGCCGGGCATGAGCCAGTCGGCAATCGGCTCCGGGGGCTCCGGGCATTCAGTCAAAGTCGGCCGCGTCAGGCGCAGGACGATGTCGGCCTGGTCTTCGCCAGGTTCCAGATTTTCAAAATCGCGGAATAGCTCCACCGAGGAATGCGGGGGCAGATCCTTCAGCCAGAAAAGGCCCATCTGCTGCCCGATGTCGGTGACCGGCGGATAGCGCAACTCCGTGTAAGCCTTGAGAAATTCAAAGACTTTCAGCAGCCGCTCCCGCTGGGAATGAAGATCCTGCGGCTCGGTCGTGGTTGAGCTGGAACTCATGGGTGTGGGAAGAAATTAATCGATGGTGGCCCAACCGGTGGGCGTGAAACGCAAGCCACCTCAGACAGCGCAACCCAGCCTCACGTTCCTCGTTGCGGGTGTTTCGTTGGCGTAACGCGCAGGGCGAGCAACGGGTAACGCGTAGAAAATCAGTTATTCACAGGTTGGTTTACGTCATTGTAGGAGCCTGCTTGCAGGCGACACGGCTTGCGGTGTTCCGTTTTATCCAAAATCGCCTGCAAGCAGGCTCCTACACCTTCGCGAAATGAACGCGTCAGGGACGCCGCGTTCCACCTATGGCCTGGCTGTTTGCCCGCTTGTCTTCGGGCGGGGCATCTATCTAACCTTATGTGAGGAAGCATGAGCGTGCGCTATCCAATACCTCATTCCCACCCCGGTCGTCTTGTGAAACGTTGGGCGCGTCCTTTGCCGCTGCTGCCCAAAACACGACGAGAAATGGAGTTATTTACAGAGCATAACCCACAGTGGAAACCGATACTTCAACTTTACGAGCAGCTATGTGAAGCATGTGGCACGGAACTCTACGGTAGCAAAGTCATGGGTGGAGGCCTTGTCCTCGCGGCTCGCCCTGATGTCGCATTTGATGAAGGCGTGATTCTCGTTTATTTTGATCCGAAGAAGAACAGGTTTTCTCTTTATTATCGTCAGCGCGATGTTCAGCCGGAGCAGTCAGAAGAATGCTCAGAAGAAGATGTATGGGAGCGTCTCCGATTGTTCCTTGGTTATAAATTTGGTGTGCGCGTCAAAAAGAAAAAGAGTGTCTAATCTGCCAAGGGTGCGGAGTAGCTTTCATGCCTTTTCCCTCCAAGTTTGCTTGCCGATGGTTGGCCAGCGATTAAAGTCAGGCATGCCCACGATCATCGGGTCAGGTCTCCCGCTTAAAGGCCGATCGAAGAAGAAGCGAGTCGGTCAAGTGTTGCGAGAGATTGAGCTTCAGCGGCGGCTAGAGGACATCGAGCTTGCCACGGTGAGTGCGGTGAGTGCGGTGAGGGCGTTGCAGATGGATGTCGCAGGCGATGAAGGAACGCCTTCGGCTACAGTGTTGCGCAAAGCGCGACAAGCGATTCGGTGAAGGTTTCATTCAATCGGTCTAGGGTAGGGCGCGACCGCCGGGCGCGCCGATAGGTTCGCGGCGGGCCCGGCGGTTCCGCCCTACCTCAATAATCGCGGCACGAAAGCATGCTCACTACCCGCTACTCGATGCTCGCTACTTTGTCGGGCGTAAAGCCCGACCTACACCAAACACGCCTTGAAGGCTTCAGTGAGCGCCGTTCGGTCGAGGTTTTTGCCGATGAAGACGAGGGTGTTGGTGCGCGGGTCGGTGCCCCAGGGGCGGTCGAACTTCGCGTCGAAGAGCATGTGCACGCCTTGGAAAACGAGGCGTTTGGCCGAGCCTTTGACGCTGAGCACGCCTTTCATGCGGTAGATGTCGCCGCCCTTGGTGCGGAGCAGCTCGCTGATCCAGTCGTTGAGCTTCTTCGAATCGAGGTCGCCGGGTGAGGTGAGGCCCACGCTCGCGACGTCGTCCTCGTGTGAATGATTGTGTTCGTAGTCCTGTTGCCAGCCGGGGCGCGCGTTTTCGCCCACGACCTGGATGTGGAACGGTTCCTCGCCGCAGCCTTCGAAGGCCATGTAGAAACCGGGCTGGTCGATTTTTAATTTGTAGCGGCCGGAGCCCTTATCGAGCAGGAGGCGCTGGAGCGTGCCGCCGGGAGCAATGGTGTCGCCGGACTTCGCGCGATTTTCCCAGTCGGCAAAGACGAGGACCGCGGCGTCGCGGGTGGTGGCGAGGTCTTTTTCGTCGAGCGACTTCACCGGCAGGATGGCGACGTCGAGTTCGTTGGCATTGCCGTTGTGATGGTGGTGGTGTTCGTGGCCGTGACCCTCGTGATCATGTTCATGGTCATGAGTGCAGTGGCCGATGACGAGTTCGTGCGTGCCGGCGGGGAGCGCGTAAACGCCGGCCCACTCGAAGGGGTACTGTGGCTGCATGAACTTTGGATCGAGCTCGGTGGCGCGGGAGAGATTGAAGCCGCCGACGTCGAGGACGGCGGAGAGCGGGACATCGGAATTTTGTGCGCGGTAAACCTTGGCCGCGGAGTTCATCTTGCGGATGCGCGCCTCGAGTTTGTCGAGCTCGGCCGGTGGGACGAGGTCGGTTTTGTTGAGGATGAGCACGTCGGCAAAGCCGATTTGCTTTTTGGCCTCGGGCGAATCGTCGAGGTGCTGCCAGATGTGTTTTGCGTCCACGACGGTGACGATGCTGTCGAGGCGGAAGCGGGCGCGCATTTCGTCGTCGGAGAAAAACGTCTGCGCGACGGGGCCGGGGTCGGCGAGGCCGGTGGTCTCGATGAGGATGCCGTCGAGGCGGTCCTTGCGCTTCATCAGGCGGCCGAGGATGCGGATGAGGTCGCCGCGGACGCTGCAGCAGATGCAGCCGTTGTTCATCTCGAAAAGTTCCTCCTCGCTGGAAATGACGAGCTGGTTGTCCACGCCGACCTCGCCGAACTCGTTTTCGATCACGGCGAGCTTCTTGCCGTGCTGCTCGGTGAGGATGCGGTTGAGCAGGGTGGTTTTGCCGGCGCCGAGGAAGCCGGTGAGGACGGTGATCGGGATGGGTGTGTCGGGCATGGCGGAAGCCAGTTATCTTCCATCAAGAAGCGCAACGATGCAACCCTCCTTCGCCCCATTCGACGGGTTCGACATGCTCACCGCCAGCAGGCTCAGGGCTACGGAGGACACGGCTGGCTTCCATGAACATTCAACATTCAACACCCAACATTCAACGCCTAACATCCAGGCCAAGTAACAGGTAGCAAGTAACAAGAGTACGCTGCACAATACTCCTGACACTTGATACCTGATACTTGCTACTTTTTATCCGACCAGGTCGTGTAGAGCGCGAGATACCAGAGCGTGTGATGGTCGCCGGCGAAACTGCGGCCGGTGCTGAAGAGCAGGCTGGTATTTTGCGTGAAGTTGAGAGAACCGCCGATATTGGCAGCGGTGAAGCCGCGGTCGGCATCGGTGTCGGCGCCCTGGCGGAAAAGCTCGGCGCCGAGCGTGAAATGCGGGCCGAGGTCGCGTTGCACCTCCCAGCCGCCGAAGCCGTAGCTGCGCTGGCCGGGCGCGGAATTGAGGGCCACGCCGCCGCCGCCGAAGGAAGTCCACGGCCCGTAGCTTTTTTGCAGCCACGCCGGCAGGCGGAACCAGGCGCGGCCGTTGCCGAGGCCGCGGCTGGCGCTGCCGGTCGGCAGCTCGACCGCGGGAAACACGCCGATTTGCGGCCGCGTGTCCGTCTCCTGCAGGAAGCGATATTTTATCCCGAATTCCGCGTCGCCCAGCCCGGAGGTCCATGCGTGGCCGGCGGCGGAGACGTTCGCGATTGGGACGGCGAGGTGCAGGTGGGTTTCGGGAGCGACGCCGTAATTGAGCTCAAACGTGGGGCCGCTGATGGTGTCGCTGTTGCTCGTGCGGTCGCCCGTCGCGGAAAGATAAAATTCCCAATGCTGGTAATCCACCGGCACGGGATCATCGGTGAGGAACGGCGCACCGGCAAGCAGCCGGCCGGAAAGGGCGAATGCAAAAATTAAAACGAGCGCGAATTTTCTCATGGAGCAGAGGCAAAAACCTTTCCGAAAGCCGATGCTTCTGCAAGCGATGACAAATGCCGAACGCTGAATCACCAATGACCAAATACTAACTGCCAACTACGACCTGCGCGTGAGCAGCTATTCTGCTTTCGCCGTTTTGGCCAGGCGGCGAAGAACAATGGGGCGGCGTTCCGCTTCGGACAGTTTCTGATAGAAAACACGCAGGGAATCGTAGTCGCCTTTGGTGTACGCACCACCCTGTTGTTCCAGCGTGTATTCGTAGACCAAGTCCAAGCCTTCCATGCGATATTGCACGGAATCGGTGGCGTTGGACAGTGCTTGATGCCATTCCGAGGGCAGGCCCTCCGGCGCGAATCCCTCCGGCAAATGCAGGCGGACTTCCTCGTGAACGCTTTTGGGCACAAGCCAGACGATGCCCTCGGCTTTTGTTTTCCACGTCGGATAATCGATGTGATCGTCAAGCAGGCGCGGGCACATCAACATCAGGTTTTCTTCCAGGAGGCGGGCGTATTGGGCGGCGGCGAAGTGTACGGAGAGGCTGCTTTGCGAGTTGGTTTGATCCCAGGTTTCCTTCCAAGCCAGGTCCTTCACGAGGGGGATCGTATCATGAAACATAACTTCGATAACGTATTCGCGAAATTTGCTGTTTCCAAATTGTGATATGGCGGAGTGAAGTTGCCCGCCGGCGGAACCGGTGAGGGTTTCATCCAGGTCGGCCAGCAGGCCCCCGTCCGGTGAAATCGTCCCGGTGATGTGCCGGGTGATTTTTTTGCTCTCCGGTGCATCGAGGGGAAACTTGACCAACCCCGGCCCCGCCTTCGCCACCACGAGGCCGAAGCCGCCTTGATCGACCGCGGGCAATAGGCCCAGCGGCGTGTCTGCGGCGGTGGCATCAAACAAAACCAGCTTGCCGAGAGGGCCTCCATCAATCTGGGGCCAATGCGACGGGACCGACTCATCGGCGGCAATGGCGACAATGGCATGGTTGAAAGATGCAGAGGGCCAATCCTGATCCACGGCGATCGGATTCCCGGCATAGAGGAGCACCACGCAGGCTTTTTCGCCGATTGCGCGCAGCATGGACACCGTGAGCGTGGCCTTGTCTTTGCAATCGCCCAGCTGGTACTGCATGACTTCGTCCGGCGTGTGCGGCCGGTAGCCGGCGAGGGAGTCTTTTTCGAGGGTGAGGGAAAGATAGGTGATTTCCTTTTGGACAAACTCGGTGATGGCGCGGATTCGATCCCAGCGGTTGTCCTTGCCTTTGACCAGTGAGGCGGCCTTTTCCGCGACGGCCGCGCTGGCCGGAACACGGGGCTCAATGATATCGGCCGCCAGGCTCGCGAAGTCGGTCCACGTTTTAACCTTGCCGCCCAGGCTGTCGGCGCTGATGCACCGGACCGACACATGCAGGGGCTCGAAGATAAAACCAGGCGGCGCCTCCCCATTGTAGCGGGGGATGTGGGACATTTCCCACTTGAGACTGCCGGGAACGGTCCCGGCCGACGGTTCCCCTATCCGCGAACTGCTGGCATGCGAAATGAGGGTCCCGTCGGGGCAGGGGATTACTTCAAAGACGCTTTTTACCACGGGCATATTGCTTGGGAAATACCAGCTTGAGTTAATAATCCCGGATTCTGCATCGACTTCATATTCCCACGCGACGAAGCCGCCGATTTCCAAGTTTTCGGAGGACATAAAGCAGATTCTCCGCCGATCGGTCCAGATATGCTCCGAAACTAATGCAGTGCTATCGACGAAATCGTCCCGGCCGTGTGATTCCGTGTGCTTTCCGTCCGCTGACACAATCCAGGCGCGGGCTTTCCTCACGTGGTCGGTATCCGCATTGTACCAAAGGATGGTGGGAAGCCGGGTTTGGGCATCGGCCCGCCCGGCCTCGTTCAATATTTTGATAACACCGCGAACGAGTTTGTGCACCTTGCCTTGCGGGAGATAGGTATCCTGCTCGTAGTCCAGGAGCAGGAGGTTGGAGGCCTTTTTATTCTCCGGGGCGGGGACCGACAAAACCTCCTCCAGCCAGTCGGGTTGCCAGAAGGCCCTTGCGTCCGGCAAAAGCGCGCAGACCAATCCGAGCAGAAGCAAGGGGCGGTAAAAAAAACGATGTTGAAGGTGAGGCCGGTTCATGGCGCGGTCTGGTTTGTGGCCACCGGGGCTGTCGTCTGGGCCAGAATCAACTGATATTGATCGCAATTCGCGACGTCGTCATACCACTGCTTCAATTTTGCATAGTTGGATTGCTCCACCGCGATGAGTGATGAGGAGAAGGCACGATCGACATGCAGGATATGATGTTTCTCATCGTAGGCCAGGGAGAGCGTGTGGGAAAGAATATCCCCCGGCTGGGACTGCGGCTCTACTTTGACTTCCACCTCGTATCCCGGAGGCAACTGGATCGTCAGGTGATCGTCGTCCTGGTGCTTGAACGGGAAATAGATCGGGTTTTTCCGTTCGGTCGCGGTGAAGGGAGACACGGAATTGGCGTGAAAAACAAACGGATGAATGAACATACGGTTGTCGGCGACGGTCGCGAAGCCGGTCCACGTCAGCGTATAGGAGATTTCCACCGGCTTGCCGAGGTCATCCAGGTTTTCAATGCCGGTGATATCGATCTCGGCCGGCTTCAGCTCCCGGCGGAGGATTCTCCTCAGGATGTTGTCCGGCGCTTTCTTTTTGTTCAACAGCGCACGTGCATCGAAGGCATAGTGCCCGGTCAAGGTGCGCTTGCACTGCCCGGTGAGCGTGCCGTCGGCATCCAAGGTGAACGTGCCTTCATTTTTGGTTACCGACTCTTCGGCCGCGGCGGCGGGGACATCGATAAACTGCTGTTTCTTTTCGAGGGCGAGCAAGGCCGGCTGGCCTTCCAACGTCCATGGTAGTTGGTCGAAGGCAATCGGCGTGCGAAGGTGTGGCATGGAAAAATGCCACTGACCGTCCACCTCGATGGCCGCGCAAATTTCCGGCAGAAACGCCATCGAAGACAGTCGAAGGTCGAAACGGGCAACCGTGCGATTGGGCAGGAGGAGGGCCTCCGTATGCAACCCGGCGGCCCGATCCAGGCTGATGTCGAGCCAGAGGAAGTCGATTGAGCTTAGCATGGGAGGATCGTTTTCTTCGAAAGACAGCACATCATTCATGCTTACGATCGTGTCACTCAGGCTGACGAGATACTGGTTTTTTTTCGTCCGATGGACGAATTTTTGGTGTAAATTTTGCACATAATCGTGGATGCGTTGCGCTTTCTCCAAGTCAGTGGTCGCCCCTTGGGTGATTTCCCGGGCGGCTTTTCTTACGGCTCTCGTGTCCTCGACGTGATTTTTCAAAAACCAATTGCCGATGGTCGCGTAAGGCATCCAAGGATCGGTGGTCGTGGAGAAATGTTCATCTAGATCGATGCCTTTTAATGAGAGGAAGGTGGTGGAGTCATAGCAGGTGACCACGGTGGCCGAATAGTAGGACGTAACGCCGGAAAAAGGCTCGTTGTGCAGCGAGGGCAGATCGTGTCCGGTCAAGGTGACCGTGAGGCTCTCTTTATCCTCCTTGGTTTCAAGGTTGTCACCGTTCAGGACAAAACATGACGTCTGAAAACCACGGGCTTGCCCAAGGTGGTGAATGTATTCCAGCCGCCGGATGGGAACGTCGGCGATTTGCAACGGACGGAAACCCGTGTGGGGCGGATGCTGTTCGATCGTACGAACGTTGAATTCCAGAATCGACCCCGGCTGGGCGCCGCCCACGGCCATAAACTTTCGCTTAACCTCCACGGAATCCGCATAAGTGGTAAAAAATGTGCCGGTGAGATTCGCCCGCACCACGTTTTGCTCGTGGATGGATTCCGCTCCAAACTCCTTCGCGGTCCCATCGGGAAGGGTCAGGCGGGCGCTCATGTCCACCGTGCGGACATCCGTGCCGTTGGCCGTGGTGGCATACTGGGACAGGCGCACAATGTTGTCCGCTCTCTCCGGATCGAATATTTTGTAGCGGGTGTATTCGGTCGTGGTGCGCGAATTCGGGAAATCCGAGTCGTCGACTTCGATTTTCTGGAAGAGCACTTCTGCGGCCGCATCCGGCTCCAGCGGCGCGCTGGTGCTGGTTAATTCCTCTGGTGGGAACGGCTGCCAGGTATCTTCCGGGTCGGCATGGGCGCGAGGGAAAAGCAGCAGGGCTCCGGAAAAGCAGAGAAGCGCAATTCGAACGAGGCGCGACATGGGGGTAATTTGTAAAGCGGAGGTAGAAGCAGGAGAGAAGGGCGCTTTACAGGTGGATTGTCCGGCCAAGATGGCCGTGTCCATGAAATTCCGCAGGTTCGGCCCGTCGGGGCCGACTTGACGTGGCTTTGTCGGGCATTTCATGCGATCGCAGTTACTAGCGCCGGGCGTTGTTGTTAGATTATAACAGCCGGCAACGCACAAAACGAACGGAAAATCTTCAAGGCTCTCGAATCGCCAGCTTGGGAAACCAGCGACGGAAGTCGTCAGGGTTTCGGGTGATCAGGCCGCGGCGGTTGGCGGCAAAGCCTCCAATCAGAAGATCTGCGACGGGGCGTTTAGCGATTTTGTGCGCTCGGCGGGCTGTGACGTAGGAATTCCACGCCGCATGGGCGGCTTCGGTGTCGGCGGTTGTCCAAGGTTCGCTGTGTGAGATCCCGGCCTGATCGAGGAATTTTTTCTGCTCGGCCAGGTCGCCCGCGAAGGCGGCGGACAATTCAATCATGGTGACCGGGCCGACGGCCAACCCATCGGGCAGTAACTTTTCCAGAAGCTTTGCCGATCCTTTGCCAAATTGCGGATCGTTCTCAAACACGTCCAAGATGACACAGGTATCGATGATCCAAGTCATTTTTCGGTTTCGCCTTCACGCAGCTCGGCCATCCAGTCGCTGGTCCGGCGCCGCGGCCCTTTCCGGATTTTTTGCGCATAACCGAGCACGGACATCGGCCCGGGCGGGGCGTCTGCGGTGACTGTCACACGAAACTCCCGGTCGGAAATTCGTTCCCAACTGAACCGTTGGCCGGGGTGTAACTTCATCGACTTTCTCAGCCCGGCGGGGACGGAAACCTGTCCACGATCGGTCAGGGTGGATTTGCTCATCCCTGAAAACTATCATGTAGAATCATCATGTCAAAGACCAAGTGTCAGGTAGCAGGTATCAAGTAACAAGAGCATGATGGGAGGTATTCCTGATACTTGAAAATCTGACACCTGATACTTTGCCGATGCGGCCGCCTACTGCACCGTGCGCAGCTGCACGCTGTCGATGAGGCGGTCTTGGGCGAGGATGTCGGTGGCGATGATGATTTTGTCGCCGCGTTTGATCCGGCCCGAGCGGGTGAGGAGCGCGATGGCGCTTTCGATGGTGTCGTTGGGCTCGGACGCGAAAGACATGAGGAAGGGCTCGACGGCGCGCAGCAGGTGGAGCTGGCGGAAGGTCTCGATCGTCGGCGCGAAGGCCAGGATCGGCGCGTGCAGGGGCCGGAGCGAGGCGAGGCCCCGGGCCATGAAACCCTGGCGGGTGAAAGTGAGCAGCACGCTGCCGGGAATCTCGTTGGCCATGACCACCGCCGAGTGCAGGACTTTCAATTTGTCCGAAACGGACTTGGCCAGCTCGACCGACTTGCCGGTCTCGGCCTCGTCGGCCTCGACGCGGCGGGAGATCTTGTCGAGGATCTGGATGCATTCGAGCGGGTAGAGGCCGACGGTGGTTTCGCCAGAGAGCATGACGCAGTCGGAGCGCTCGAAGACGGCGTTGGCCACGTCGGTGATTTCGGCGCGCGTGGGCATGGGCTGCCCGATCATCGACTCGAGCATGTGGGTGGCGATGATGACCGACCGGCCATGCGTGAGGCAGGCCTGCACGGCGCGGCGCTGGATGATGGGCAGTTCTTCATACGGCACCTCGATGCCGAGGTCGCCGCGCGCGACCATGAGCGCGTCGCAGGCCTGCACGATCTCATCGAGGTGGGCGATGGCGGACTGGTCCTCGATCTTGGCAATGATTTTGACGCGGGATTTTTGCGCGCGCAAAAAGTCGCGCAGATTTTCGATGTCAACCGCCGTGCGCACAAATGAAAGCGCGATGAAGTCGATGCCTTCCGCCAGGCCGACGAGGGTGTCGGCGTGGTCTTTTTCCGTGAACGAAGGCAGGTTGACCTTGATGCCGGGCAGGTTGATGTGGCGGCGGGACTTGAGTTCGCCGGCGGTGAGGACCTTGCAGCGGATGCGGGCGGCGTTTTTCTCCAGCACTTCGAGGCGGATGAGGCCGTTGTCCACGAGCACGGTGTCGCCGATTTTGATATCGTTGACGAGGTCGCGGTAATTGACGTCCACCGAGCGGATTTCCTCGGTGTGTTCGCCGCCGACACTGGGCCTGACGGTGAAATCAAAAATCTCGCCCGGCTTCAATTCGATCGGCGCAGCCAGGTCGCCGGTGCGAATCTCCGGGCCTTTGATGTCCATCATGATGGCGATATCGCGGCCGACCCGCTGGCCGACGGCGCGGATGCGGCGGATCATGGTGCGCGTCCACTCGTGGCTGCCGTGGGCCATGTTGAGGCGGGCGACGTCGGCGCCGGCGAGGATGATTTTTTCGAGCATTTCCTCGCTCTCGGTGGCGGGACCGAGGGTGAAGATGATTTTTGTGCGGCGGGAAACGCCGGAAGACGCGGGCAAAGTCATGGTGTTGGTGGCGGAAACGGCGGGTTTCAGGCCTGATTTAATAATAATTAAATACCAGACAGGAGAAGTTTTAGCCGCCTGTCAGGAGAAATCGTCAAACGGCGTGCCGTCGCCGGGGGCGACAATGGAGAGGGTGCAGCCGAGCATGGCGCGCACCGTGGCGAAAGTTTTTTCGATGGCGGCGGTGCTGTTGCAGTCGCGCGAGAGGTGGGCGAGGTAGATGCGGCGCCAGCGCGGGCTGGCCACGGACTCGAGTAGTTCGCGCGCGCGGTCGTTGGAGAGGTGGCCGTGGCGGCCGCTGATGCGCTGCTTGGTGGCCCAGGGACGTTTCTGGTCGGCCTTGAGCAATTCGGGGCAGTAATTGGCCTCGACGACGAGCACGTCGGCTTGCCGGATGCGTTCGTGGATATGCTGCGGCGCGTGGCCGAGGTCGGTGAGCCAGGCGAGCGCGCGGCGCGGCGAGAGGAGGCTGCCTTCTTCGCCGTGGGAGAACAGGAAGCCCACCGGTTCGTGGGCATCGTGCGGCACGGCGAAACTTTCGATTTCGAGGTCGCGGAAGCTGAAGCGCGTGCCGGTTTCGAACAGCTGCCACGATGGGCGATGCTTGAGGCCGGCCTGCGCGGCGCGGGCGGTGGCGGCGTTGGCAAAGATTTTTATGTGGGAAAATTTCGCGAGGCCACTCAGGCCGGTGGTGTGATCGCCGTGTTCGTGGGTGAGGAAGATGGCATCGATGCGGTCGAGCGATTCCCCGTGTGCGGCGAGCAGTTCGCCCAAGCGGCGGGCGGAGAAGCCGGCATCCACGAGCACGCGGGTGGCGTCGGTCTGGAGCAACGCGCAATTGCCCGAGCTGCCGCTGCCGAGAATGCAAAATCGCATGGCCATTGCGTCCATTCCAAGGCGCCCAGCGTACGGTGCAATGGTTTTTTCAGGCCCGACTTTGTTCTGGGCGGCTTGTAAACTGAGCCTTGGTAAAGTCGGGCCTGTCCTCCGACTTGTCCTTCGTAGCCTTTTGGCGAAGTAGGAAGCCTTGGCGAAGGAGGACGCTATCAACCGCCAGTCGTCTGCAAGTGGTAACAATTAAATTTGAAGTCCCTCTCGCCAATGAACGGAATCACCTTTCCCCTTGATGATTAATAATAGGCTCCTGTCAGTTTATTCCACGCTGGCCAGTGCCGCATTGATCGCGGTGCTAACGCCTGGTTGCCAAAGTACGCCGAAAGATGCGGCGGCACCCGTCCGGGCGAGCACAGCCATCCCGTGGCCCAATGAGGGGGAGGTGCGTGAGCATATGAAAGCCGTCTTTATCTCCGAACTGAAGTCCGTGTTGGATACAGCCCGGAAAGAACCTCATCCGAAGGAGGACTGGCAGGCCGCGGTTTTTTATATCGGCATGAGCGCGGCCTGGCAGGCGACGGGCGACAAGGATTATCACGACGCGCTCGAGCAGTGGGGTCAGAGCCGGAATTGGCAGCTGGCACCGCGCCCGCGCCATGCGGACGACATGGCCGCCGGCCAGGTTTATCTCGAGCTCTATGAGCGCGAGGGCGGGCCGGAACGCATCGCGGCGATTTGCGAACGGGTGAACGCTTTTATCGCCTCGCCCCGGCTAGGCCACGTGGACTGGTGGTGGTGCGATTCGTTTTTTATGGCCCCGCCGATTTTTGCGAAATTGTCCGCGGTGACGGGCGATGCGCATTATCGCGAGGCCATGCATCCGCTTTTTCAGGATGCGATTGCCGCGTTGTGGGATGAGCCGCACCATTTGTTTTATCGCGACCAGCACTTTAAAGAAACCGCCCCGCTGGTTTTCTGGGCGCGCGGCAATGGCTGGGTCCTGGCCGGCCTGGCGCGCGTGCTGGACGGGTTGCCGGCCGGTGACCCGTCGCGTCTTCGCTATGAAGCGCTTTTCAAGACCCTGGCGGCGAGCGTCGTCAAGCTGCAGGGTGAGGATGGTGCGTGGCGGGCCGATTTGCTCCACCCTCAAACATTCCCTCAGCCGGAGTCGAGCAGCACGGCGCTCTTGGCCTACGGCCTGGCCTGGGGCGTGAACCAAGGGCTGCTGTCGCGGGCCGACTATGCGCCGGCTGTGCTGAAGGCGTGGGCCGCGCTCGAGCGCGCGCAGCTTCCCGATGGCAATCTCGGCCGTGTGCAGCCGAAAGGCGATCGTCCGGCGGCAACGAAACCCACGGACATCGCGCCCTATGGCGCCGGCGCTTTTTTATTGCTCGGCTCCGAGCTGCTGCCGGAGCCAACCTTGGTCCTTCAACAGTAGCCCCGCCAACCGCGGGTTGACCGCGCCGGGTTTGTGGTCTTGTTTGACCGGCTGTGCCGAAGAAACCCACCCGCCGCAAATCTACCGCGCGTCCAACTATGCGCTCGCTGACTGGCACCGTCATGGTGACGCGCCGCGTGCACTTTAACGCCGCGCACCAGTTGTACAATCCGGCCTTTTCGCCGGCCTGGAATGAAAAAAGATTCGGCCTCTGCGCCAACCCGCACTGGCACGGGCACAATTATGTCCTCGAAGTCACCGTGAGTGGCGAACCGGATCCCGACACCGGCTTTGTCATCAACCTCGTCGACCTGAAGCGCATCCTGCACGAGGCCGTGGCGGACAAGTGCGATCACCGCAACCTCAACGAAGAGGTCGATTTTCTCCACGGCATCCTGCCCACGACGGAAAACCTCGTCATCGCCTTCTGGCGCGAGATCGAGCCGTTGGTCAAGTCCGGCCACCTGCATTGTGTGCGGCTCTACGAAACGGAGCGCAATTTCGCCGAGTATTTTGGTCCACAGGCCGGTTAAACGGTTATCGTCACCCGTGTCCGGCCGCAGCCCACGAAAAACGAATGAAAACAAAAACAAAAATGTATCTCCACCGCACCAGCGGTGGAAACGGGCCGCGCCTTGCGCGCGGGTACGATGCCAAGTTCAAGGTCACGCCCGCCTATCGCGCGGCGTTGCCCGACATCATGGATGCCGCGTATGCCACGATCCATGGCGCGCATGTGCCGATCCAGCAGGTCGGGGTCTCCAACTTCCGGCTGCCG
>DATMLS010000010.1:0-27743 GCA_035569995.1 Opitutaceae bacterium | reverse complement strand
CGAGAGATCGTGGGCGATGAAAATCAACGAGAGGTTCATGTCGCGCACGAGCTGCGCGAGGAGGTTCAGGATCTGCGCCTGGATGGACACATCGAGCGCGGACACGGGTTCGTCGGCGATGATGACCTTGGGCTGGAGCGCGAGCGCACGGGCGATGGCGATGCGCTGGCGCTGGCCGCCGCTGAACTCATGCGGATATTTTTGCATGAAACGCGGGTCGAGTCCAACCTGCTTCATGAGCTCGGCGACGCGCGCGGGCACTTCCTTCCGCGGGCACACGCGGTGCACGAGGAGCGGTTCGGCCAGCGCGGCAAAAACATTCATGCGCGGGTTGAGCGAGGCGTAGGGATCCTGGAATACCATCTGCAGGTCACGGCGCGCCGTCTTGATTTCTCCGGCAGTGGCGGTGGTGAGATTTTTTCCGCTGAGGACAACGGTGCCGCCGGTCGTGGGCACGAGCTGCAAAATCGTGCGGGCAAGGGTGGATTTGCCGCAGCCGGACTCGCCGACGAGCCCAAGCACTTCGCCGCGCCCGAGGTTGAGCGTGACGCCGTCCACGGCCCTGACCGCGCCGGCGGAGTGTTTGAACACGAAGCCGCGATAAACCGGGAAATGGGTTTTGACGTCGCGAAGTTCGAGGATGGAATTGGGCATAGAGGAATCGACCACGGATTACACAGATTTCCACGGATCGTGCTATCGTATGACGCGCTTCCAGCGCAGATCCGCGTACTTAAAATTTAATAATAGGGCCAAACGCAGTTTTGTAATGGAGAGGTAGCCGATCATCTGGGCGATGTGCGTGGACGTAAATTCCTCAACGACCTTCGGATCAACAATAACAAGCTCATCTACGATCAAATCAGGCACCAATGTATCGACGGTCTGCCCCTCATATAGAACGTCGTGTCTCTTTTGTTGCTCGATGCAACGATTGTGCTTCTGAAGCTCAATTACCAGGCCATTTTCGTACGCTTTTTCGTTCAACCCGGGCTTCAATGTATTCAACACTTTCATTGCCGATCCAATGATGGTTTCGGTCAAGTCCGGGTATAAAATCTTATCCGTGTTCATCCGTGTAATCTGTGGTCGATTAATTATAGCATCAAATTTCCCCCGCTTGCACGCGCAGGCAGGCCTGGGCGTGGCCGGGTTTGAGCTCGATTAGGCCGGGTTCGTCGGTGTGGCACCGCGGCACCGCGAATTCGCAGCGGGGCGCGAAGGCGCAGCCCGTGATTGGCTTCGAGAGATCGGGTGGCAGGCCGGGGATGGTGTAGAGCCCGGCACCTTTTTTCTGCAGGGCGGGGATGGAGCGTTGCAGGGCGCGCGTGTAGGGGTGCTTCGGCTGGTAAAACATCGTGCGCACGTCGGTCGTCTCGACGATACGGCCGGCATACATGACCTGCACGCGGTCGCACAGGCCGGAGACGACGCTGAGGTTGTGCGAGATGAAGATCACGGCCATGCCGAACTCGCGCTGGAATTTTTTGATCAGCTCGATGATTTGCGCCTCCACGGTGACGTCGAGCGCGGTGGTGGGCTCGTCGGCGATGAGCAGTTCCGGTCGGGTGATGAGGGCCATGGCGATCATCACGCGCTGGCGCATGCCGCCGGAAAACTCGTGCGGGTAGCGGTGGATGCGGCTCGTGGCGTCGTTGAGGCCAACGGCCTCGAGCATGGCCAGAGCGCGTTTAAGGGCGTCTTTCTTGGAAATTTTCTCGTGGATGAGCAGTGGCTCGATGAGTTGCTCCGAGATGCGCAGGTAGGGATTGAGCGACGTCATCGGATCCTGGAAGATCATCGCAATGCGCTTGCCGCGGATGGAGCGGGCCTGCGCCGGCGTGCAGTGCAGCAGGTCGACGCCGTCGAAGATCGCAGTCCCGCTTTCGATGCGGCCGGGCGGTTGCGGGACCAGCCCCATGAGCGAATAGCAGGTGACGGATTTCCCCGAGCCGGATTCGCCGACGATACCGAGGGTTTCGCCGCGCTCGACGCTGAAGCTTACACCATCGACCGCGCGATAGACGCCATTGCGCGTGTGGAAAAACGTGCGGAGGTCAGTGACGTTCAACAAAGGCATATGGATGAAAAGCAATCAATCCACCACGGATTTCACGGATAAGCACGGATAAGAGAACGAGAAAATCATTGTATGCTCATCCGTGTCCATCCGTGTAATCTGTGGTCAATTTGTTCGCGCACCACGGCGATGACCGATTCGGGGGTGAGCCCGGCCAGCGCTGCGCCGCCGGTCGGCGGGCAGCCGGCTGGCTGCAAAATTTGAAAGGGCGCGGCAAACACCGGGCCGGTGCGCACGGGATTGGTGGGCCCGAAGAGCGCGATGAGCGGCACGCCGAGCGCGTTGGCGAGGTGCATGCCGCCGGTGTCGTTGGTTATAAGCAGGTCGCAGGCGGCGAGTTTTTCAGCGAAAGCGGTCAGGTCGGTGCGGCCGGCCTGATTTTCAACGCGTGGGCCGAAGCCGTCGGCCACCGCGGTGGCGATGGGCCCATCGCCAGTGGTGCCGAAAATCACGAAACGCTGGTCGGGCAGTGCGGCGATGAGCGCGCGCCAGTGTTCCACCGGCCAGCGTTTTTCGGGGGAGTTTTCCGAACCAACAATCAGGCCGATGAGTCGAGTCGAGAGTCGAGAGCCAAGAGTCGAGAGTATTGGTGCGCGATCTGGTGGTTGATTAAGTCCGAAGGCGTGCAGATAGTTTTCCCAGAGCGAGAGCTGGTGATTTTGTTTCTCATCGAAGTCCGGTGGTACGCGCCAGCTGTGGGTGAGAAGTGGGCGCGACTTGCGTGGCCGCACGATGCCGAAGCGTTGTGGGCAGCGGGTGAGCCAGGCCTCGAGGTTGCCGCGTAGCGAGTTGGTAAACAGAAAAAATGCGTCCGGGTAGCGCCGTCGCAGCCGCCAGAAGTGAAGAAAGTAGCCCGGGCCGCGCGGCGGCAGGGGCTCGTAGCGGTCGGCCACGCCGAATTTTTCCACGAGGGGTGCAAACGCCGGCCGGCCGATGAGGGTCAGTTCCGCGTCGGGCCGTGCGATCCGGATTGCGCGCAGCAGCGGTAGCGCCACCACGACGTCGCCGAGCCAGTTGGGCAGGCGTATCCAAATTCGGGTGCGCCGGGGAAGGGCGGCCAGTCCGCGCGCCGCGCTGTCGGCGGCGAGGAGGTTGCGCTTGGATTCCAGGCGCAGGCGTTTTCCCGGCATGTCCTGGTGCCGCCAGCGGTCGTGGGCCCAGAGCCACGAAGCGCAGAGATTGTCGTCGGTGGTAAGCTCCTGCTCGAGCCAGCGGTTGAGCGCGACGGTCACGCCCACGGTGGTGCCGTCGTGGGCAATGGCGTCGCTGGTGATTTCCACGCGCCAGAACCCGGTGCGACGCGGATAAAAGGTGCGCACATCGGCCGAGAATTTTTCCGCGAGCAGGCCGGGCAGTTCGGTGGTCGAGCAGACGCGGCCGAAGAACGTCGTGAGCGCGCCTTGCAAGCCGGCGTTCTGGTCGAAGAGCAGGCCGATGCAGCCGCGGCGCCGCAGGATTTTCAGCGCCTCGGCAAAGCCATCCCGCCGCGAGAGCAACTTCATGCCGTGGCGTTCTCGCGTGGATTTGATAAAGGCATCAGCCGTGGCGTTGTCGAGCGGGCGGAAGATGATGCCAAATTCCGGTAGCGGGGTGGGCGCGCAAAGCAGGCCGAACCACGCCTGCGTCTCCCAATGCGCGCAATGGACGGTGCCAAAGACCGTGGGCCGCGGATTGACGGTGTAGTCGCGCAGCCAGGCTTCACCGCTGGGTGAGACGCGGGCGATTTGTTTCAAGCGCCGCTCGCTCAAAAATGGCGAAGCGAAGGAAAGCAGGGCGGTTTCGACCATCCGTCGGCAGCTTTCGCGTCCGATGCGCCTTGCCCAGGCCGTGCCGCGGTCGGGGAAAGCGTGGTCGAGGTTGGACAACAGGATGCGCCGGCGGCGGGGTAAACCGAGGAAAATCGCCTCGCCCAGCCCGGCCGCGAGCACGCGGAGCAGCGGCTCGGGCGTATGCGCCAGCACCCAACCGAGTATTTTTAGGAAAATTTTAAGCACGTGGGACTAGATAGCTTCTTGCATTTGCCGCGGAAACTTCATCAAACGATGAGGCTTGGCGGCGGAAAGCACATTCTGCGGCCGCGCGCGTCCACATGCCCCAATTGCTCATCATCAAACCCTCGTCGCTTGGCGACATCGTCCAAGCCCTGCAGGTGGCGTCCTCGATCAAGGCGCAGCGGCCGGACCTGGAAATTTCGTGGGTGGTGAGGGACATTTTTGCGCCGTTGGTGCTGGCGTGCGAAGCGGTGGATCACACCTATGTTTTCAGGCGGGATGCGGGTGCCAAGGGATTTATTGAGTTAATGCGCGATATTCGGCAGACGAAATTTGACTATGCGTTCGATTTCCAGGGTTTGCTGCGCACGGGGTTGATGATGTTGCGCACGCGGGCGAAACATAAAGTCGGGCGCAGCGATGCGCGGGAAGGAGCGGGGATCTTCTACAAGCAACTGGCGCCCCTGCCGCCCGGCGGCCGGCATGCGCATGCGCTGGAAATCCTGCTGCAATTTTGTCCCATGGTCGACACTCAGCCGGAACTGCGCGGGAAGCTGCGTTTCCGCGCGGCGGAAAATTTAAACCTGGGGTTTGTGGACGGCCGCGGCGGCTCGAAGCCGCTGGTGATGTTTCCCGACAGCCGCCGGCCGGAAAAGCGTTGGGGTGGTTTTAAAGAACTGACGGAAATGCTCATCCGCGACGGCACCGGCCGCAAGATCGTCTGGGCCGGCAACAACTATTTTCCCGACAAGGACGCCTTTCCACCCGCACAGTTTCTTAATCTGACCGGCAATACCAGCCTCGTCTCGCTGCCGGCGCTCACCCAGCGGGCGGATTGGGTCATTTCCAACGACAGCGGCCCGATGCACCTGGCCGCCGCGCTCGGCGTGCGCACGCTCGGTATTTTTGGACCGACCGATCCGCGGCGCTTCGGCCCGTATCCGCTGACCGCGCCAACCAACCACGTCATCCAGGCGCCGGTCGGTGACCTGAAGCTGCTTGCCGCCAAGGAGGTTTTTGCACGTTTTCAACGGATCGACACCCCGCGGCCAAAGGTTGTGCGCGGCCTGCCGCCCCGTTAATCCATAACTTTTCCCATGCTCGACCCGAAACTCATCCGTGAATCGCCCGACCTCGTGCGCGCGGCGCTCAAAAAGAAACATCTCGACGCCGATCTCGACGCGGTGCTGGCGCTCGATGCGAAGTGGCGCGCGCAAATCTCCGAGGTCGAGGCGCTCCGCACAAAGCAAAAATCCGCCAATGCGGAGATGGCCGCGTTGCCCAAGGGCTCGCCGGAGTTCTCGGCCAAGGTCGCGGAGATGAAAGCCGTCTCCGCCCAGGTGAAAGAGCGCGAGGTGCAGCTCCGCGAGCTCGAGGAAAAGCACCGCGCTGCGCTCCTCACGCTGCCGAACCTCCCGCACGCCAGCGTGCCCGAGGGTGCCGGGCCGGCCGACAATGTCGTCCACGCCACGCACGGCGACGTGAAGGCGGTTTCGCCTCACGCCAAGGCGCATTGGGAAATCCCCGGCTTCGACAAGCTCTTCGATTTCGCGCGCGGCGCGAAGGTCACGGGCGCGGGTTTCCCCTTCTATATCGGCGACGCCGCCCGGCTGGTGCGCGCGCTGGTGCATTTCTTTTTGGATGAAGACGCCAAGGCGGGCTATGTGGAGGTCAATCCGCCCATCTTCGTCAACGCCGCCAGCGCCACGGCCACCGGCCAGCTGCCCGACAAGGAAGGGCAGATGTATGAATCGCCGCTCGACGGTTTTTATGCGGTGCCCACGGCGGAAGTGCCGCTGACGAATTTTTTCCGCGACGAAATCCTGCCGGAGGAAATGCTGCCGGTCTGCCGCTGCGCCTACACCCCGTGCTTCCGCCGCGAGGCCGGCAGTTACGGCAAGGACGTGCGCGGCCTGAACCGCCTGCACCAGTTCGACAAAGTCGAGCTGCTCAAGTGGGTCCACCCGGCGACGAGCTACGACGAACTGGAAAAACTCCGCGGCGACGCCGAGCGGCTGCTGCAAAAGCTCGGGCTGCCGTATCGCGTGCTGCTCATGTGCGGCGGCGACCTCGGTTTTTCTCAGTCAAAAAAATACGACCTCGAAGTCTGGTCGGCCGGCCAGCAGCGCTGGCTCGAGGTCTCAAGCTGCTCGAACTTCGAGTCGTTCCAGGCGCGGCGGGCGCAGATCCGCTATCGCGCAAAGGACGGCAGCAAGCCCGAGCTCGTGCACACGCTCAACGGTTCAGGCCTGGCCGTGCCGCGCGTGCTGGCCGCGCTGCTCGAAAACAACCTGCAGGCCGACGGCCGCGTGAAAATCCCCGCCGTGCTGGTGCCATTTTTCGGCAAAGAATTTTTGAGTTTCAATTAGGAAAGTATAGGTCCAACAGGTCGAATAGGACCGATGAAGAAAACAGCAGACTGGCCCGCTTGCGCGGCCAAACTCGCCGCGGCCTTTGCGCGCAACCGCCTGCACCCGGCGGTGCTGGCCTGGGTGGACGCGCGGCCCCGGCGCGAAGCATGGGCCGTGGCATTTTCCGGCGGCGCCGACTCGCTGGCACTTTTGCTCTTGTTGTGGGCGCACTGGCCGGAACGGCGTAGCCGGCTGCGGGTGCTGCATTTCAATCACAAGCTGCGCGGCCGGGCAGCCGACGCAGATGAGAAATTTTGCCGGGAGGTCTGCGCGGCGCTCGGGCTAAAATTACGGGTCGGTGCATGGCGGCGGGCCAAACGCGGCGCGAGCGAAGCGGAGGCGCGGACGGCGCGGATGGATTTTTTTGAAAAGGCACTGCGCGCCGCACGGTGCCGCGCGCTCTGGTTCGGGCACCAGATGGACGATATCGCCGAGACCCTGCTCATGCGCCTGGCCCGGGGCAGCGGGGCCGGCGGCCTGAGCGCGCCGCGGCCGGTGCAGTTGCTGCCGGGCGGGCGCGTGCACTTGCGGCCATTGCTCGCGATGCAAAAAGCCGGATGGGCCGATGCCTTGCACGCCGCAGGCGCGGCCTGGCGCGAAGACGCGAGCAACGCGACGGGGGACTTTTTTCGCAACCGCATCCGCCGCGATGTGTTGCCGGCGTGGCGCGCGGCGTCTCCCGGGCGCGACGCGCTGGCGGGGGCGGCGCTCACGCGGGAGTTGCTGGCGGAGGACGATGTGGCATTGGAGGCGTGGCTCGACGAGGTGCAGCCCTTCGCCACCGAGGGCGCGCTCGATGTGAGCCGGCTGGCGGGCAAACCCCGCGCGCTGGTGCGCCGGGCATTGCATCGCTGGATGAGTGCGCAGCCAGGAGCAGGGGAGCTTTCGCGGCAGGGGTTTGAGGCCTTGCTGGCCGCAGTGCAGCGCGGCCGGCCGGTACGGCATAGCCTTGGTGTGCAGGGCTTCGCAGTCATCCGCCGGGGACGGTTGGTTTATGAAAAATGCAAATCACTCGATAAAAAACCACGGCGGTTTAATTGACTTCCATGAGTGGAACATACAGCTTTAACCTCTAGTCATACTATCTCCGTGGAACCCACTAATCAAAAAAAGCGCCGTCCCCTCAAAAACCTTCCTCCCGATCGGTTTCAGCCGAAGATGACGTTCATCTGGCTCACCATCCTCGCGGCGGTATTTGCGGTCTATTATTATTTTGGCCAGAATCGCATGACGATGGTGGCCGACCTGAAAATTCAGCAGGTCGTCGATCTCACGACCCAGCATAAGATCAGCAAAGGTGTCATCCGTGACGAGGGTTCCGGCCTGGCGGTGATTTCAGGCGAGACAACCGAGCCGATCGAAGCCGATGGCGTAAAAACAACCCACTTTAGTGCGATGGGGCGGTTGACCGACAAGAGCCTCGCGGCCCTGCAAGAATCGGAAAAGTTCGATGAGCCACCGGCCCAGACACTGATGACACAGATCATCGGCTCGGTGCTGCCGTTTCTCATTGTCATCGGCCTGTTGTATTTTCTTTTCGTGCGGCAGCTTCGGCAGGCCGGCCGCGGCGCGCTCAGCTTTGGCAAGAGCCGCGCCAAGCTGCTCACCCGTGACCGCGACAAGGTGACCTTTGCCGATGTGGCCGGCTGCGATGAAGCCAAGGAGGAAGTCAGCGAAGTCGTCGAATTCCTGAAGGATCCCAAAAAGTTCACCAAAATGGGCGGCCGCATCCCGAAGGGCATCCTCATGGTCGGGCTGCCGGGCACCGGCAAAACCCTGCTGGCGAAAGCCGTTGCCGGCGAGGCCGACGTGCCGTTTTTCAGCATCAGCGGTTCCGACTTCGTTGAAATGTTTGTCGGCGTCGGCGCCAGCCGCGTGCGCGACATGTTCGAGCAGGGCCGCAAGAATGCACCTTGCATCATCTTTATCGACGAAATCGACGCGGTCGGTCGCCAACGCGGCGCCGGCCTGGGCGGCGGCAATGACGAGCGCGAACAGACGCTCAACTCATTGCTGGTCGAGATGGACGGCTTCGACACGACCGAAGGCGTCATCATCATTGCCGCGACCAACCGTCCCGACGTGCTGGACAGCGCGCTGCTGCGGCCGGGCCGCTTCGACCGGCAGATTTATGTCGACCTGCCCGACCTCATCGGCCGCGAGCAGATCCTGCGGGTGCATGCGCGCCGCCTGACGCTTTCGGAAAACGTCGATCTGCAGATCATCGCCCGCAGCACGCCCGGCCTGTCCGGTGCCGACCTGGCCAACCTGTTGAACGAGGCCGCGCTCCTGGCCGCCCGCCGCAACAAGAAGAAGGTCGACATGATCGACATCGAGGATGCGCGAGAGAAAGTCCAATTTGGCCGCGAACGCCGCCGCCTGATGGATGACAATGAGAAAAAGCTGACGGCTTATCACGAGGCCGGCCACGCGCTCGTGCAGGCTGTGCTCGATGACGGCACCTTCCCGGTTTACAAAGTCACTATCATCCCGCGCGGCCGCAGCCTCGGCAGCACGATGTACATCCCGAAGAAGGACATCCTCACCCAGGAAAAGAAAAAACTGGAGGTGCGACTTGCGACCGGTTCCGGCGGGCGCATTGCCGAGGAATTGGTGATGAATGACATTTCCAACGGTGCGGCCATGGATATCAAGCAGATGACCGCGATCGCACGCCACATGGTGTGCGACTGGGGCATGAGCCAGCTTGGCCCGGTGGCCTACGGTGAAAACCAGGACACGGTTTTTCTCGGGCGGGAAATCACCCGTTCGCAGAATTACTCCGAGGAGTCGGCGCGGAAAATCGACGCCGAGGTCCACCGCATCATCGACGAGCAATACACGCGGGCGAAACAGATCATCACCGAGCGCCGCGAGGCGCTCGACAAGATCGCCGCGTCACTGATCGAATACGAGACGATCGAGGGCCGGCACGTGCTGGAAATTCTGCAGTTCGGTGAAATCCGTTCGCCCGTTTTGCCGAGCGCGCCGCCGAAGCTCGAAGACAAGCCCGCCGCCAAGAAATCGGCCGAGAAGTCCGCCGCCGAGCCGCTTTCGCCCGGCAACCACGCTCCGGCGCCCGCCTGAGCGCTTGCGCCATCTCAAATCTGAGATCTCAGATCTCAAATTCGCTGCGACTGCGTCGTACCACCCGCTCCATATCAATTTTAACCGTTTCTAAAAGACGGTTCTTTCAGGCGCAGCGGCCGTTGCCCCCGCGCCTTTTTTATGTTTTCTGACAAAGCAATGTGTTAGGACTTACGCTGTTAGCACTGACAAACGAAGTTTTCGAATAGGCCTACGGCCTGACTCATCCCATGCCTAGTAACTCGAAGCCAGAGTCTGTTCCTGTCGATATGAGTTTGTGGTCAGCAGCGAACAAAAGATCGCATGCCCACCTCGCGCATCCATCCGTTTACGAGGATATCACGTACACCTGTTGGCGTTGCAGGAAGTCCTCAATATTTTCAGCTGCAGATCAAAAAAAAGCCATTGAAGTTCGAAAGGCATCCATATGGCAGCGCCGAATTCTTTGCTCATCCTGCTGGAATGAGCGCAAGCAAATCGAGAATGGAATTGCCGGATGCAAATCACGATGGATGGAGAATAAGAAGGAGTTGAAGCAAGATACCGAATTTCTGACGATGTGGCTTTCGCTATTGGAGTCACATCCAACTTATGCCGGCCGTAAGAATACGGCAGCCATTGCGATGTTACTGCGGCTCGGAGCTAGAAAAAATGATTAACAAATCGATTTCCCCCGCCATTTTGTTTTCGCTTTTGGGCCGCCGCACCGCGCCACCGGACATTGCGCGGTTGATGACCATGGCCATCGAACAGCCGGGCCTGCTTTCGCTCGCCGCCGGATTCACCGACAATAACACGCTGCCGGTGGCCGCGGTGCAGGCGGCAGTCGAGGCCCTGGCGGCCCGGCCGGGCGAACCGGAATTTCTCCAGTATGGCCTTAACCAGGGCCGGCCGCAGTTGCGCCGGCTGCTGGCGGCACGTCTGGCCGCGATGGAACCGTCGCTCGATGCCGGCCAGCTGGAGCGGCACTTGTTTGTGACCAACGGCTCGCAGCAGGCGCTCTACCTCGCGATACAGACGCTGTGCGATCCGGGCGATATCGTGCTCGTGGACCGTCCCAGCTATTTTGTGTTCTTGGAATTGCTCACCGGCCTGGGCGTGCGCGCGGTCTCGCTGCCGGTCGATCACCACGGCCTAATTGACGCGGTGGCGCTCGATGCACGGCTGTCGGAGCTGGAGCGGTCGGGCCAGTCCGGGCGCGTGAAGGCGGTGTATTTCGTCAGTTATTTTTCGAATCCATCTGGCCGCAGCATGGCGGAAGTGGAAAAGTCCGCCGTGGCGGAGGTCCTGTCGCGACACGGGCTGGTTGTGCCGGTGATCGAGGACGCGGCCTACCGCGAACTTTATTTCGAACAGCCGCATGCCGCGCGGAGCGTGCTGGAATTGGCGGCGTGGCGGGAGTTTCCCAAGCTTTACCTCTCGACGTTTACGAAGCCCTTCGCGTCGGGATTGAAAGTGGGCTGGGGCGTTTGCACGGACGACGCGTGGCTGGCGGCGATGGTCAATGCCAAAGGGCACCACGACTTCGGCACGGCGAATTTTAACCAGGCCATTTGCGAACACATTTTGGCGGGCGGCGTCTTCGACCTGCATCTCAAGAAAATCCGACCGGCCTATGCATCCAAGATGCGCGCCTTGCATGGGGCCTTGGTCAGCGCCGGGCTGGGCGCCAGCGGCTGGCGCTGGGCCGTTCCTGGAGGTGGAATCTACCTGTGGCTGGAAGCCCCGCGCGGCCTGGACACGGGATTGGAATCCCCTTTTTGCCGCGCCTGCATCGAGGCCGGGGTGCTTTATGTGCCGGGCGCATTATGTTTTGGCGACGACGTGCCGAAAAACTTTGTGCGGCTGAGCTTTGGCGTGCTGGGCGAGGCCGGATTGCAAGAGGCGGGCCGGCGGTTTGCATCGGTTGCGAAACATTTTGCCTGAGACGAAGTCCAAGCGAACGCATTAGATCCACGTCCTGAAAGATATGCCTTGGATTCGACCCGGCGAACCGCCAAAAACTTACTCTTTATGAAAATTTGCTGCATTGGTGCCGGTTACGTGGGCGGGCCGACCATGGCCATGATCGCCGCCAAGGCGCCGGACATCCAGGTGACGGTGGTGGACATGAACGCCGCCCGTATTGCGGCGTGGAACTCGGACCAGCTGCCGGTTTACGAGCCCGGCCTCGATGAAATTGTGCGCCGGTCGCGTGGAAAGAACCTGTTTTTCTCCACCGATGTCGAAGGTGCGATTCGCGCGGCGGACATGATTTTTGTGGCGGTCAACACGCCGACCAAGACCTACGGCGTGGGCGCCGGGCGGGCGGCCGACCTGAGTTTCATCGAATCGGTTGCGCGAACCATTGCGGCGACAGCGACGACGCCAAAGATCATCATTGAGAAATCGACGATCCCGGTGAAGACGGCCGAGACGATCAAGGAAATCCTCTCGGCCAACGGAAACGGGGTGAAGTTCCAGGTGTTGTCCAACCCCGAGTTCCTGGCCGAGGGAACGGCCATGGCCGACCTCGAGTTGCCGGATCGCGTGCTTATCGGTGGCGAGCGGACGCCGGAAGGCCAAGTGGCGCTGCATGCCCTGGCCGATGTTTATGCCCGGTGGGTGCCGCGGGATCGCATTATCCTGACGAATCTCTGGTCATCGGAACTTTCGAAGCTGGTGGCCAACGCGTTTCTCGCCCAGCGCATTTCGTCGATCAACTCCATCTCGGCGTTGTGCGAGGCGACGGGCGCGGACGTGGACGAGGTGGCGCATGCCATCGGGCGCGACTCGCGCATCGGGCCGAAGTTTCTCAAGGCCAGCGTGGGTTTTGGCGGTTCATGCTTCCAGAAGGACATCTTGAACCTCGTTTACCTCTGTGAACATTTTGGCCTGCCGGAAGTGGCGGCCTATTGGGAAGGGGTCGTCAAGATGAACGACTGGCAAAAGCGGCGTTTTGCGGCGCGCATCGTGAGCGCGCTGTTCAACACCGGGGCGGACAAAAAAATCGCCGTGCTCGGTTTCGCGTTCAAAAAGGACACGAACGATACGCGCGAATCGGCTGCCATTGCCATCTGCCGCGATTTGCTGGCGGAACACGCCCGGGTCGTGGTTTACGACCCGATGGTTTCGGCGGAAAACATCCGGCGCGATGTGCTGGGCGACAAGGTGGATGCGCGGCTGAGCGTGGCCCAGAGCGTGGACGAGGCCGTGGCCGGCGCCAATGCGATTGCGATCGTGACCGAGTGGGACGAGTTCAAGAAACTCGACTACGCAAAAATCTTCAAGGCGATGGCCAAGCCGGCCTTGATCTTCGACGGGCGCAACATCCTCGACCTGGAACAGCTGCGCGCGATTGGGTTCCGCACCCACGGCATCGGCAAGTGACGCCCGCCCTAGGCCTGCGCCTGGGTGTTTAGATAGGGCGATGCAACGCTCTTCTCCATCTGTCTCGCGGGATGAGCGAGCGGGGTGAAGCCGAACTGGGCGTAGAGGTTGTGCGCGTCGCGCGTGACGAGCTGGAAGCGGCGCAAACCTTGCAAGCGCGGGTGTGAGACGACGGCGCGCATGAGTGCCTTGGAGAGGCCGTGCCCGCGATGGGCATCGAGCACATAGACGTCGGCCAGCCAGGCAAAGGTGGCAAAATCGGAGATGACGCGGGCCAGGCCGACTTGTTCGCACGCTTCCGTGTAGGCGCCGAAGCAAAGCGAGTTTTTCAGTGAGCGCTCGACCGTCTCAAGCGGGATACCTTGGGCCCAGTAGCTGGAAACAAGAAAAGCATGAATAGCGGTCACATCGAGCCGCGTCGGATCGTCGGATACGAGGTAACCGTTGTGCTGCAGTTCGTGGGGCATTTACCGGCGGTCAGGGCAGGCGCGAAAAATTGGCGACGAATATGTCGCGATTGGTCGCCTTGTAGAAGTGAGTGCCGATGACGAATACGTCGGCGCCAGCAATGCGGCACTCGAGCGCGGTGGCGAGGTCGACACCGCCGTCAACCTCGAGCCGCCAGGTATGGCCGCGGGCGCGGCGCAGGGCGGCGAGTTCGCCCAGCTTGGGCAGGATGTCGCGGCGGAACGGCTGGCCGCCGAAGCCGGGTTGCACGGTCATGACGAGCACGAGGTCGACCTTGTCGAGCAGCGGCTCGATCGCGCTGGCCGGTGTGCCCGGATTGAGCACGATGCCGCACTGGCAGCCGAGGGCGCGAATGCGTGCGAGCGTGGCAACGTGGTCGTAAGTCGGCTCGATGTGGACGCTGATGAGGTTGGCCCCGGCCTTGGCAAATGGCTCGATATAGTCCTGGGGTTCGTCGAGCATGAGATGCACGTCGAAAAAGGTTTTCAGGCCGGCGCGGCGCAGGGCGGCGACCGTTTCCGGCCCAAACGTAAGGTTCGGCACGAAATGGCCGTCCATGATATCGATGTGCAGCCAGGGAAGGCCGTGGTCGGCACCGATCCGGGCGCTGGCAGCGAGGTTGGCGTGATCTCCGGCCAGGAGTGATGGGGCGAGAATAGGTTCGTGCATGGGAAAGAGGTTACCACACATCGAGCACGGCGTGCGCGATGGAATCGGCCAGCGATGCGGCGAGGAGTGGAAGCGTGTTGTATTCGGACTGGAGTTGCCCGCTGTCCGTATAGGCTTCCTTTACCGCGTTAACGGGGCGATTTTCAAATAAAACTTTGCCAGTGTGGGTGTCGCGCAGCGTGCAGACGGCCAGGAGGGTGAGCTGGAATTTGCGGGCGAGGCCGGTGTCGTCGGAACGCGCGGCGGTCTGGGCCCGCGAGTAATGGGTGAGCGTGACGTGCAGGACGGCGTCGGCCGAGGCTGGATCGTTGACCAGCGTGACCCGGCTGTCGCGCAAAAGGGATTCCCTCAGTTGGGTGCTGACCAGCGCCGAGGCTTGGGGGAGCAGCGCCTTGTTTTCGACCGGTTCGATATAAAGCGTGGTGAACGCGAGCTTGCCCTCGGTTCCGAGCTGGTAGTGCGCGCAGGCGCCGAGAAGCAGGGCCAACGAGACGGCAAAAGTCAGGCGGAGCGGCATGGGATTGGCAGGGTGGTGGAAACTCCGTTGAGCCGCCGGGGCGTGCAGGAAGTGTTTCGTCTAGAAAATCCCGAGGAGTTTTTTCTTCGAGGCCGGCGAGTTTTTGGCTTTTGCGGCGGCAGCCTCGACCGCGGCGAGGCGTTTTTTCGCCAGGGTAGCCACGTCGGAATCGGGATAAGAGGTGATGGCTTCGTTATAGAAAACACGCGCGGCCACGAAATTGGAGCGCTTGTAGAAATAGAAGTCGGCCATCTTTATTTTGCTCTCGGCGAGGGTTTCTTTCATCTCGGCGAGGCCCTGCTCAGCGACACCGATATTGTGGTCGCCCGGGAACAGGATCATAAAATCCTGATAATAGGTGATGGCTTCCTTGGTGGAGGCCTGGTCGTAGTAGGGGCCGTCAACCAGGGCGGCGTTCAGTTGGGCGAGCCGAAGATAGGCATCGGGCGCCATGATGTGCTGCGGATAATCATTGATGAAGCGATCGAGCGCGTCGATGGCTTCCTCGATGTTTCCCGCTCTCCGCTGGCCGCTCGCGGATTCCATCAAGGCCAGGGGCGAGTAAGTATTGTAGGGCGCATTGAGGACGATCTGCTCGCAATATTGGACGCCCTGTTCACGGTTGGTAAAACCGGGGATGAGGGCGAAGAAGAAGTGGTTGCGGCCTCCATTTAACAGGATGGTGGCGATATGGTATTGCTCGCCGATAATTTCGTCAAAGCGCTTCGTGCTCGGATATTTGCCGATGATCACCTGGTAGTCGTCGAAAGCCTTGTAATACTGTTTGCGCAGAAGGCGGAGGTGGGCGGAACGGTAGAGGGCCTCGGGCGCCCAAATGGAGTTGGGATATTTTTTGACAGCTTTGCCGTAATTGCGGAGGGCGGCGCCGTAGTTGCCTTTTTCCTCGGCCGCCCGGCCCTTGTTCATCAGGTCGACGGCATTACGGCCTTCGGTCTCGGCGAGGCCGGAGAGCGCGCCACCTTCGAGCTGCCAGCCTCCTTCCGGTGTCCAAACCAGATCGGCGCGGGCGCGGGTGGTCAGCAAGACCGAGGCAGCGATGGTAATGAGGGCAAGGCAAAGGTGACGTAGCGCAGCGAATGGCATGGGAGGGTCAGAGTCGAATCAGCGCGGAGCCATAGGTCAAGCCCGCCCCAAAGGCGAGCATGAGAACGGTGTCGCCCACCCGCACGCGGCCGGCGCGGCGCGCCTCATCGAGGGCCAGGGGAATGGAGGCGGCGGAGGTGTTGCCGTAGCGGTCGAGGTTGATGAAGAAACGCTCGATTGGAATATGGAGGTTTTCAGCGATGAGCTCGATGATGCGCAGGTTGGCTTGATGTGGGATCACGCAGGAAATCTGATCCGCCCGCAGGTGATGTTGTTCCAATATTTCCCGGGCCGAGTCCTCCATTGAACGCACGGCGATTTTGAAGACTTCACGGCCCTTCATCTTGATGAAGTGCTGGCGGGTGGCGACCGAATCGGGTGTGGCCGGGAGGTTGCTGCCGCCGCCGGGGATGCAAAGGATGTCGGTTACACTGCCCTTGGCGTTGAGATTGCAACCGAGAAAGCCGGAGCCGGGTTTGGTGGCGCGGCCGATGACGACCGCACCGGCGGCGTCGCCGAAAAGCACGCAAGTGGTGCGATCCTGCCAGTCGATGACGGTGGACATTTTCTCCGACCCGATGATGAGGGCGTGGCGGTAACGGCCCGATTCGACCAGGGCGCAGCCGGTCTCAAGCGCATAGAGGAATCCGGAGCAGGCGGCGTTGAGGTCAAAACACGAGGCGTGGACGGGAATGCCGAGCTTGTCCTGCACAAAACAGGCGGTGGACGGCATCGGCATGTCGGGGGTCAGCGTGGCGACAATGACGACGTCAATGGCGGCAGGCGGCAGGCCCGCGTCGGCGAGCGCGGCGGCCCCGGCGCGCGCGGCCATGTCGGAATTAGTTTCATCGGCCGCGGCGATCCGGCGTTCGCGGATGCCGGTGCGGTTGATGATCCATTCCTCGGAGGTATCGACAATCTTGGTGAGATCGGCGTTGGTGAGGATTTTGGCGGGAGCGTAAGAACCGGTTCCGATAATGGCGGTGATGGGTGAGGCCATTGGAATAGTTACGCGTGAAAATTGTGGGCGGACGCGATGCGTCACGCCACTGTCTGATGGAGGAGTTCGTTGGCCCGCGCGATATCGGTCTCGATGCGGTGGTTCATGTCCGCCTTGAGGATTTCGCTGGCGGCGTGGATGGCGCTCTTGATGGCGTGGCGGTTGCTGGAGCCGTGGGCCTTGAGGATGTCGCCCTTGAGGCCAAGCAGGGGGGCGCCGCCATAGCGCTCGGGATTGATGCGTTTCTTGAGCGCCCGGAAGGCGCCGCGGGAAAACGCCGCGCCGATCATGCGCAACGGGCCGGCGCGCAGTTCATTTTTCAAGATGGCGGAGACAAATCCCGCCAGCGACTCCCAGCTTTTAAGGCAGATATTGCCGACGAAACCGTCGCAGACAACGATGTCCACATGGTCCTCAAAAACCTGGAAGCCTTCGATCGGGCCGGAGTAGTTGATCAGGCTGCCGATTTTTTTCAGCTGTTCGTGGGCCTCGGTGATGAGGGCGTTGCCTTTGCCTTCCTCGGTGCCGATGGTGAGCAGGCCGACGCGAGGAGAGGCCACGCCGAGCACGACGCGGCAGTAATGCGAGCCGAGAATGGCGTTGTGCACGAGATGTTCCGGCTTGGCGTCCGGGTTGGCGCCGGCATCAATGAGAATGAAATGGCCGTTTTCACGGGGGATGACGGCGGCGAGGGCGGGGCGATCGACGCCTTCCATGGTGCGCAACTTGAGCGCGGCACCGGTGACCAGGCTGCCGGTGTTGCCGCAACTCACGACGATGCCGGCCCCGTCGTTTTTCACGAGTTCGATGGCGCGCATCATCGATGAATCTTTTTTGCGACGGACGGCCTGCAGCGGCTTGTCGTCCATCGTGACGACTTCCGAGGCGTGAAAGACCGTCACGCGGGCATCCTGATCGAGCCGCGTTTTTACGAGCAGCGGGCGCAGGACCGCCTCATCGCCGACCAGCACGACCGGGTTGAGCTCGGGAAATTCGTGAAAGGCCAAGCGTACGGCCTCGACCACCTCGGCTGGACCGAGGTCGCCGCCCATGGCATCGACTGCGATGCGCCCTGAATCACCAGAAGAGTTGGCCATCACTCAAACTGTGTTGAAATGGAGCAAAAAATGCCAGCGAAGCGGTACTCAGACTTCGACGTTGAGCACCTGGCGACCGCGATACATGCCGTTTTTGGGATTCACGCGATGCGGCCGGAAGGTGCTGCCATCGGTCGGATCCTTGGCGAACTCGGGAGCTTTGAAAGCGTTGGCAGCACGACGGTTGGCGCTGCGGCGTTTGGACTGTTTGCGTTTCGGATTGGCCATGGTGGATGGGTTTTTGAGCGTGGGCGTTTGCTTGCAAAACACCCGCGGTTTTTTGGAAAGGTTCAGGTAAACGGTGGCGCTCCGGTGCGTCAAGCGTGATAACCGCAAGCCAATTACCTTGGCGAAATCTTTGTACAGCAAGCGCTGGACTGGACGGGGAAAGCCGGTCAAGTCTCGGAGCGTTTTACACCATGTCACCCACCATCCTACAAATCCTCATTCTCGGCCTGATCCAGGGAGCAGCCGAGTTGCTACCTGTGTCCAGCTCGGCCCACGTCATTGTGGCGGAGAAACTCATGAAGCTGGATCCGTCCAGCCCGGAAATGACGTTTCTCCTTGTGATGCTGCACACCGGCACCATGTTCGCGGTGATAGCCTATTTCTGGTCGGCCTGGAAGAAGAGCTTTTTTTCCAGTGCTGAGCAATTTACGAACGCGCTGATAAAAGTGGCTGGTGCCACCGTTTGCACCGGGATCGTTGCCGGGGCGTTGATATTGCTGATCGAAAAAGTCGTGCTGGGAGGCCAAAAAGCCGAGGTCGAACAGATATTCAAATTCCTGCCACTTATTGCCGGAGCCCTGTTCGTGGCCGGAATGCTGATTTTGTGGGCAGCCTTCAAAACCAAGGACGATGCGACGCAGGATGTCACGCTTCGGTCAGCCATCTGGATCGGTCTCGTACAGGGGCTCGCATTGCCATTTCGCGGATTTTCGCGTTCAGGCAGCACCATATCGACCGGAATGCTCGCCGGCGTGGGTCGACGGCGGGTTGAAGTATTCAGCTTTGCGCTGGCGGTGGTTCTCACCCCGGCCATCATTGCATGGGAGCTGCACCGTTTGTTGAAGTCCAATGCTGCGGCTGACGTGCCGGTGCATTTTGGCCATCTTATCCAACCCGGGCTTATCGGCATGGTCGGCAGTTTTGTGGCGGGACTCCTCGCTCTCCGCTGGCTTTCGGGCTGGCTTGAGAATGGGCGCTGGCATTACTTCGGCTATTATTGCGTTGGGGCGGCGGCAGTGATTTTTGTTCTGGCGCTGAATAACTTTTGATCACTTTCGCATGACCGACCTTGCTGCGTTTACCGCCCAGCTCATCGCCCGTCGCGATCTCGCGTCTGCAGATGCGACCGCGGCTGCGACCGCGCTGGCCTCGGCCGGGGTGGAAAATGAGGCAAAAGCCGCCTTTCTCGTTGCCCTTGCCGCCAAAGGTGAGACCCCGTCTGAACTGGCGGCTTTCGCCACGGCCCTTCGCGCGCTCGCGGTCGATCCTGGCATGGACGAGTGGGCCCCGAGGGCGATCGACATTGTCGGCACCGGTGGCGATCACGCGGGCGGTTTCAATGTTTCGAGCCTGGTCGTGCTGGTGCTGGCCAGCGCTGGCGTGCCGGTGATGAAGCACGGCAATCGCGGCATAACCTCCAAGTGCGGCAGCGCCGACCTCTTCGCGGCGTTTGGGGTCGATCTCGCCGCGTCTCCGGAAAAATTGCGGCAAGCGATGTCGGAGCTCGGTTATGTGTTTTTCTTTGCCCCCAATTATCATCCATCCTTTCAGCACATTGCCCCTGTGCGCAAGGAACTCGCCGCCCAGGGTCGCCGCACGATTTTTAACAGCCTTGGCCCGCTCCTCAACCCGGGCCGTCCCGCGCATGCGCTGGTCGGGGTGTTTTCCGAGGCCTGGGTGCCGAAGCTGGCCGGTGCATTGGACGCGCTCGGGGTGCAGGCCGGCCTGGTGGCCCACGGGATCATTGCTGCGGATCGCGGCATCGACGAACTCACCACCGCGACGGTCAACCGCGTGCGCGGCTTTGGCCGGCTGGCAGGGATCGATGGTCGGTGGAAAGCGGAGGATTTTGGCCTGCGCCACGCGCCATTTTCCGAACTCGTGGGCGGCGATCTTGCGGCCAATCTTGCCTTGGTCGATGCCTTGCTTGATGGGCGCGGCCCGGCCGGGCTGGCCGACACCATTGTACTCAACGCTGCAGTCGGGCTCTGGATTTGCGGCCGCACGGCGGGCGTGAAAGAAGGCCTCGCTCCCATGCGCGAGCTGCTGCTCGGCGGCACGGTGAAAAAGAAAATCGCGGCGACCAAGGAGTTTTATCGACTATGAATCGACAATATTTTGGCACCGACGGCGTGCGCGGCCCTTATGGCGGCCCGATCGTCAACGAGACCTTTGCCGCCCGGCTGGGCGCGGCGGCTGCCCGCTGGATGCGCGATGAGTCCGACGCGGAAACCAACAAGGTGGTCATCGGCCGCGACACGCGGTTTTCCGGACCCAGCCTTGAGGCGGCCATTTCGGCCGGCTTGGGCAACGAAGGCGCGGCGCCGGTTTCACTCGGTATTTTGCCCACGCCCGCGGTTTCGCGGGCCGTGCGGGCGTTGAACGCCTCGCTTGGCGTGGTGATCACCGCGTCGCACAACCCCGCCGAAGACAACGGTATCAAATTTTTTAACCGGCACGGCGAGAAACTTACCGACGAGGAAGAAATGCGCATCGAACGGCTCATGCCCTTGTCGGTGCCTTCAACGGCTTCCGCCCCGGTATCGGTGGTGGATACGCTCACGCCTTACCTTGCGATGGTGCAGGCGATCCTGCCGCCCGGCGCGCTGCGCGACTGGCGCATAGTGCTCGACACGGCGAACGGTGCGACGTGCGCCACGAGCCCGGTCGTGTTGCGGGCGCTCGGCGCCACCCTGGTGCAACTCGGCGATTCTCCCGACGGCCGCAATATCAACGCCGGCGTCGGCACCGAGCACCCCGAAAGCCTCGCGGCGCAGGTGCGGGCGACCGGCGCGAAGCTCGGCGTGGCCCACGATGGCGACGGCGACCGTTGCGTGCTGGTGGACGAGAAGGGCGTCGTGCTGGATGGCGACGAGATCCTGACCATCCTCGCCACCCATGCCCTCGCGCACGGGTTGCTGCGTGCAAAAACCCTTGTCGTCACCGTGCAGAGCAATCTTGGCGTGGATCAGGCGCTGCGGGCTGCCGGCGGACGCGTGGCGCGCACGCCGGTGGGTGACCGTTATGTGAGCGAATATATGCGCGCCGCCGGTGCGAATCTCGGCGGCGAATCGAGTGGCCACATACTTTGTCCGGAAGTTGTCCCGACCGGTGATGGCCTGGTCGCTGCGCTCAAGGTCATGGAGGTGATGCTGACCACCGGCCGGCCGCTGTCCGAACTTCGGAAAGTCTTGAAAAAATTTCCGCAGGCCACGGCAAATTTGCGCGTGCCGGAGAAACGTCCGCTGGAAAATCTGCCCGCGCTGGGCGCGGCCATCGCCGCGCTCGAGGCCGAGCTCGGCGGCCAGGGCAGGGTGCTGGTGCGTTGGTCGGGCACGGAACCGAAGCTGCGGTTTCTCGTCGAAAACACGCAGGAAGCCACGGCCCGAAACGGCTTGGAACGCCTGCTGAAAGCGGCGAAAAATGAACTCGGCTAAAAATGCCGCTGTTCGCCGGCAGATTTTTGGTTTTAGCTCTTCACGATGAAAGCCGCTGATTTCTTCACCCTGCCGCGATCGCTGGCGCCTTTTCTGGCCGCGTTCCAGCCCGACGCACCACCGTGGGAATGGTTGAAGCAAATCAGCGCGGCGCTGGCGGCGCGGCGCATGGATCCATCACTCAAGCTTCTGCCACCCGGCGCGCAGGTGGAAGGTTGGGTTTACGTGCATCCCTCGGTTAAGATCCCGCCCACCGCGACGATCATCGGCCCGGCGTGGATTGGCGCGAACACCCAGATCCGCCCCGGCGCATTCATCCGCGGCAACGTCATCGTTGGCGAGAACTGCGTGCTCGGCAATTCCTGCGAGTTCAAGAACTGCCTGCTCATGGATGGCGTGCAAGTGCCGCACTTCAGTTATGTCGGCGATTCCATCCTCGGCAATGGCGTGCACCTCGGCGCCGGCGCAATTTTATCGAATTTCCGCCTCGACCAGCAACCCATCGTACTGCGCCTGCCTGACCTCACGGTCGAGACCGGCCTGCGCAAGTTCGGCGCAATCCTCGGCGACCGCGCCGAGGTCGGTTGCAACGCCGTGCTCCAGCCCGGCACGCTCCTCGGCCCGCGCGCCCTCGTCATGCCGGCCATGGCCTTTGGCGGCTGGCTGCCGCCGGCAACCATCGCCAAGGTGCGGCAGTCCGTGACGACGATTCCACGAAGGGACTAGATCGGAAAAGTAGCAAGTACCAGGTAACAAGATCGCGTGAAAAAAACTGCGACACGAACCTACCTGTTACTTGATACTTGGCACTTGGTACTTCTAAATTCCGAAATGCGCATCCTCACCGGCATCACCCCCTCGGGCACGCTGCACATCGGCAACTATTTTGGCGCGATGCGGCCGGCGATCGAGCTGCAGTCGCGCGGCGAGGCGTTTTATTTCATCGCCGACTACCACTCGATGACGGTGCTGACCGATGCCGCCGGGCGCCGGCGTTACACGCACGAGATCGCGCTCGACTGGCTGGCCTGCGGGCTCGACCCGAAAAAAGCCGTATTCTGGCGCCAGAGCGACCTGCCCGAGGTTTGCGAGCTTACCTGGTTGATCGGTTCGCTTACGCCGCAGGGGTTGCTCGAGCGGGCGCACAGCTACAAGGACAAGATCGCCAAGGGTATTTCCCCGAACTTCGGCCTCTTCGCCTATCCCGTGCTCATGGCCGCCGACATCCTGCTCTACGACACCAACCTCGTGCCAGTCGGCAAGGACCAGAAACAGCACCTCGAGATGACGCGCGATATCGCGATCAAATTTAACCAAACCTATGGCGAAACTTTCGTCATTCCCGAGCCCGACATCCGCGACGAGGTCTCGGTTGTGCCCGGCCTCGATGGCCAGAAGATGAGCAAGAGTTACGGCAACACCATCGAGATTTTCGCCGACGAAAAAGCCGCGCGCAAAAAAATCATGTCCATCGTCATGGATTCGCGGCCTCCGCAGGAGCCGAAACCCGATGCGGACAAAAACCTCGCCATCCAACTCCTGCGCCTCGTCGCGCCCGCCGACATTGCGCGCGACCACGAAGAACGCCTCCGCGCCGGCGGGCTCGGCTATGGCGACCTGAAGAAAGCGCTGTTCGAGCACACCTGGAATTATTTTGCGCCCTATCGCGCGCGCCGCGCCGAACTCGCCGCCCATCCTGACTATGTGCAAGGCGTGCTGCGCGACGGCGCCGTGCGGGCGCGCGAAGTCGCGGACCGCGTGCTCAAGCGCGCCCGCCAAGCCTGCGGGCTGGGGGACATTTGATTTCAGATTTCAAATCTCAGATTTGAGATCGATCTACCAGGACGAACGCAAAATCGGCAGCGCCACGGAGCGGTTGCTGCCTTCTTCCAGCGGCAAAAATGCTTCCAGCCGCGTGTTTTTCGACAGGGCTTTTTGGTAAAGCGCATGCGGAACGACCGTGGCTTGGCGTTGGAAGGCCAGGTGCAAATCGCGGTTCACTCGATCCATATGATCCCGTAATCCATCCACATATTGCGTCGGAAGCTGCACCGGCTGGTTGTTTAACCCGTAGGCGGGTAGGGGCGTATTCCAAGCCATGGCCGGATTTGCCTGCGGCTCCGCCATTTTCGCATTCGGCGATTCTTCAGCCAGGGCGCACAAGGCAATCAACGTTAGCCCGGCGGCAAGACGGACAGGGTATGCATTCATGCCACCCCGTCAGACCCGGTTTCAGGCGAGTTGTTTCACCAGCACCTTGGGATTGCGGCCGCTTTCCTCGTAGAGTTTCAGCCGCGCCTCGGGCAGCGCTTCCTTCGTGGTTTCCTCGAAACCGCAGTTGCCGGTGAAAAATCCGAAGCTTTGCGTGGAGAGCGCAACAATGGTGGTGGCGCCGTGTTCCTTGGCCTGCAGGCAGGCGTACTCGACCATTTTTTTGCCGATCCCGCGGTTATGATAAAACGGCATGACGTAGAGCGAGCCGATCTCGGCGAGCTGCGGCTTGCCGGGATAAAAGAGCAGCGTGACGCAGGCGATGATGTTCTCGTCGATTTCGAAGACGTAGAACTGGTCGATGTTTTTCTCGATGGCCTGCTGCGTGCGATGCAGCAGTTCCTCGCGGCGGACGGCGCTGCGGGTGAGGTTGTAGATGAGCCGGACGTCGCGGCGAGTGGCTTTGCGGATTTGCTGGTAGTCGTTGCCGTAGATGAGCGAGCCCACTCCCTCATTGGAAAAAATCTCATTGAGCAGGCCGTCGAAAATGCGGCCGTCGACGATGTGCACGCGAGCCGTGCCGGTCTCGATGGCCTTGATGGCGTGGGTGGCCTTGCTGCGCGAGGCCTCGGCGATTTCACCGGGATGGTCCTTGAGGAGGGTGCTCAGCGCATCGGCGGAGATCTCGCGGCGCACCTCGCCGTTGATCTCAAGGCCGGCGAGCGCGGTGAGATAAAGGATTTTTGAAGCGTGAAGGGACTCGGCCATTTCCGCGGCGAGCAGATCAGAATTGATGCGCAGCGAACGGCCGTCGGGGCCAAATCCGACGGGGTGCACAATGGGCACGACGCCGGCGTTTAGCAGGTGGAGGATGAATTCCTTGTCGATGCGCTCGACCCGGGCGGTAAACTGCTGGTCGACGCCGCGAATGATACCGGTGGGCAGCGCGCGCACGGCGTTGGTGATGGCGGCCTTGAGCGAGTTTTGCGTGAGGCCCTCAAGAATAAGGTGGGAGACGCGGGCCGAGGCTCGGACCGAGAGGTCGAGCGTGGCGGCGTCGGTTACGCCGGTGCCGTCGGCGTTGGAGATGGGAATGCCGCGCGCCTGCGAGAGTTCAATGATTTGCTGGCCGATGCCGTGTACGAGCACGACCTTGATGGCGAGCGAGCGCAGAACCGCGATGTCAACGAGCAGGTTGGTGAAATTTTCGTCCGCGACAATGGCGCCATCGAGCGCGATGATAAAAATCTGATCCTTGAAGCGAGGGACGTATTGGAGAATGCCCCGCAGGTCGGTCGGCTTGATGATTGCGACCGCGGTGGATGGCGGAGTGGGGGCACTGGCGGAGCCGTTGGACATGGGATGTGGGGTATTTGTCAGCGATGCAGCGCGGCGCGTCAATATTGCGCTGCAACCGCAAATGAACGTTTTTTAAACCGCGGATGAACACGGATGCACGCGGATATGGAGTATTTTGTTTCCCATTCGGTTTTTTAAGAAAAATTATCTGCGTTCATCAGCGTTCATCTGCGGTTAAACTACTACTACTTCACGGATAACATCCAAGATTGCGATTCGCGCGTCGCGACCAGCGTCACGCGGTAGTGGCCGAGCGGCAGGACGCCGGCGGGCACGGTGAGGCGCACCTCCGTTTCGGGCGAGCGCACGAGCAGGCCGCCGGGCACGCGCTCGAAGTTGGGCACTAGTATCAGTCCGCTTTCGCGCACATAAACCTGCGCATCGAGCAGTTCCTCTTTCTCGTCCGGCAACGTGGCGGTGAAATCGACGATGTAGGGCTGCGTGGCAGCGGTCTCCCGCGCCGCGATGATATGGGTTACGCGCGTGGGCGGCAGCGGAGCGGCGGTGAGCGCGGTGGCGAGGTCCGCGGGCAAGCCGGCGGGCGCACCCTGAATGGGCGCCCGCGCCGAGAGGCGCAGGGTTTCGGTCGGCCGCGTGGCCGCGATCGTCACGCGGTGGTAACCGGCGGCGAGCAGGCGCTCGACCATGGCGCGGTCCCGGGCCTCGGCATACGGTTCGTAAACCGGCCCCGACCGGCGATAGCGTAGGGTGAGATAGGTGTAGGCGGGGACAAACAAAAGGATCGCGATGACGATCCATTTCATCGGCCAGGGTTTTTGTGGCGGGCGGGCGGGCATGTGAGTCGAGAGCCGAGAGTTGAGCGTTGAGAGCTATGAGTCCAGAGCAGAGACTTTTCAGTCAACGCTATCTTGTTACTTGGCACTTGATACTTGTTACTTGCGCGCAGACGGGCGAGCTGTTCAGTTGCGGAACTTCATGAAATTTTGGTCGCAGTATTTTATCCCCACGCTCAAGGAAAGCCCGGCTGACGCGGAAATCGCCTCCCACAAGTTGCTCGTGCGCTCGGGCCTCGTGCGCAAGCTCGGCGGCGGGCTCTACACCTACCTGCCGCTCGGCTTGCGCGTGATGCAGAAGCTCACGCAAATCTGCCGCGAGGAAATGGAACGCGCGGGTGCGATCGAACTGTGGATGCCGCACGTGCACCCGGTCGAATTCTGGCAGCAAGGCCCGCGCTGGACCGCCGCGCGCGAAATCATGTTCCGCGCCGACAGCGCCGGGGACGGCAAGCGAGCCCCGCGGGAGCCGGAGTTCGTGCTGGGCCCGACCCACGAGGAAATCATCACGCCGCTGGTCAAGGCCGAGATCACCAGCTATCGCGACCTGCCGAAGAACTTTTTCCAGATCGCCATGAAGTTCCGCAACGAGATCCGCCCGCGCTACGGCCTGATGCGGGCCAAGGAGTTCGTGATGATGGACGCGTATTCGTTCGATGCGAACGACGACGGTGCGACCAGGAACTATCACGCAATGAAGGCGGCCTATGAAGCCTTTTTCCGCCGCATCGGCGCGCAGGCCATCGCGGTCGAGGCTGACACCGGCGTGATGGGCGGCAGTTTCTCCCACGAGTTCATGGTGCCGGCCGAGATCGGTGACGACGACGTGATCTACAACGAAGAGAGCGGCTACGCGGCGAACCGCGAGAAAGCCACCAGCGCGCTCGTGCCGAAAGACCTGGCCGATGCCGCACCCACCGGTGCGGTCGAAGAATTCGCCACGCCTGGCGTCGTGACCATCGCCGCGCTCGCGGCCGCGCCTTACTCGGTGCCCGCGGAACAACAATTCAAGACGCTGATTTTCATGGGCGACGGCAAACCGTTCGCCGTGGTGCTGCGCGGCTGCGACGAACTCGAGGAAGCCAAGCTCGGCGCACTCGGCTTCACCTTATTCCGACCCGCTACGCCCGAGGAAATCGAACCGGTCATGGGCGCGAAGCCCGGCAGCCTGGGCGCGGTCAAGGGCACGATCAAGAATCCAACCGCGCTCGCGGGTATTTTTGCCGACCACGCCATCCGCCTCATCGGCAACGGCACCACCGGCGCGAACAAGGACGGTTTTCACCTTTGCCACGTCAATGTCGTGCGCGATCTCGCCATTACGAAGTTCGGTGATTTCCGCCGCGTGCGCCCCGGCGAACCCGATCCGAAGTCGGGCCAGCCGCTGAAATCGCGCCGCGGCATCGAGGTGGGCCACATTTTCAAGCTCGGCACAAAATACTCCGAGAAATTCGGCGCGGTTTATACCGACGACCAAAAACAGTCGAACCTCATGGTCATGGGCTGCTACGGCATCGGCATTGGCCGCACGTTGCAGGCCATTATCGAGCAGAGCCACGATGCCGACGGCATTGTCTGGCCGTGGGCGGTCGCGCCGTTCCAGGTGCTCATCTGCCTGCTCGATCCGCAGGATGCGGAGGCGGCCGCGATGGCCCAAAAGCTCGCCACGGCCGCGGATCGGGCCGGAGCCGACGTGCTGGTGGACGACCGGGCCGAGCGGCCCGGCGTAAAGTTCAAGGACGCCGACTTGATTGGCGTGCCACTTCGCGTTACAGTGGGAGGCAGAGGAATGAAAGAAGGCATCGTCGAAATGAAATGGCGCACGCAGAAGGACGTCGCAAAGCTCCCGCTGGCCGAGGCCGAAGCCCGGCTCGCCGCCGCCATCGCCGAAGCCGCCAAGCAGCCATGATCGTCGGGCAAA
>DATMLS010000009.1:0-9521 GCA_035569995.1 Opitutaceae bacterium | reverse complement strand
AGAGTGGCGTCGGGGAGCACACGGCCCGCGAAAGCGAGGCGCCCAACAGTGTGCGCATGGGAAAGAGCGCGTGGCGAACGCCAACCCCCAAGTTTGGCCCCGGAGTCGCAAGACTCCGGGGCCTTCTTGTTTTTAAATGGGACATATGGCTGTAGGTCGGGCTTCACGCCCGACTTTGAAAATGTAGCCGGCCTCGCCCCTCGACGGGCTCGGGGCCCTGAGCTTGTCGAATGGGTTGAGGCCGGCATCCGCCTTCGCTAAAGCTACGGCGGACAAGCCGGGGTCAGCGACCCCGGCTACAATTGTGGGCGGGGCGCCCTCACCCCGCAAAATATCGTTCTCCTACTCATTCTCGTAATCGTTCTCCTTCTCGAATCTGCGGAATTCGCGAGAACGAGTAAGATTAAGAGAACGAGAACGATTTTATTTGAAATCCAGCGTCACCACCACCGGCCGGTGATCGCTCGCCTGCGAAACCTCGGGTGCATCGAAAATAGTTGCGCGGTTATCTCGCACCGCGCCGCGCAGGCCAGGCGACACGAGGACGTGGTCGAAGCCGGAATAAATTTCCTGCTTGGCGTAAAACTCCGTCCAAACCTCGCCGTGGGAGTCGGTGGCGGGCACCATGTAGGTGATATTCGTCCGGCCCTGCCGGAGGAGATCCTGCACGGGCTTGCTGCCCTTGCCATCGTTGAAATCACCGAGGATGGCGAACCGCGCCGAAACCGGATCGGGAAATTCATCCAGGATCGTCCGGCGAACCGCCATCGCCTCGGCCGCCCGCAAATTGGCCGACTGCGGATCGTTCGCATCGTCGTCCTCCGTCAGCTTGCTTTTCAGGTGCACCGCCCAGAGCGTGAAATCGCCGCCAGCCGACGCGAAGGTCACCTCGAGCAGGCCCCGTTTCGCTTTTTCCATGCTGCCGCGGTAGGTAAACTCCAGGTCCGGATGCGGCGTGACCGACTTCCAGGCCCGCTTCGAGAGGACGGCCACATGCCGTTCGGGATCAGGCCCATCGACCAAGATGGCGTGGGGATAATCGTCGCCCTGTTTGGCCAGGTCGCGCTGGAGCTCGTCGAGAAAAGGCTGCGGCCCCATTTCCTGCAGCACGAGCACGTCGGCCTGCAGCGCGTGGATGACTGTGCGCAGGGCGGTTTTTTCCGACTCGGGTTTTGGGTAGTCCTGCCGGTAACCCTCGGGCGTCATGCGGTCGGTCACGGTATAATTTTCGATATTGTAGGTGGCGATGGTGAAAGTCTCAGCCCGCGTAGCGGTCGAGGCCAGGCATGTGCAGAGAAAAAAACTGACGGCAGCGCGCCTCATGGAAGACGTAGTTGGCATTTAGTAGTTGGTAGTTTTACCCGGCATTAGTCATTCGCCATTCGGAATTCGTCATTGGCCAAGCGTCAGCCCTTTATCAGTGCCTGCTCGCGTTCCACCAGGGTCGGATGCGAATAGTAAAACCCGCTGAACAGCGGATGCGGCGTGAGGTTGCTCAGGTTTTTCTGCGCGAGCTTGCGCAATGCCCCTACCATCGGCGCGGACGCGCCCAGCGCATCGCGGGCAAAGGCATCCGCCTGGTATTCGTGCCGGCGCGAGAAAAGGTTTCCGATCGGCGAAAACCAGAACATCACCAGCCCGCCGAGCAGGCCAAAGAGCAAAAACACCGGGGCCAGCACGCCGGGCGGAAATCCGAACGCCGCGGCGAACCACGCGCTGTGCGCCAGCCACGCCAGCGCGGCGAAGCCGCCCAGTTGCAGCGCCGCCGAGACCGCCAGCATGCGCGGGATGTGCCCGAGCCGGTAGTGGCCGATCTCGTGCGCGAGCACGGCCTCGAGCTCCTCGGGCGTCAGTTGCGCAATGAGCGTGTCGAACAGCACGATGCGCCGGAAGCGCCCGAAGCCCGTGAAGAACGCGTTCGAGTGTCCCGAGCGCTTCGAGCCGTCGATGACCTGGATGGTCTGCGCATGAAATTTCGTGCGCTCCGCCAGCGCCAGCAGCCGCGCACGCAGTTCGTCATCGGGCAGCGGGGTGAGTTTGTTGAAGAGCGGCAGGATGAGTTTCGGATAGAGCACGAGCATCAGCATTTGAAACGCGAACATCAGCACCCAGCCCCACAGCCACCAGGTGCCGCCCACCGCGCGCACCAACGCAAACAGCGCCCATAGCAGCGGAAAGCCGATGACGCCCGCCAACGCGAGGCCCTTCAACTTGTCCGTAAGCCACAGCCGCAGCGTGCTCTTGTTGAAACCAAATTTCTCCTCGAGGCGAAACTGCTCCCACCATTCGAACGGCAAGCCCGGCAGGCCCAGCAGCACACCCGCGATCAAAATAAACAACGCGCCGCTCCAAGCCGGCTCAAAGCCGGCTTGCGGTGAGCCTGTCGAACCCGCCCCCCACGCATCCACCCGCACAAAAAGCCACGGGAGCACGCCACTGAAGACCGCGAGCGCGAGCACGCCTGCGTCGAAAACCAGCGTCCATCGCGCCAGGCCATTTTTGGCCAGCGTGTAAGCCACGGCCTTTTCATACGTCGGCGCGTCCATGATGGCGGCCACGGCCGGCGGCGCGGCGGCCGCATGACGCAGCACTTCGCGGCGATTGAGCGCATTGAGCCAGAGTTCGGCGGTGAGACGCATGACGATGAGTATAGCAGTGAAAATGACGATCATCCCCGCAGTTCAGCGCATTTCGCACCCGGGCCAACTGAAATGTGCGGGCGAGCCGAATCGTACTCGTACTCATTCTCGTACTCGTTCTCTTAAATACCGAGGCATCTGGGAGAACGATAACGATTAAGAGTACGAGTACGAGAATGGCGGGTGCAGCCGGCGCGCCCGGCGGCGACGAGTGCGCAGCCTCGTCGGTCGCGCCCTACCTTGATTGCAAGAATATTAACAAACTCCTCCCCCTACCTTTTGATTGAAAAGCCCGTTTGGCGGCACAAAGTGCCCGGGTGGACAACACCAAGGAACCGAAGGAATCCAAGCTCAGTTTCGAGGCCGCGCTGGCCAAACTCGAAGGCATCGTCGAATCGATGGAATCGGGCGAGGTACCGTTGGCCGAGCTGCTGGCCCAATTTGAGGAAGGCAGCAAACTGCTCAAGGTTTGCGAGCTGCGCCTCAAGGATGCCGAGATGAAAATCGAACAGCTCAAAAAACAGAACGGCGGCGCGGTATTCGCGAAGTTTGAAGCCGAACGAGCTGATTCCTGAGTTTTTACCGCATATTTTTCATGAGCGATTCCGCTTCCCGTCCACCTTCACCCCGCCTGCTCGACTCCATCCACGGCCCGGCCGACGTCAAAGCCCTGCCGGCCGGGCAACTGCCGCAGCTTGCGCAGGAAATCCGCGATGAGATCATCGCCGTGACTTCGCGCAACGGCGGGCACGTCGGCCCCAACCTCGGCGTGGTCGAACTGACCATCGCGCTGCACCGGGTGTTCACCACGCCGGAGGACCAGCTTGTTTTCGACGTCGCGCACCAGGGTTACGTGCACAAGCTGCTGACCGGCCGCGGCGGCGAGTTTTTCAGGAAATTGCGCCAGAGCGACGGGGCGAGCGGATTTCTGTACCGGGCCGAAAGCACACACGATGCCTTTGGGGCCGGCCACGCCGGCACCGCCCTGAGCGCCGCGCTCGGCATGGCCGTGGCGCGCGACCTGCGCGGCACGAACGAAAACGTCGTGGCGGTATGCGGCGACGCGGCCTTTACCTGCGGCATCACGATGGAGGCGCTCAACAACATCGCCAGCACCACCAAGCGCCTGATCGTCATCCTTAACGACAACGAATGGTCCATCGCCAAGAACGTCGGGGCCATCTCGCGTTACCTGAACCAGCTTTCCACCAACCCGACTTACAACAAAGTCCACGCCGACCTCGAGGCGTTCTTCACCAGTTTCCCCGCCGGCGCGAAGATGAACCGCATCTATCACCGGTGGAAACTCGAGACGAAGGACTTCTTCGTCGGCTCGTCGATCTTCGAGAAATTCGGCCTGCGTTACATCGGCCCGGTCGACGGGCACGACATCGAACGCCTGGTCCGGAACCTCGAATTTGCCCTGCACTGCGAGCAACCCGTGCTGCTCCATGTGCTGACGAAAAAAGGCCGCGGCCTCGCCGTGGCGCAACAGCACCCGGAAAAATTCCACGGCGCGAGCCCGTTCGACCCCGTCACCGGCGAAAACAAAAAACCCGCGCCGGGCACGCCGCCGAATTACCAGGACGTTTTCGGCCGCGCGCTCGTGCGCTTCGCCAGGGAAAACCCCCGCATCGCCGGCATCACCGGCGCCATGCCGAGCGGCACCGGCCTTTCGCAGCTGGCCGCCGCGTGCCCCAGGCAATTTTTCGACGTCGGCATCGCCGAGGAACACGCGGTGCTCTTCGCCGCCGGCCTGGCGACCAAGGGTTTTCGCCCGGTCGTGGCGGTTTACTCGACGTTTCTCCAGCGCGCCTACGACCAGATCATCCACGATGTCGCGCTGCAAAACCTGCCGGTCGTTTTCTGCATGGATCGCGCGGGCCTTTCGCCCAACGACGGCCCGACGCACCACGGCCTCTTCGATCTCGCCTACGCGCGTTGCGTGCCCGGTTGCGTGCTCATGCAGCCGAAAGACGAGGACGAGCTCGTGGATATGCTGCACACGTCGCTGCAACTCTCCTCCCCCGCTTTCATCCGCTACCCGCGCGGCGCCGGCACGGGCGTGAAAATCAAGGACCAGCCGGCGGTGCTGCCCATCGGCCAGGCCGAGGTTCTGCGCCAGGGCTCGAACATCATGATCTGGGCGCTCGGCTCGATGGTGCCGGATGCCCTCAAGCTGGCCGAGCGCCTCGCCACGCAGGAAAATCTCAGCGTCGGCGTGGTCAACGCGCGCTTCGTCAAGCCGCTCGATCGCAACCTGCTCCTCAGCCACGCCGCCGTCGTGCCGCTGCTTGTGACGATGGAAGACCATGTGGTCGCGGGCGGTTTCGGCAGCGCGGTGCTGGAGGCGCTGCAGGAAGCCGATTGCCCGGCCATCGTCGAGCGCATCGGCTGGCCCGACAAATTCATCGAGCACGGCAGCAGCGTCGAACAGCTCCGCGCCGCCCACGGCCTCTCGCCCGATGAAATTTTCCGCCGCGTGCTCGACCGCTGGCACAACCGCCACGCCGAATCGGTCGAGGCCAGCCTGTAGGGCATTCTAAATAAAACCGCAACCATACCGCCTGGACCACGGCGAGGATGTCATTCCCTCCGCTCGGACGTTCGGTAAGCGGTCAGTTGGATTTTTTGCCACGAAAGATCACATAGAGCTCAAAAAAAGATTGTTCTCTGTGTTCTTTGTGATCCTTCGTGGCTACACGAATTTTAAAACCACTCAGGCCTTGGTCCCGCGCGAATCCGTCACTCCACCGGGCACCGGCACCGGGTTCGCCGCGATGGGAAAATAGCAGGAAAAGCTGGTACCGGCGCCGACTTTGCTCTCGACCGTGACGAAACCGTGGTGGCGCCTGGTCACGCGCAACACGGTCGCCAGGCCAAGCCCGGTGCCGGTTTTCTTGGTCGTATAAAATGGTTCGAAAATCCGCGCCTGCACCGTTGGAAGCATGCCCGTGCCGGTATCGTGCACCGAGAACACGACAAAATCACCCGGCCGCGCATCCGGCCCCAGTGCGCTGACTTGCTCCTCCCCGATGGTGCGGAGCGACGCCTCGAGACGGAGCGAACCGCCCTGCGTCATCGCATCCCGGGCATTCACGCACAGGTTCATCAGCACCTGGTGAAGCTGGTTGGCATCGGCCATGATGTCGGGCAAATTGTCGGCCAGGTCGATCGTCAGGGTAATGTGGCGCCCGCAAGTTTGCTCCGCGATGCCGGCCACCTCGTTGACAAGCAGGACGGGATCCACGGCCACCATCTTACCGTCTTCTCCGCGGGCAAAGAGCAGGAGCTTTCTCAACAACGCGGCCCCGCGCTTGGCGGCGGTCAGGATCGCGTCCATGCGATTCGACGGCATATCCGGATGTTCGAGCTGGAACATTTGCGAGCTCCCCATGATGGAGGTGAGCAGATTATTGACATCATGCACGATGCCGCCGGCGAGCTGGCCGAGCAGTTCGAGGCGCTGGGCCTGCAAGAGCTGCGTCTCGAGCCCCTTCTTCTCGGTGATGTCGCGGACGTTGAACTGCCAGGCCGCCTTTTCCTCCCAGATCAGGCTGGCCGCGGTAATCTCGAGAATGGTTCCCGGAACCCGCGGCCGCAAAATGGTCGTCTCGCACGGGCCCACCCGCAGGGTGGCATCGGTGAGCCCGTGAAGTTGCCCGCGCAACGTGCCTTGGGTTTCCTTGGGCAGGCAGTCAAAAAATTCCGCGGGCGGCGCGCTCTCCTCGAACAGGCGACAAAACGCGTTGTTGGCGAACAACACGGCGCCTTCGGTATCCGTCAACACGATACCATCGGGCGCGCTGGCGAGCGCCTGCTCGAACCGCGCCCGTTCCTCGGAAAGCCGGCGAAAACGATTGAGCCGGGTGATGGAGCGCAGGCGCGCGCGCAGCTCGACCGTATCAAACGGCTTGGTGATGAAGTCGTCGGCGCCCTGCTCCAGTCCATGCAACCTGGATTCGCGGTCGGTAAGGGAGCTGATCAGCAGCACGGGCATGTGCAGCAGCATGGGATCGGCGCGCAACAAGCGGCAAACTTCGTAGCCATCGAGATCGGGCATCATCACGTCGAGCAGCATGACATCGGGCCGGTGGGCGGCGGCGGCGGCCAGGCCCTCGCGGCCATTGCTGGCCGCAATCACCTGGTATTTTTCCAGTTTTAGCATGTTGACGAGGACCGTGCGCGTGTGGGCTTCGTCATCCACGACAAGGATGGTGGCAGGAGAGATCATAAAGGGGGAAACTCAACGGAAACCGCTTGCGCAAATTCACGCACGGCCCGGCACAAGAGCGAGCACGCGCTCGTTTTCATTCGCTGCCACTACGCCCCTTTCCCAAGCCAAAGGCAAGAGTCCAGTGCAGAACCAGCCCGGTAATCGCCAATAAATGCTTAAAATTTGCGCGTAGCTCTTGCTTCGGCGCCATGGGTTGCGCTATGCCGGTGAAGTGAACGGACTCCTGCCACGCCCTGCTTCGGTTCCCCGATGCGCCATTGGCATTTTTTGTTCCCATGGGTGGAAGCTGGTTTGCCTGTGCATATCCCTCTGCGCAGGGATTGGCCTCCTGCGCGCCCAGCCGCCGGCCTCCGACAGCGCGCGTTTTGCGCGGCCCTTCGTCGTCCCAACCGAAACCAATGAATTTCCGTCCTTTTTTCTTGGGCCCTCCGGCGAACACACGGGATTTTCCGTGGAACTGCTGGATGCCGTCGCGCGCGTGATGGATTTCAAGATCCAATGGACGCCCTTACCGAGGGCCGATCTTCAATCCATCCTGCTCTCCGGCGAAGCGGACATCCTGCCGGGTTATACCCGTGTGCCGGAGCGGGAAAAATACATGGATTTCTCCGTGCCGTACCTGGAATTGCAGGGCACCCTGTTCGTCCGCAAAGACAAAAACTTGATTCAAAAAATTTCCGACCTCAACGGCCGGGAACTGGTCATCGTGAGCAAGGGCAGCGTGGGAGACCAGTTCGTGAGCGATAACCATCTCAATGCTCACATGGTTTACAGCCACTCCGTGCAACAAGCGCTCAAGGAGCTGAATGACGGCCAGCATGATGCGGTTTTCTCCAGCCGGCTGACCGCCCTTTCCCTCATCGATCATTTCAAATTCAGAAACATCCGCCCGCTGGGCGTGCCGGTGGACGGCTACCCCATCATGCTTTGCTTTGCGGTGCGCAAAGGAGATTCGCAGTTGCTCGCGCGCCTCAACGAAGGCCTCGCCATCCTGCATCGTACGGGCGAATTCGATCAGATTTACAATAAATGGTTCAGCCCGCTTGAGTTCGAAAAATTTTCCTACCTTCAGCTTGTCCCTTACGTGCCTTATGTGGCCGCCACGCTGGCCATCGCGCTTTTTATCACGCTTTGGGCCCTCATGCGTCAGCGGCAGCTGCGCCAGCGCATCATCCGGCAGGCGGAGGAGTTGATTGAGAGCAAGGCCATCCTGGCCGAGGCGCAGCAATTCGCGCGAATCGGCCACTGGCAGCGCCCGCTCGACCTGAACCTGCCGATCATTTGGTCGGAGGAAACCCACCATATTTTTGAGCGCGATCCACGGCTGCCCCCACCGCCCATTTCCGAGATCATCGACTGCGCCATCGGCGAAGACCGCCAGCGCTGGCTTGATTTAGTGAAACGCAGCCAGAAGGAAAGTTTCGACTACGCCCTCGACGTCCACATCGAACCCAAGCCCGGCATAAAAAAAACCATCCACGTGCACGGCCGCCCGGTGCGCAACACCCGCGGCCAGCCCACCGGTTTTTTTGGCACGGTGCAGGATGTCACCGAATGGCGCGAGGCTGAGCGCAGCCAGCGCGAATCCATCCAGCTGCTTCGCGCCATCTACGACAACGCCCCTTTCGCCATGGGCGTGTTCGAGCTGACCGACCGCACAATCACGGTCGTGTCGGTCAACCCCGAGGCCCGCCGCCTGATCGGCCTGCCCGCCCAGATCACCCCGGGCCTTTCTTTCGCCGAGCTGGGCATGCCGCCGGAGCAGGTCATTTTCTGGACGGAATTGTTCACCCGCCACCCGGCCACCGGCGCGCCGTTCAAGACGACGCTGCGCCTCAACGCCACCCACCGCGATCTCGCCGTCACGCTGGTGCCACTCGGCCGCGCCAGCAAACGCCCGCGCTTTTGCCTCATCGCCGAGGATATCACCGACCGCGTCCACAAGGACGCGGAAATCGCCCAAAGCCGCCGGCTTCGCGCCGTCGGCGAGCTGGTTGGCGGCATCGCCCACGAGTTCAACAATCTGCTCACGCCCATCCTGCTCAAGGCCGATGCGCTCCAGCACGAGTATCGCCAGACGCCGCTCGCGGCCGAGCTGCAAACCATCATTGATGCCGCCATCCGCGCCGCCGAGATCACCCGCCGGCTCCTCACCTTCCAGCGCAAAGCCGACCGCAAGCCGGAAAAAATCCGCCTGCGCACCGCCATCGAGAGCGATATCGAGCTGCTCCGCCACGCCATCGACCGGCGCATCCGCCTCGACTGCACCATTGCCTCCGACCTGCCGACCCTGTGGCTGCCCGGCACCGACCTGCACCAGATCATCGTCAATCTCCTGCTCAACGCCCGCGACACCCTCATCGAAAAACTGTCGCGCGAACCCGCCGAGAGCAAATGGATCCCGTCGATCCAAATCGAAGCCAAGGTCCTGACCGCCGATGCGGCCATGCCGCTCAAGCCATCGCACATTCCCTTTCCCTTTTCTGGTTGGATCCGTCTCACCGTGCGGGACAACGGACTGGGCATGCCCCCCGATGTGCTCGAGCGCATTTTTGAACCCTTCTATACGACCAAGCCGGTTGGCCAGGGCACCGGCCTGGGCCTCGCCACCGTCTGGCATCTGGTGACCGAACTGGGCGGCAGCA
>DATMLS010000008.1:0-38059 GCA_035569995.1 Opitutaceae bacterium | reverse complement strand
CTCTTTCAATGTCTAGGAAATTCAAAGCCATTCTAAAGAATCTCCCGAAAGCCCAGCGCGAACTCTGGCCACAACTTGCCCCGCTTGCCTCGATGGGTTTTGTTTTGCATGGAGGCACGGCGATCGCTCTTCGCCTCGGGCATCGGGATTCGCTCGATTTCGATTTTTTCACCGAACTTCCGCTGGATCGAATCAGTCTCGTCTCCGCCGTGCCGTTGCTGGCGTCGGCCATCACGCTCCAGGATGAGCCTAATGCTTACACAGCTCTTGTCCGTATGCCTGCTGGTGAAGTTAAGCTTTCCTTTTTTGGTGAGATTGCGTTTGGCCGGATTGGCGAGCCCGGCCTGACCGACGATAATGTCGCGGTCGTCGCCTCGCTTGACGACCTCATGGCGCAAAAACTCAAAGTCGTAATGCAGAGGGTTGAAGCCAAGGATTATTGTGACCTGGCCGCCCTGCTTCGCGCCGGCCTTTCCCTGGCATCGGGCATGGGAGGAGCTGCGGCACTTTTTGGCGCGGATTTTTCCGCGATGGAATGTGCCAAGGCGCTCGTTCACTTCAAGGGAGGTGATTTGGCCACCGTCCCGCCCAAGGACAAGGAGACCTTGCTCAAGGCCGTTCGCTCGCTGCGTTACACGATTACACCGGGAGTCATTCGTTCGCAGTCCCTGTCCTTGGATTTCCCCCTGAGCGGTAGCGAATAGGGCGAGCGACCACACCATCAAGTGACGGGTAGCAGGGAACGAGTAACAAGAAGATGAGGCCGATGCTAAATGCCGAAATCAGAATGGCGAATGACGAATATGAATATCGATCCCAATCCTTTTTAACCGCGGTTAAAATACATGAATTTGTATTTATCCGCCGTGCCCTCCGTTTTGTCCTTCGTAGCTTTAGCGAAGTAGGAAGTTCTTGAAGCGAAGGAGGGTTAAAATCCGACTGGGGTAACGGCGTGACAAGTTGGCGGACGTTTTCTTGTCACTTGTTACCTGCTACCTGTCACTTGCCGGCTGCTCGTTCTACTCGCTACCCACTCCTCGCTACTGCCGTGCCGCTCAGTTCCGCCGCTGCGAGAGCAGTTGCAGCAGCATCAACAGTGTGCTGATGAAGGACGCCACATAGGTCAGCGCCGCCGCATCCAGCGTCTGGTTCACTCCTGGCATTTCATCCTGGCCCAAAATGCCCAGGCTCACGAGCTGAACCTTGGCCCGGCGGCTGGCGTCAAATTCGACCGGCAGCGTGACCAGGTTGAAGAGCGTCAGCACCGCGTAGCAGATGATGGCCACGTCGAGCATCACGCCGGTGAGACCGCGGACCAAAAACCAGCTCGCGAGAATGATGAAGGGCACGATGCCGGAGACGATCTGGGTCGCGGGCACCAGCGCCATGCGGAACTGGAGCATTTTGTAGCCAACCTTGTGCTGGATGGCATGGCCCGACTCGTGGGCGGCCACGCCCAGCGCAGCGAGGCTCGTGCCTCGGTAGTTTTCCGACGAGAGCACCAGGCGCTTGTGCAACGGGTCGTAGTGGTCGGTGAGATGTCCGCCCGTTTCCACGATTTCGACGTCATCGATGCCGGCCTGGTTCATCACGGCCTGCGCCGCCTCGCGGCCGGTGATGCCGCCGCGCGAGAGAATCCGCGCGTTTTTATTGTAGGCGCTCGAGACGCGGATCTGCGCGTAGAGCGCAAACACGAACACGAGAATAAACAGGAGCATGAACATCCCGGGTGGGAGAAAGGCAAAGGCGAGTGAAGCAGTCATGGTTGAAGAAGTGAGAGGGCACTAACGTGGCACAGTTCCACCCGATTTGGCAAATGGAAGAAGTGACAGGTGACCTGAAACCTTCCTATCCGGCTCTTGTTACTTGTTACCTGCTACTTGTTACTTGAAAAGGCCGGCACATCCACCCAGCGGCGTTCGGCCCACGACTTGAGGCCAAGCTCGGCGAGCTGAACGCCTTTGGCGCCTTCGAGCAGATTCCACGGGAACGGGTCGCCTTTCACCACGTGCCGCAGGAACAGCTCCCACTGTATTTTGAACGCATTGTCGTAAGGGTCCTGGCCCGGCACGCGCGTCCAGCCGTCCGCATATTTGACCGGGCTGTCGAGGTCGGGATTCCACACGCAGCGCGGCGTGGCGGCAAGATGCTGCGCCGTGCAATCGCGCAAGCCGGCCACGGCGCTGCCGTGCGTGCCGTCCACCTGCAGCGTGAGCAGGTCGTCGCGGCGCACGCGCACGCACCACGAGGAGTTGAAATGGCAGATCGTGCCGTTGTGCAGCGCGAACGTCGCATAGGCTGAGTCGTCGGCCGTGCACGGGTAAGGCTTGCCCGCCTCGTCCCAGCGCTGCGGGATGTGCGTCGCGCCAAGGCAGGAGAGCGACTTCACCTCACCGAAAAGATTCTGGATGACGTACTGCCAGTGGCAAAGCATGTCCGTGATGATGCCGCCGTCGTCCTCCTTGCGGTAATTCCACGACGGGCGCTGGAGCTTGTCGTGCTCGCCGGTGAACACCCAGTAGCCGAATTCGCCGCGCACGGACAAAATTTCTCCAAAGAATCCCGTGTCGATGAGATGTTTTAATTTCAACAAGCCCGGCAGCCAGAGCTTGTCCTGCACGACGCCGTGCTTGAGGCCGGCGGCGGCGGCTTCGCGATAGAGCGCGAACGCCTCGGCCGAGGTCGTGGCGGTGGGCTTTTCACAATAGATGTGTTTCTTTGCCGCGATCGCCTTGCGCACGCCGACGGGGCGCTGACCGGTGAGCGCCGCGTCGAAGTAAACCTGGTTCGCCGGGTCGGCGAGCGCGGCGTCGAGGTTCGTCGTGAATCGTTTCACGCCCGAGCTGGCGGCGAGCGCGGCCAGCTTGGACTCATTGCGGCCAACGAGGATCGGGTCGGGCAAAATGACTTCGCTGTCGGACAGCTTGACGCCGCCCTGGTCGATGATGGCCTTGATCGAGCGCAGCAAATGCTGGTTCGTGCCCATGCGTCCGGTGACGCCGTTCATGATGATGCCGAGTTTGTGCGTGGTCATGGGTAAAAAAAGATTTTTGGAAGGCCCAGTTTAGCCGGAAAGCGATGACTTGCGTTAGGACTAAACCGATGTTTTATAGCACAAACCCGTTTATCGGCCTGCCACCATGCTCGCCTGGAGCCCCATCCTCGTCCAGAAAATCGAAATCCACGCCCTCGGCTTTGTGCTGCGCAAACTCCAGCTCAACCGCCACCGGGAGGCCGAGGTCGCTTCGCACCGCCATGCCTACGCGCAACTCATCCTTTATCTCGCCGGCGAAGGCAGGCAGCACGTGGCCGGCCGGCGCCACGCGGCCCGCAGCGGCGACCTTTTTATCATCCCGCCGCACACGCCACATGGTGTCTCCGTGATCGGCCACAGCCGGCCGTTGTGCCTCGTGCTCGATTTTGAAACGGAAAAGTCCCGCCCCCGCATCGCCCACCGCCACCTGCCGCAAAGCGCGCTCAACGAACTCCACGCGCTGCTCGCGCACGTGCCGACCAAAGGCCGCCCGCGCCTCGGCGACTATGCCGCCATCCTCGCCGTCGTCGCGCACCTGCTCGAACCTGCGCGCGCCGAGGCCGCCGCACGCCGCCCCGCCACCACGGTCGAACGCGTGCGCGAGCTGTTGCGCGCACCCTCGACGCTCGCCGCCGTCGCGCACGAGACCGGCTATCACCGCGACCACCTCAGCCGGAAGTTGAAACGCGAGACGGGACTCGGCCTGCGCGGCCTGCGCGACCAGCTGCGACTCGAAACCGCGCAACACGCACTGCGCACCGCACCGACCATCGCCGAGGCTTCGACGCAGGCCGGTTTCGACGACCCAAATTATTTTGCCCGCTGGTTTCGCCGCCAGACCGGCCACACCCCGAGCGCGTGGCTGCGGCCCTTCAAATAAACCCAATCGTTCTCGTACTCCTAATCTTTCTCGTTCTCTCGAATGTCTCAATCAGGAGAACGATAACGAGCAAGAGAACGAGAACGATTCGCTCTGCGGATCACCCCTACCCCTCCGCGGTCCACTTGAAGATGGTCGTCGAGTAGGGCGGAAGCGTGAGGTTGAGCGACTGCGCGAAGCCGTCGGCCGGCACGTCATCGGTGGCCTTGCCGCCACCGTTGCCCAGGCCGCTGCCACCGTAGAACTGGCTGTTGGTGTTGACGACTTCCTTCCAGAAACCGCGGCGCGGCACGCCGACGCGGTAGTCGCTGCGGACCACGGGGGTGAAGTGGCCGACCGTGGCGAAAAGCACCTGCTCAAACGGATCGCTGCGCAGGTAGCTGAGCACGCTGGCGTCGCCGTCGGTGCAGTTGATCCAGCGGAAGCCGTGCGAATTAAAATCGTTCAGGCTGAGCACGGGCTCGCGGCGGTAAAGCGCGTTGAGGTCGCGCACAAGGAGACGGATGCCTTCGTGATCGAGGTACTGGCAGAGATGCCAGTCGAGGCTGGTGTTGTAATTCCATTCATGCGACTGGCCGAACTCGCTGCCCATGAAAATGAGCTTCTTGCCCGGATAGGACCACATGTAGCCGTAGAGCGCGCGGAGGTTGGCGGCCTTTTCCGGGATGTGCCACGCGCCCATTTTGTAAAGCATCGAGGCTTTGCCGTGCGTGACCTCATCGTGCGAAAACACGCTGATAAAATTTTCCGCATACTGGTAGAGCATGCCAAAGGTAAGGTCGTTGTGGTGCCACTTGCGGTGGACAGGCTCCTTCGAGAAATAGCGCAGCGTGTCGTTCATCCAGCCCATGTTCCACTTGTAGTCGAAGCCAAGGCCGCCGTCCTTCGTGGGCTTGGTCACGCCGCCAAACGACGTGCTCTCCTCCGCGATCATGAACACGCCCGGATGATAGTGGTGGGCGAGGTCGTTGGCCTGCCGCAGGAAGTCGATCGCATCGAGATTCTCGCGCCCACCGTATTTGTTGGGGATCCACTCGCCTTCCTTGCGCGAGTAGTCGAGGTAGAGCATCGAGGCCACGGCATCCACGCGCAGGCCGTCGATGTGGTAGCGGTCGAACCACGACAGCGCGCTCGCGACGAGAAACCCGCGCACTTCGTTGCGGCCGTAGTTGAAAATGAGCGTGCCCCAGTCCATGTGCGCGCCCTGCCGCGGATCGGCATGGTCGTAGAGGTGCGTGCCGTCGAACTCCGCCAGCGCAAAGGTGTCGCGCGGAAAATGGGCCGGCACCCAGTCGATGATGATGCCGATGCCGCGCTGGTGCAGGTGATCGACAAAAAACGCGAAGTCCTCCGGCGAACCATAGCGGTGGGTCGGCGCAAAAAAACCTGTCACCTGGTAACCCCACGAGCCGGTGAACGGATGTTCCGAGACCGGCATGAGTTCGATGTGCGTGAAGCCCATTTCGACCACGTAATCCGCGAGGAGCGGCGCCATCTCGCGATAGGTCAGAGGCCGGTTCGCGTCCTCGACCACCCGACGCCACGAACCAAAATGCACCTCGTAAACTGACATCGGCCGGTCGAGCTGGCCGGCTTGCGCGCGGCGCTGCTCGAGCCACGCGGCGTCGTGCCACTGGAATTTCGACGTGTCGCAGACGATGGAGGCATTGTTCGGCGGCGCCTCGAAATAGGTGCCGTACGGATCGGTCTTGATGCGCAGGTGGCCCTGCTGGTCGAAAATCTCGAATTTATACAGTTCCCCCTCACCCAGCCCCGGCAAAAACAGCTCCCACACGCCCGACGCGCCGATCCGCCGCATCGGATGAAAGCGGCCGTCCCAGTGGTTGAAATTGCCGACGACGGACACGCGCGCGGCGTTGGGCGCCCACACCGCAAAGGCCACGCCTTTTACTTCGTCGATCACGCGCAGGTGCGCGCCGAGCTTGTCGTGGGCGCGGTGCTCATTGCCCTGGTTGAAAAGATAAATATCCTGCTCGCTCAGCGTCGGCAGAAACGAATATGGATCAAAAAACTGCCTCATCTCGCCATTGCGGAGCGTGGCGCGCAACTGGTAGCGGAAGCCGGTTTTTTTTCGCGGGATGAACACCTCGAAAAAACCGTCGTCGTGCAGCCGCTTCATCGGCCAGGTCTCGCCCGTGGCCGCATCGACCACATAACCGCCATCCGCCTCGCGCAGAAAAGCGCGAACCACCACGCCCTGGCTGCGGCTATGCGTAAGCGGATGCATGCCGAGCAGGTCATGCGGGGTGGCATGTTTGGCTTCGATAAACGAAGTGAGCTCGGGCTTGGAAATGATCACGGGCTTCAATGAATTGCGCTAAAGACACCATGCCGTCGAGCAGACAGTTGGAAAAACCTTCTGCCTTCTGGGCTTATTTGGCGTTTGGATTTTGCTGATTTTTTGGTGTTTGGGATTTCTCTTATGCGTTAGCCCGTATTTTTCAGCCCGCCCGAAATGCCATTGATGGTCAGCTCGATCACGCCCTGCAGCGCGGCCTTCTCGTCCGCCTCGGGATTTTTTGCCGTGCGCAGGCGGCGCATCATTTCCACCTGGATGTAATTCAACGGGTCGATGTAGGGATTGCGCAACTGCACCGAGCGCAGCAGCACCGGTTCGTTGCCGAGCATCTGCTTCTGCCCTGTCACGGCGAGGATGGCATCCTCCGTGCGCGCAAACTCCTTCTCCAGCAGGTTGAAAATCCGGCGGCGAATTTTTTCGTCCTCGACGAGCGAGCTGTAAAGCTCGGCGATCTTCATGTCGGCCTTGCGCATGGTGAGCTGCGCGTTGTCGATCGTCGTCTGGAAAAACGGCCAGCCCGCGTGCATCGCGCGCAGGAGCTTCTTGCCCTTGGCGCCGCGCTTCAGCACCGCCTCGAGCGCCGAGCCCAGCCCGAACCACCCGGGAAAAACAAACCGGCTCTGCATCCACGAAAACACCCACGGAATGGCCCGCAGGTCATCCACGCTCTGCGTGGCGCGGCGGTAGCTCGGCCTCGAGCCGAGCTTGAGCTGGCTGATTTCCTCGATCGGCGTAGCTTGTTTCCAAAAAACCAAAAAGTCCGGGTCGTCGTGCACGAGCGCGCGATAAGCCGCGTAGCCCGCGGCGGACATCGTCTCCATCGCCTCGAGCCATTCGGCGGGCACGTTGTTCTCCGTCTGCGCGGCGTGGGTGCCGAGCAGCACGCCGTAGGCCATCTGTTCGAGGATGCGGTGCGCGAGGTCGGGGTCGTGGTAGCGGGTCGAGAGCACCTCGCCCTGCTCGGTCACGCGGATGCCGCCATCGCGCAGGCCGATGGGTTGCGCGAGGATGGCCTTGGCCGCCGGCCCGCCGCCGCGCGCGATGCTGCCGCCCCGGCCATGGAACAGCGTCACGCGCACGCCGCACTCGCCGCACACGCGCGTGATGGTCTCCTGCGCCTGGTAAAGCGCCCAGTTGGCCGTGAGATAGCCGCAGTCCTTGTTGCTGTCGGAGTAACCGAGCATCACATGCTGGTGGCGGCGGTCGCGCTCGAGCAACGGCGCATAACAGGGCTGCGCGAACAGCGCCGCGAGGATTTGCGGCGCGCGCTCGAGATCGGCCAGGGTTTCAAAAAGCGGCGCGATCGGCAGCGCCGAGCCCGCCAGCTGCTGCAACAGCGCGACCTCGAGCACGTCGGACACGCCGTCGGTCATGCTGATGACATAGATGCCCAGCGCCTGCGGCCCGAATTTCGCCGCGGCGCGCGCGGCCAGCCGCAACGGGTCGATCACATCGCGCGTGGCCGCGCTCAATTTTTCCCAAATGTCATCGGGCAGCCGCTCCACGCGCGCCAGAGCCAGGCCGAGCACGGAGATTTTATCCGCCTCGCCCAGTTTCGCATAGTCTGCCGCCCCGTCGATGGCGGCAAAAATCTCCGCCACCGCCGACTCATGCCGCGCGGAATGCTGGCGCAGGTCGAGCCTCGCCGTGTGCAGGCCGAAAATCTCGAGCTGGCTCTGCGCATCGCTCAGCTCGCCGCCGGTGAGCAAGGCGCCGCGGCCCGCAAGCAGGCTGTCGCGGATGACATCGAGCGTTTCCTCCACGGTCTCGCGCGGCAGGCAAATCTCTTCGGCGGTGTCGAGCACGGCGGCGTCGCGCATTTCTTCCACGGCCAGCGCGAGCCGGTCGCGCAGGCCGCCCAGCAGCTGGCGGTAAGGTTCGTTGGGATACCGGCTGGTCAGTGCTTCGACGTGCGGGCTGAGATGGCGGTTTTCCTTCAGCAGTTTTTTCATCCGCGCCGAGATGGCGTCGCGCCGGGTCGAGACGGAGAGCAGGCGGGAAAGTTCACGCGCCTCCAGGCTGAGTTTATCCAGCGCCAGGCGGCGGTGCAGAACGAGCGTCTCGGCTGTGACCCGCGCGGTGACATTCGGGTTGCCATCGCGATCGCCGCCGATCCATGAGCCAAAGGTCAGCCAGCGCGTCGGCGGGCTCACCCCCGGATAGTGCTGTTCCAGGGCGCGCACAAAATCGTCCTGCAGGCGCGGCAACGTGTGCCAGAGCGTGTTGTCGAAATACCACAGGCCGGTGCGCACTTCATCGGTGACTTCCGGGCGCGCCAGCCGGCTGCGGTCGGTGAGCCACAGCGAGGTGATTTCCCTCTCGATGCAGGCGGGGTCGAAATCGCCCAGTTCGTTGCGCACCGGATCCTGGCGCTGGCGCAGGAGCTGCCCGAGGCGTCCAAGCTTGGTTAACAGGGTGCGGCGCTTCGATTCGGTCGGGTGCGCGGTGAAGACGAGCTCGATGCCCACCCGGTCCACGAGAGCCTGCATCGCCTCCGCGGAAACGCCGCGGCTTTTCAGCTCGAGCACGGCGGCTTCGATGGACTCGCGAATCGGCCGCGAAGCCGCGGGATGGCCGGGCACCAGCCGGGCGGCGCGGCGCGCGCGCAGCAAATGGATGCGGAAGTTTTCCTCGGCCAGGTTGACCAGCTCGAAATAGAGCGTGAAAGCCATCGCCTGGTTGAAGGCCTGCGCCGGATCGAGCGCGGCCACCGTCGCGGCGAGATCATCGGCCGCCGGCGCATCGCCCGCCCGGCTGGCTTTGGCGCGCAGGCGCAGGCGCTCGACCGTGTTGAAGGTTTCCTGCCCTTCAAGGCGGGTGATGACGCGGCCAAGCCCGCTGCCCAGCATGCGGATTTCCGCGCTGAGTTGGGTCATCTCGCGGAGTGCGCTGGAAGATCGGCGGGAAGGTCGGGGCATTGGCAATATATGCGTAAGGTTTGAAACCATGCCCACATTACGCCCGGCATAAAAGAGAAAAGTGCATCCAGGCACAGACAAGCTTGCTTGCGCGCCTTTCACTCCCTTAGCTCCCGGGCCGCATGCGTCGTTGTTTGTCCGTTTTGCTTCTCCTTTCCACTACCCTGCGCGCCGCACCCATCGTGCCGGAGCTTTCGGGCCAATCGTCCACCTACGACCTCGCCACGCAGGAGAACGTCATCACGGGCCACGCCCAGCTGGTTTACGGCGACGCCATACTGACGGCCGACGAGATCCGCATCAATCGCAGCACCTTGATTGCCACCGCCGCCGGCCAGGTGGTGCTCACGCGCGGCTCGCAGCGGCTGCTGGCTGATCACCTGACCTTCCGGCTCTCAGATGGATTTTTCCAACTCGATCACGTGCGGCTGGGTGAATATCCCGTTTATATTTCCGCCGACTCGGTCGCGGGGACAAAAACCAAGATGACGTTCAAGAATGCCGTCTTCACGCTGCACGAGCCGGATCCCTACACGCCGACGGCGCACGCCGACACCCTGGTCTATGAACCCGGCAAATTCCTGGTCGCCGACGGCGCCACCATCGGCATCGGCCCCGTGCGGCCGCTCATCCTGCCGCATTTGGACCAGCGCACCGATAAAGAATCTTTTCTTTCCTACTTCACCGCTGACGCCGGTTACCGCAGCAGCCTCGGCCCTTACGGCAGCCTGGGCGTGGAGCTGCCCGTCCTGCCCGATGTGAACCTCGGCGGCCAGCTCGATTACTACACCGAGCGCGGCCTGATGTTCGGCCCCTCGGGCAACTACGCTTACGATGGCGGCAACCAGGAGTTGAACGGGTTTTTCCGCGGAGGATATATCTACGACCTCGGCGACAACACCAAAAGGGGCACCGATATCCTCGGTAAGCCGGTGCCGCATGATCGCAACTATTTCGAATGGCAGCACCAGCAAAACATCGGCGACAAAGTCACGCTGATGGGCGACATCAACTATTGGAAGGATTCGGAAATCATCCGCGAGTTCTACCCGGCCGAATTTAATACGGTGCAGACACCCGATAATTTTCTCGAGGCGGACTATGCCGGCCAGAACTATATCCTTTCCGCTTTCACGCGGTTTCGCCCCAACAATTTTGAGCTGGTCCAGGAGCGGTTGCCGGAAATCCGCTTCGACCTGCTGCCGATCACGGTCGGCGCCGGGTTTGACGAACGTTTTTCAGCCAGCGCCGCCGTCCTGCGCGACAAACCGCTTTCCACCGGCCCGATCCTGAACAGCAACCGCTTCGATACGTTCTATGGACTGGAGCGGCCCATCGCGCCGACGAATTGGTTCACCTTCACACCCGTCACCGGCGGCCGCCTCACCTACTACAACAACGCCAACGGCGCGAAGGACAACTATCTGCGCACACTCGGCGAAGTCGGTTTCGACATGGAACTTCGATCCAGCGGCACATGGGATTATAAAAACGATCGCTGGCACATCGATGGCCTCCGCCATTTGTTCACGCCGAAAATTTCCTACCGCTACATTCCCGAAGCCGAGAAGGGCCAACCGTACATCCCGCCCATCGATAGCATGACTTTTTCGCCGTACCTGCAGCCGCTCGATCTTGGCGATATGCGCAACATCGATCAGCTGCATCGCACGGATACGATGCGCTTCGAGCTCGATAATATCCTCCAAACCCGCGATCCACACTACGGCTCACGCAACCTGTTCAGCCTCAACCTCGCACAAGACTATCACTTCAGCCGCGACCCCGGGGACAAGTCCCTCTCGCAAACCGAGGCCGAGGTGAGCTTAACCCCTGTTAACTGGTTGTCATTCAATGCACTGGAAATTGTTTTACCCCAACAAGGCCAACAAAGCGAGCTCGACACCGGGTTTACAATTAAGGACGGCGAACAACGCTCATTTTCCTTTTCCAACAGCTTTCTGCATGGCCAGATCGAACAATATAACTTCCAATATCAGGAACGTATCAACGAAGTTTATACCGTTACCGAAACCTTCACCTACGATGCGCGCCTCCGCCGCGCCAACCAACAGGTCGTCGATCTCCAACAAAACATCCGCAACACCTGGATCATTCACTACCAAGTAGCTCTTCTCAACGGCGACAAGCGCCAGGGCCACTTCAGCCTCAACCTCGAAGTCCAATTGCTAAAGTTCTAATCCCCTCCTCGAGAACGGCGCGCCTCCCCGCCCGCCCGCCATGCCCCTTCCTTCCAGCTTGATTCGCAACCAGCAGAAGAATTTTCTGCGCCTGCTGACCCGCCTGCGTCCCCACATCCGCGCCGACCGCTCCCTGCCGGCGCGCATCCAGTCCCTGCTCGCGCAAAACCGTTCCTATGGCGCACGCGACCGCCGCCTCTACCGAGAACTGCTTTATACCGCCATCCGCTACTGGCCGTGGATCGAGCCGAAACTCGACAAAAAACCGGAAGTGGCCCTGCGATCCGTCGCCTGGCTCGCAGCGGAGACGCCGGCCACGCACGAGTTTCGCGCCGCACTCATCGATGGCATGCCGCCGCTGCCGGCGACCATCGCCGCGCGCGCCGAGTGCCTGCGTGCCGAGGGCGCGCCGCTGCCCCTCTGGTTCCGCCTGCACGGGCCCACCCTTTTTTCCCCGCCACAACTTGAAGCCGTGCTGAGCCGCGCGCCGATCTGGCTGCGCCTGCAAACGCCCGACCCGCAGCCGGTCTTTGATGAATTCGCCGAACGCGAATGGAAATGGCGCCGCACCGCCGTGCTGCCCGGCGCCATTGAAGTGCTCGCCGACACCGACCTCACGAAATCGCGCAGCTACCAGGACGGCCTGATCGAAATCCAGGATCTCGGCTCACAGTTGATTTTGGAATCCATCGGCATCGATCCCGGCAGCCGCTGGCTCGACGCCTGCGCCGGAGCCGGCGGAAAAACCCTCCAGCTCGCCGCCCTCACCGGCCCGCGCGGCCATGTGGACGCCCACGACATCCGCGCCGACGCCCTGCGCGAGCTGCGCGCCCGCTCCGCGCGCGCCGGCCTCAAGAACATCGCCGTCCTCAATGCCGTTGATGGAAAAACCTACGATGGCGTGCTCGTCGATGCGCCCTGCAGCGGTTCCGGCACCTGGCGCCGCGCGCCGCATCTCAAATGGTCCACCCAACCCGAGCACGTCGAGAAAGCCGCGCAGGCCCAGCTCGACCTGCTCAACACCCTGGCTTCACGCGTGCGCCCCGGCGGCCGGCTCGTTTACGCCACCTGTTCGCTCAGCCGCCGGGAAAACGAGGACGTCATCGGCACCTTCCTCGCCGCGCACCATGAGTTCGCGCCCGCGCTCTTCACGCGCACCTTCAGCGCGCAACCCAATGGCGCCTGCCTCACCTTCCTCCCCGCGCTGCACGACACCGACGGTTTCTTCGTCGCGTCGCTGCGACGAATTGGGTGATTTGCTTTGGGCACCCATTCTTCGTCTATATCTTCATCTGACTCTTCACCATCAGTTTCAACCGCGCAGACATCATGAAGAAATGGGGCAAATTGAATTTGATTGGGTTTTCCTGTCTTTTTTTCGGATGGCTGGTGATTCAACTGTATTTTTTTATTAGGTTCAAAGTCGCGTGGATTGGACCAGACTATATTCCCGTAATAGCTGCCTTTGGCTTCATAGTTGCATATCGACGGTATCGCCGCAGCAAAGCCGGAGCTAAAATCTCTGCCGAATAATTTTTCCATTGCCGCGAGGCGCTTCGCCTCAACCATTGCGACGTGATTCCTGATTCCGATTATCGCATCAAGCTCCAGGCTTTTGAGGGCCCGCTCGACTTGCTGCTTTTTCTCATTCGCAAGAGCGAGCTCGACATCTACGACATTCCCATCGAGTCGGTCACGCGCCAGTACCTCGACGCCTTGCGTTCCATGCAGGAGCTCGACCTCGACCTGGCCGGGGAATTTTTCGTCATGGCCGCAACGCTGATGGAGATCAAAAGCCGCCTGCTCCTGCCGCGCGGCCAAGCCGCGATCGATCCCAACGCCGAGGAGGACGAGATGGATCCGCGCTGGGAACTCGTGCACCAGCTGCTGGAATACAAAAAATTCAAGGAAGCCGCCGCCCGCCTGGGCGAAATCGCCCTCGAGAAACAAAACCTCCTTGAGCGCTACGTCTCCTCCCTTTCGGGCGACCCGCTCGACCGCCCTTTGAAGCACGCCGACCGCATCGAACTGTGGAACGTCTTCAACATCGTCCTGCGCCGCCTCGCCGAGAAACTTGTCGTCGGCGAAATCCACGACGAGCAGGTCACCGTCGCGGACCAGATGGAAATGCTCCTCGCACGCCTGCAGACGCAGCGCTCCTTCGTCTTTTCGCAACTCTTCGACAAAAAGACCTCCCTGCGCGCGCTCATCGCCACCTTCCTCGCCGTGCTCGAGTTGACCCGCCTCAAGAAACTCCGCCTGCAGCAGGACGAAACCTTCTCGGACATCATTTGCACCGCCGTGGAAGAAAACCCACTTGCCACACCGGCCGAGCTGAGCACCGTTTCCTCGTGAAGAAAAAGCCCGCCACCAAGCACCCGCGCCGCCAGGCCGCCCTCCTCGGCCTTGGCCTCGACAACGACGACGGCCACAAACGCATCACCACCGGGAAAAACTTTGCCATCGTCGGCGGCTCGGCCGAGACCCACGAGAAAATGACCGAGACCGTCGTGAAAACCTTCGAGGAACTGAAACGCCGCCGCAAGCCGCTCGTCAGCGTCGAGCCGAAAGAACTCGCCGAGATTTTAGACAAGTCCACCCCGCGTTGAGCGCGCAGTAGTACAGTTTGCGAAGAATTGCTCGATGTGGGAGCGGCTTTACGCCGCGACTTCAGTATGGCAACCCCTCTCGTCGGGGCATAAAGCCCCTCCCACATTTCAAAACGTACCACTACCCGCTCAACGCGCGGCTTGACGAATGTGCAATAGTTACAACGTTACATCATCACCATGTCCGAAAAAATCGCCAACCTCTCTGACAGCACTTTCAAGAATGCCATCGCAGCCACGACTGCTCCGGTTCTCGTCGATTTTTGGGCGCCCTGGTGCGGACCGTGCAAAGCGATCGCCCCGATCCTTGAGGAACTCGCCACCGAGCTCAATGGCCAGGTGACCATCGCGAAGGTCAACGTGGATGAAAACAGCGCCGTCGCCGCCGAATACGGTGTCCGCGCGATCCCAACCATGCTCCTCTTCAAAGGCGGCCAGCTCGTGGACCAGATCGTTGGCCTCATGCCGAAAGCCACGCTAAAGGAAAAGCTGCTGGCGAAGATTTGAACAACACCGCGCGCCGCGCGGTGGGTAGCTGGTCGTTGGTAATTAGTATAGGCTGTTCCTTGTGGGCGGGGTGCCCTCACCCCGCACCGGGGTTGATTGCGGGGTGAGGGCACCCCGCCCACAGTTAGAATTCCCTACGACAATACCAAGCACGCCGACAGCAGCAGCGCGTAGAGCGCGACGTAGCGTCCGACCACGCCGAGGAGTGTAATCAGTTCAGCCGGCGTTTGCGCGCGCGACAGGCGTTGCATTTGCCACACCGCCAGCGCCGCGGCCAGCAAGCCCGCCGGCACCGTCAGCATCGGCCGCAGGGCCAGCCGCTCCGCGAGTTCGAGCATCATCGCCAGCGCCACGCCGTGTGCCAGGGCGAACTGCGCCCGCGCAAAGCTTTTTCCAAACCGCACGACCAGCGTGCGCTTGCCGGCCTTCACGTCGGTCTCCGCATCGCGATAATTGTTCACGAGCAGGATATTGGTCGCCAGCGCACCGATGGCCGCACCCGCCATCCAGGCCTCAATGCTCACGTGGCCCGCCTGCACGAAGAATGTCACGGTCACCGCCACAAGCCCGAAAAAGATAAATACAAACACATCGCCCAGCCCGTGGTAGCCGAGCGGAAACGGGCCGCCGGTGTAGGCCAGGCCGCTGACAATGCTCACTACTCCAACCACCAGCAGCGGCCAGCCGCCATAGCGCAGCAGCGTGAGACCGACCGCAAACGCGAGCGCGAACACGAGCCACATCGCCGTGCGCATCACCGCTGGCGCGACCAACCCGGACGCCACCGCCCGGCGCGGGCCGACGCGCTCAGCCGTGTCCGCGCCTTTGATAAAATCATAGTAGTCGTTGGCAAAATTGGCGCCGATCTGCACGAGCAATGCAAAACCGAGGCACGCCAGCGCCGCCGGCGCCTTGAACGCATGCTCGCGCCACGCCAGCGCCGAGCCGACGATCACGGGCGCAAGGGCCGCCGGCAACGTGCGCGGACGCGCGGCGGAAAGCCAGGTTGTGAATGACGAATTCAGAATTCCGAATGGAGAATGAAGAAGGCCAAGTCGCAAGCGACAAGTGGCAAGTGACGGAAGCCAAGTATCAGGTGACAAGTAGCAAGTAACAAGAACGGCATACCTATCAGCGAAAGAGTCCTAACCGGCGTTTCTCTTGTCATTCTGAGCGAAGCGAAGAATCCAGTGCGACTCTGCTAGCGATATCAAATTGGATTCTTCGCTTCGCTCAGAATGACAAACCATTTTCGAGACACGCCTATCGGCAGACGCTAAACTTCGAACGTTGAACGCTGAAGGCCGGGACTAATTACCAAATACTAAATACAAACTACCAACCACCAATGGTAAGTGACCAACCTTGGACGTTGAACCTGGAACCTTGAACTATGAACGCACGCCGCGTGCGTTCATAGAATCATCCCGGCTGCCACGGTCGCGTTGGTGAATTCGTCGATCAAAATCAGGCTGCCGGTGTTGCGGTTGCGTTTGTAGGGATCGAAAAAGAGCGGCTTGGCCGTGCGGATGTGAATGCGTCCGATGTCGTTCATGCCGATCTCAAGGTCGCCTTCGGCGCGGTGGAGCGTGTTGATGTTGACCTTGTAGCGGACGTCCTTGACCACGCACTTCACTTCGCGCGTGGTCTGGCGCAGGATGTACTTGCCGCCAGGCTGGAGTTTCTGCTCGGAGAACCAGCACACCATCGCCTCAAATTCCCGCTCGGCCTGCGGCTGGTTGTTCGGCTTCACGATCATGTCGCCGCGGCTGATGTCGATTTCGTCGGCCAGCGTCATCACGACCGACATGGGCGAAAAAACTTCGGTTGCCGGCTCGCCGTGCACGTGGAGGCTCTTGACGTGCGTGGTGAGCCCGCCCGGCAGTGCGACCACCGGGTCGCCGACTTTGAAGACACCCCCGGCCACACGGCCGGCAAATCCGCGGAAATCGTGAAACGCGTCGCTGTTCGGCCGGATGACGGTCTGCACCGGCAGGCGGGCATCGATGTGATTCGCGTCGCTGCCGATGTAAATCGACTCGAGCGTGTAGAGCAGCGATCCGCCCTGGTACCACGGCATGTGCGTGGATTTATCGACGACGTTATCACCGTGCAGCGCGCTGATCGGGATGAACTTGATGTCGGGAACCTCGAGGCGCGAAGCAAACTCGGAATATTTCTGCACGATGTCGTCGAACACGCTCTGCGACCAGTCGACGAGATCCATTTTGTTCACGCACAGCACGATATGCGGGATGCGCAGGAGCGAGGCGATGAACGAGTGGCGGCAGGTTTGCTCGACGACGCCCTTGCGCGCGTCCACCAGCACGATGGCGAGGTTGGCCGTCGAGGCGCCCGTGACCATGTTGCGCGTGTACTGGATGTGGCCGGGCGTGTCGGCGATGATGAACTTGCGGCGCGGCGTGGCAAAATAGCGGTAGGCCACGTCGATCGTGATGCCCTGCTCGCGCTCGGCGCGGAGGCCGTCGGTCAGCAGCGAGAGATTGAGGTTTTCCTCGCCGCGCTGCTCGGTCGCGCGCTCGAGCGCGGCCAGCTGGTCGTCGAAGATGGCCTTCGAGTCGTAGAGCAGGCGCCCGATGAGCGTGCTCTTGCCGTCGTCAACGCTGCCCGCCGTGGTGAAGCGAAGCAGGTCCATGTTGAGATAGTTGGTCGTGTCAGTGGTGGCGGCAGTCATTCGAAATTAGAAATTTGTAGTTGGGCATTCGTCATTGGCCATTCGTCATTCGTCATTCTCAAAAATATCCCGCCTTTTTGCGGTCTTCCATCGCGGTTTCGGAGCGTTTGTCGTCGGCGCGCGCGCCGCGTTCGGTCACGCGGGCGGAAGCCACTTCCTGGATGATTTCGCTCAGCGTGGCGGCGTCCGACTCGACCGCGCCGGTGCAGGTGGCGTCACCCACCGTGCGGAAACGCACCTGTTTCTTTTCGTAGTGTTCGCCGTCGAGCAGCGTGATGAACGGCGATTTCCCCAGCAGCACGCCGCCGCGGTTCACGATCTCGCGCTCATGGGTGAAATAAATCGACGGAATGGAAAGTTTCTCCTTCGCGATGTACTGCCACACATCCATCTCCGTCCAGTTCGAGAGCGGAAATACACGGAAGTGCTCCCCGTGATGCTTGCGGCCGTTGAAAAGGTTCCAGAGCTCGGGCCGCTGGTTTTTTGGATCCCACTGGCCGAACTCGTCGCGGTGCGAAAAGAAACGCTCCTTCGCGCGGGCTTTTTCCTCGTCGCGGCGCGCGCCGCCGAGGCACGCGTCGAACTTCAACTCCTCGATGGTGTCGAGCAACGTGACGGTCTGGAGAGTGTTGCGCGAAGGATTCGGGCCCTTCTCCTCGACCGCGCGGCCCTGCTTGATCGAGTCCGCCACATAGCGCACGATCAACCGTCCGCCGGTTTCGCGCACGAGTTCGTCGCGAAAGGCGATCGTCTCGTCGAAATTGTGGCCGGTGTCGATGTGCACGAGCGGAAAGGGGAATTTCGCCGGCCAAAACGCCTTTTGGGCGAGGCGCACCATCACGATGGAATCCTTGCCGCCCGAAAACAGCAGCGCCGGCCGCTCAAATTGCGCCGCCACTTCGCGCATGATGAATACGGCTTCGTGTTCAAGCTGGGCCAGATGGGTGAGATTGTAGGAACTCATTAAAAATGGATTCTCGACGCGACCAGCGCGTGCAGTTTTTCGAGCGACTGCCCGGGCGTCATGGCCTCGGTGTCGAGCACGAGCGAGGCCTCGCCCGGCGCAGGTGGCTCGAAGGCGGAGTCGCGGCCGGTGAATTGTTTCACCTGCCCGGCGCCGGCTTTGGCGTAAATGCCCTTCGGGTCACGCCGCGCGCACTCCTCGAACGAGGCGGACACATAAACTTCCAAAAAATCTTCCGCCCCGACGATACCGCGCGCCAATTCGCGCAACGCGCGCTGCGGCGTGATGAAAGCCGCGATCACCACCACGCCGGCCTGCACAAAAAGCTTCGCCACCTCGGCCACGCGACGGATATTTTCGGCGCGATCGGCGTCACTGAAGCCCAAGTTGCGGTTGAGGCCGCCGCGAACGTTGTCGCCATCGAGCAGGTGCGTCGTGAATTTCTCGGCGTGCAGCTTTCGTTCCAAAGCGTTGGCCAGCGTGCTTTTGCCCGAGCCGCTCAAGCCGTAAAGCCAGATCACCCGCGCCCGTTGGCGCAGTCGCGCCTCCTTCTCGGCCCGCGAGAGCAGGCGGTCGAAGGTGGGATGGAGATTATCCGGCGCAGCCATGTTAGTTGAGTGAGTTTATGAACATTTAGAACAAAAGGATTCCAAGCAAGCAGAAATTGATTTTTCACCTGATTTCGAAGCCGACGAACTGCGCATTGCGCCGCCGTTCGTTGCGCTCGATTTTGCGGATGTAGCCGTGCATACGCTCCTCGACCGCGGCGATAAATACCGCCACTTCGCCGGCCTCACCCTCGGCTTCGAGGTGCACGCGACCATCGGGCAGGTTGACCACGAAGCCTGACACCTCGAACTCCCTCGCCACCTGCAGCACCGCATAACGGAAGCCGACACCTTGCACGTGCCCGGAAAAAAATACTGTCTCGTGATGAACTTCCGCCATGAGAAAATGGATAGAATAACGCGGGCGGATAAACCGGTTCAATCCGCAATATTTTCGCAATGGAGCTGCGCATATTTCGGATTTTTCGTTGCGTTCATCCACTTCTGATTTATTTTATGCACAAGCATGAAGGATTTCGATTCTGACAGCTCCGCGGAAAGCGATTGGGACGAGCGTGGTGAACTGGCGTGGAATGAGTTCGACTGGGAGAACTATCTGCGCGAGCAGGATGATGTCGTTCGCCGCTATCTCGCCCACTACGAAGGGTTGAAACACAACCCCGAGCGCATCGATGAGATTGCGCACATCATGGGCTGGGACCAGGAAACCTGGAACACGGATGACAGCGGCGAGACGCCCGACGTTGCGGCCGCGCCCGCCGATCTCGGCGAATACGACCTCGAACCTTACACGCTGCACAAGAATCCCGTCTTTATCGCCACCAAAGCCATCTACCTCAGCCTTACGCTGGCGTGGCAGCGGGTGGCTTCCGATCCGGCCAAGGTTGAGCAACCGCTCGCGCTCGCCTTCCAAACTCCGCTGCATCGGGGCGAACAACATGCCTGCCTCGCGATCCAGGCGCTCGATCTCGGCGACTACGCCATGGCCATCAGCCTTTTTAAGCGCGCGCTGCGCGACCTGAACACCTCGCTCTCGCTGCTCGACGAACGCGCCGCCGCCCGCCACCGCGCCATGGCCGCATTCCGCGAAGACGCCCTGCCCCGCCTTTTCGACCTGCGCGAAATCTGGCTCCGTGTGATGAGCGAGTGCCGCAGCGAACTCGAACGGCCGATCGACGAAGACGACGAAGGGTGAGTCGAAGCTGGAGTATTTTTGGCTTAACTGGACCCATGACGGGCGAAATTGTCATTCCGAGCCGCGCGAGGAATCTCTGCTATTCTGGTCGATTCCAATTTCGGAGATTCCTCGCGCGGCTCGGAATGACAAAATAAAGGATGTGTCGCAATGGCCTGCCGATGGAGCCAACTAAATTGAAAATGCCTCACGTCGACAAATTGAGACCAAGATCCGCGCGCAGTTGCTGGCGTGCGCGGCGAAGCCGGGTTTCGATTCCCCTCTCGGAGCACCCAAGCACGGCGCCGATTTCCCGGTGGGAAAGACGTTCGTAGTGGCAAAGCAGGAGCGTCGCCTTGAGATCATGAGGAAGCGCGGCGACCGCCTTTTCCAAGGTCTCGAGCATCTCCATGTGTTGCAGTTTCGCGCGCGGATCAGGCTCGACCGAACGCAGCTGCGCCGACACGGCCGGGTCGCCATTTTCGCTGGAGTCCATCCCCGTGGTCGGATGCCGGTGATTCCATCGGTTGCGGTTGCGGCACAGATTGGCCAGGGTGGTAAAAAGCCAGGCCGGGAGATTGGACTCTGCCTCAAAGCGTTCGCGATTTTGGTAGAGCCGCACGAAGGCTTCCTCGACCAGGTCGCGGGCATCGGCTGAATTGCCCAGATACCGGAAGGCGAAGCCGATGAGCGGCCGTTCCCATCGCTCAATGATGCGATTAAGCGCGCTGTCATCGCCCCGCCGCAACGCGGCGAGGTCGGCGCGGTCTGTGGCAGGGTATGCGGGCACGGGCAGAGACTGAACTGGCGAATCAATCTGCAAGGGGTTGCGGAGGGGTGGAAATGGCCGCCTGAACGTAGTCCAAGTAGCGCCGCCGCTGCTCAGGCGTCATAATCGTCGCGGTGGCGGAGACCAACCGTTGCATGGAATGGAAAGATTGTAGATCGAGATCCTGGCGGACCTTGATCAATCCGGCAAAGACAAGGAAATCGATCTGGCCCTCGGTGCGCCGCTCTTCCTCCAGTGCCGCGGTTTCTTGCCGCACCCGGAGGCGATCCTTTTCCAGGGCAACCAACTCTGAATTCAAGGTCTCGTGCAATTCCCTGATCCGCGCATATTGAGCGGGGGAAAGCCGCAGCTCATCCCGCATCCAAACGAGCTCCCGGTCCATGGAATCGGATTCGCCCGGAGCGCCCAGCGCAGGATCGATGACCCGCAAATACTGGCGGGCGAGTTCTGCGTTCACCTGGCGTTGCCGCTGCGCCTCGTGCCATTCGACAAAAGCCAGCACGGCCAGCGCGCAGGCGGCGGCAAAAACCAACGGAAACGCGGGACGCCGCAACCAAGCCCCCAACTGAACAAGCAAGCCGGGACGGACCGCAGCGATCCGCCGCCAGACGTCCCGCTTCAACCCGGAAGTATCGGGATGCACAGGGTTCCAGCGGTCAAGCAGTTCGTCGAGGGGATCTTTGGAGGGCATGGAAGGAAGACGAAAAAGGTGAAGCCGCCGTAAACAGGGAGATCAGGATGAGCTGTTGAGATTGAAAGCAATCGGAACGGTCATGCGGGAGTTGACGGCATGGCCGCCTTTCCGTCCGGGTTTGAATATCCACTGTGAGACGCCGTCGATGGCCGCCTGATCCAATTCGGTGGAACCTGAGCTGGTGACGACATGCGCCTCCTGGACATGGCCTTTGGAATCGCAAATGAAGCCGACCGTAGTCGTGCCTTGAATGCCGTTGCTCGACATTTCAGTGGGATTTGTGATTGGCGCTCTAAAGCGTACCACCGGTTGCTCGTCGAGGTCGGCCAGATCGAAAACCTTCACGTTTTCGAGATTGGTGCTCTGAACGTTAAGGTTAACGTTGTCGGGATTCACAGGATTGATTGTGGAGACTTGAACGTCATGGGTGCGCTGAACGTTAGCGTTAGTATTGCCGAGAGTCTCAGGATTGATCGTGAAGGTTTGAACGGCATGGACAAGCACCGCCTTTCCCTTGGAGGTGGGAGGTTCGAATTGCCATTGGCTGACGGCATCCACGGCCGCATTGGCAAACGCGACATCTGACGTCTCCCGGGCCACGGGAATTCGCACCCGACCGTCTTCATCAATATAAAACTCGACCCTGACCTCGCCCGCGTCGGGCTGCAGCGCGGCCGTGGGAGCCACAACGTGGAGGGGAACGGGAATCCGGTCCAAGTCGCGAAGCGAACATGCATGGTATTCGATTTTTTCGTCGGGATGGTCCGTCATCTTGAAATGCGACGGAGCTTCCGCGTTATCATATGTAACCATCATGCCATCCGTGCGAAAATAGAGATTGAGCTCGCGGACCCATCCCACGGGTTCCGTTCCGACCCAGGCCGGCGCAAAGGTCCACTGTCTTACCACTTTTGTCGCTTCATCGGCGAACGCCCGCTGCGTGTATTCGGTGACAAGCAGGTCTTCAAGTTTGCCAGTCTTATCAACCTTGATGATAAATTTCACCTTTCCCGTACTGATCCCGGCAAGTGTCATTTGGATCGGGAATAGGGGTGCCACGGTCTGGATGATCTGCGGCAGAGGCGGGAGTACAGGCGGTGTCGCGGCAGACTGCCCGTACAGGGACGTGAGAGCGCAGAAGATAAGCAACGATACAAACGGAAGAGGTGTTTTCATGGGAATCGGGGGCTTTCCCAATATAACACCGCCGGAGGCCTTTTCCCGTCAAAAAAACACAGGAATTTTCAACAGCGCCGGTTTCCCTGCTACATTGGGGCATGAACACCAACTTCAAACCCTTGGAAAATGAACCTATCGTGATCGAAAAAGCAGAAGACGCCCTGCGTCAGGGAAAACTGGAGGAATGCCGGCGGCTGGCTGCGCCCATCTTTCATCATTATTGCGTGCACAACCATCCGTTGTCTCCCGCCATGGAAAGATTGTTCGGCGTGTATGTCGCCATCTCACAGGGATACGTCGAGGCCCGGGAGATCCTTTGCGAGGCGCAGTCTTAACTTGAACCTCGCTTTGCCCTGTTGCCGGCCACGCAACTTCCTTCTCCCATGATATGAAAACGGACTTTCTCACCACAGCCGCTTACATGGTGTTCACGGATTTGTTGGTGCCCACCACCACGCTGGCCCTGGTGTACGGATGCAAGGCCCTCATGTCGGTCGGCTGCCGCGCCCACGGTCGCGCCGGCCGTATCGCCAACGACGTGACCGAAAAAATGTCCCATCAACTGAAGCACAAGCTCGGGCTCGATGAGCCATCGGTCGAAGCGCGGCGCCGCGAAAATACCGCGATGGTGGGCGATTGGATCAACCGGGGCAAAAACGACGCAAGCATCGCAAGCGGCATCCGTTCACTGCAACAATTGGACGAACCGCTCAACGGCCGGCCCGTGCTCAAGCAACATTTCAACGCACAGTCCATCGCGGGCGAATGCACGCACGATCAGATGCCGGTTTTAAAAAATGCGCTCGATTTTCCCGCCACGGTCATCGCCCTGCTGCAAAGCCCGGATGTCCGGACGGCGGATCGCGAGAAGATGCTGGCCGCGCTGGCACTGCACCTGCCCGCCCCCGGCAGTGTCATCGCCACCGAGCTGGCCTCGCTCATCGACTCGTTGCGGGCGATGAATGTCTCCGTTGCTCCGGGCGTACGGTTGCTCGCGGACCACGACCCGGACAAAATCGCTGAATTCAAGCAACGGCCCGGCCTGCACGCGCTTTTGTGCTCCGACGATCCTTTGCACGTGGTCTACAAGCTGGAAAGAGGACTGAGGCCCGGATCAGGGCACTTCAATGAGTGGCCGAGTGGCGAAGATCGGGTCATGGAGGAGCAGCCATTATTGCCCGAAAATCCTGGGATTGCCGCGGATGATTTATCGACCGTCTCTTCCGCACCGAGCCACTCATTAGAAATGGAGATGTGAGATCCGCAGACAAGACACGTCCTAGTTCTTCAGGTGATTCTTATCGCTCGAATGTGCTTTTTGAATGGCATCCAGTAATTGCTGCGCTGGTTCCAGATCGGGCTTGAGGCGCAATGCTGTCTTTAAATGGGCCATGGCTTCAGGCCATCGGCCGGAGGCCTGCAAGAAGGCGATGCACAGGTTAAAATGCGCTTCCGCGTAATCAGGGTCGATCCGCAACACCGCTTCATACTGGGCAATGGCATCAGCTGTGCGGCCTGGAATACCCAGGAATATACTGCCAAGATTATTGTGGGCCTGCAGGTCATTGGGATTTGTCCGCAATACCTCCTCGTACTGCGCAATCGCTTCCGGCAGGCGACCCGGAATCTTTGCCAGTGTGTCCGCCATGTTAATGCGGGCTTCCCGATAATCGGGCTTGATCTGCAATGCCGCTGCATACTCGGAGACCGCGGCGGATCTCAGGTCGGGTATTTGCGCCATGGCGTTGCCCAAGCTGTAGCGCGCACTCGCGTTGTCAGGATTTTTTTCCACCGTGTCGCTCCAGATGGCCAATCTGCTTTCGTAGTCCTGGTTTCGCTGGATACTAAGCCAGCCCAGCCCCAGGGCCGCCGCAGCAAATACCGCCCAGCTGCGCCGGCCAATCCATGCATATAAGCCAAGCACCTCCCATGCAATCACTGCGGCCAGAGACAGGTACATCCGATGCTCGGCCATCGGTTGTGCCGCCAAGGGAATGATGCTGGAAGTTGGGCCGAGAATCACCAGAGCCCATGCTCCCGCAAAACCCATCACCGGCCGGCGCCACAACGCCATCGCCGTGCCCGCCAACAACCCGGCCAGGACCAGCGCATAAGGCAATGCCTCCGCTGCCTGCCGGATGACATTGGTGTCATGAATAAAAACGAGGGGATGAGGCCAGAGTGCCAGTTTGAAATACAGCACAACCGACCGGCAGGAAGTCAACGCGTAGCTCCAACCCGTCACTCCCTGGTCGAATCCGACACCTCGCTGGCTTATGCCGGTCATCAGGCAGGCCAGCAGCAACCAGGTACCCGCCAATCCGAGATAATATCGCCAGCGCAACCGCCAGGCTTCTCGAAATGAACCGGCGACAAAAGTGCGGTCATAAAGCCATACCATCAATGGCGCCGTCACGATGACCTCCTTGCTCATCGCACCCAGCAGGCAGGCGATCACGGAGCCGGCAAACCAAAGTCCAGAGCTGAGAGTCGGTGTGTCTCTGGACTCTGGACTCTCGCCTCTCGACTTTTTGTTTTCCGCTCCCCGTATGAAACAATAGAGCGTTAGCAGGTAAAACAGCCCCATGAGCGACTCGGCGCGCTGTGAAATATAGGTCACGGCTTCGGTTTGCAGCGGATGCACCGCCCAGATCACCGCCACCACCATTGCCAGCGGCACCGCCTCTGCGCCGAAACGTCCGCTCAGTACGGGCCGCAATAACGTTCGTCGCACAATACCAAACAACGCCAGGCCGGCCAGAATGTGAACGAGCAGGTTAACCGCGTGATAACCCCATACATTCATGCCACCCAACGCATAGTTGAGGGCATAAGTTAGATTGAGCATGGGGCGTCCGCCCACGCCCTCGTCGAGTGGTGGCGATAGCGCACTGCCAAGGTGATGGATCGAGGGATTGGTTTCGATCGACCACACGTCGTCGTAAATAAACGGCCCGGTGAAACTGTTTAAATAGACCGCCAGTGCAGCGAACACCACCATGCAGCTGGCCAGAAGGACACCCCGGCGGACGAAAAACGCCTCGGGCCCATGAGACGGCAAAACGCAGCCTGTGGCGTTGGCGCTATTTTCTTCCGACATCGCGGAATTCCAATTCACCAGCGAAGCAACAGCAACAAGAACTCGTTTCAAGATCCCAAATGAGCAGCGTTTGGTCATTCTGCCAGCACGACCACGTCCTCCGGATCAACGCTCGCGGTCAGCTCGCCGGACGCCGATACGCCGGCAAATCGCGGATTCATCTCGACGATTTTGAGCCGCACGCCCCCGGCGGCGAAATCGTATTGCGCAACTTCGCCGAGATAGACCGCCTCGCCGATTTTTCCACGCACGCTGTTTGGCGCACCGGCTAACTCGAGACCCAGCTTCCAGCACTCGGGGCGGATCGATACCGTCACGGCCGCGCCCGCCGCCGGCTTCGCCGCGGCGTCGCTCAGCACGCCCTCGAAGCGGCCGATAGCGGTCTCGACCGTGGCGCGCGCGCCGTTATCGCCCCAAACCGCTTGGTCAACTGCCTGATTTTGATCGAAATCATTCGCGTGCCGGCGGGCTTCGTTCGGAACGCGCAGGCAACCCTCCGCCCCGGGCAAAGTCAAAAAAATTAACCGGGCAGACTGTTGAAAAACTCTGCTGAACCGCCGTTGCGATCAGAAAGCGCTGTCTGCAAGGCGGCTCGGAAGGGGGTATCCTCGGAGAGGCTATCCCCTTCCGAGTGAACGCCGCAGAAGCGCTTTCAGACGCAACCCAGAGGGCGATACCGCTTTGGGCCGGGAGCTGCGTTAGAGCTGACGGGCAAGGCCTTCCAGGCATTGCCACCGGCAGCTCAAGCCTTGCTCGCGGCCAAATCGGTTGTCGCGGCGGCCAGCATAGTTTTTCAACAGCCTGCAAATTGTTTACGGTGATCCCTTGCACCCCGGCAGGCTCCATGCTTACTCCTTTTAATCGCCCATGCCAAAAGCCGGTTCCTTTCCCGCCCACGCCGATCTCGGGGCCGTCCTGGTCTCCGAGGTCGCCATCAAGCGACGCCTGAAAAAACTCGGCGAAGAGATCATGGCCACCTACGGCAAGGAGGAGATCACCGCTATTTCCATCATCAATGGCGCGATCATTTTCACCGCCGGCCTCCTGCGCGAAATCAAAAATCCCGTCCGCCTCGACTGCATTCGCATCACCAGCTACCGCAACGAGACCAAGTCCATCGGCAAGCCGCAGATCCTGCACAGCCTGACGCTCGACATCAGCGACCGCCACGTGCTGCTCATCGACGACATTCTCGACACCGGCAAGACGCTCGCGATGGTCGTCCAGGTCATCAAAAAGCTCGGACCCGCCAGCGTGCGCACCTGCGTGCTGCTTGAAAAAAGCGGCCGGCGTGAGGTCGAGTTCGAGCCCGATTTCGTGGGCTTCAAGATTCCCGACAAGTTTGTCGTCGGCTACGGGCTCGATTTTGCCGAGCGCTACCGTAACCTGCCCTGCATCGGCGTGCTCAAGGCCCACCTGCAAAACCCGCCCGAATGGGCGTGATGAGTTCCTCTGCCAAATCGTGCTCGTTCTCATCCTCATTCTCGTTCTCCCTTTTGTTTCGATAGTGAGAACGATTAAGAGAACGAGAATGACGCCTGCCCTGCCTATGACCCCATGCTGACCAAGGCTGAGATCACCAAACTCCGCGCACTCGATGAAAAGCAATACCGGGAAGCCGCCGGTCTCTTTGTCGTGGAAGGAGCAAAAATTATCAGTGAACTCATCGCCTCAAAGTATCCGTTACTGGAGATCTACGCGACCGACGCATGGAAAAACCCTGTCAGTGACAGCCGCGTGCGCACGGTGAGCGAGGAAGAGATGACGCGCATCAGTCATTTTCCCAAACCTTCCGCGGTGTTAGCGGTGGGCCGGATCGAGCGGGCCACCCTGGCGGCCGGAGAACTGAACCAAGGGCTCACGCTCGCGCTCGACCGCGTCCAGGACGCCGGCAATGTCGGCACCTTGTTGCGCATTGCTGATTGGTTTGCGCTCGACCGCGTGGTGATGTCTCCCGATTGCGCCGACCTTTTCAGCCTGAAAGTCATGACGGCCAGCATGGGATCGTTCGCCCGGGTCCGAGTCATTTCAACCCCGCTTGACCAAGCCCTCGCCGGACTCTCCGTCCCGGTGCTCGGCTGCGACCTGGAAGGTTCGGATGTTCACCTGCTGCCACCGATAAAAGATGCGGTCGTCGTCATCGGCAGCGAAGGCCGGGGATTGTCGGCGAGCGTGCAGGCCTGCGTTTCCCAGCGCATCACGATTCCGCGGTACGGCGGCGCGGAATCCCTGAATGCAGCCGTCGCCGCCGCCATCGTCTGCGACAACCTGCGCCGTCTCGCGCGGTGAGAATACCAATTGCCTTTTGCATTTTTTGGTAGGGCACGACCGCCGGGCGCGCCGCGGCTTGTCGGGGACGCCTCGCCCTACCGTTACTGCATGGCTCAAGAGGCAAATTGCGAAGAGCCGTTGTTATAACATTAAAGCTAAAAAGATCCGGACGTTTTCAATTCCCTGCTAGAATTGGATACGCCGATGAATCCATTTTTTGAGCTCCTGACCCCGCAGCAGAAATCGCTGCTGGCGGCGGCCGCGCCGGCCCAGTTGACGAAAGTCCCGGCCAAGCACTGGCCGCCGGAGGATTTCCTCCACACCCTGTGCGACGCGCTGGGCATTCCCACCCTGCCAATTTCGGCCGAGAACATCGACCTCGTTTCCTACGAACGGCACCGGCAACTCTGCGCCAAATTCCAATTCCTGCCTCTCTTCGAGAGCGGCGTCGTGATCCAAATCGCCTCCGTGCAACCGTGGAACGAGGCCTGGTTGATGGAGCTCCGTGGATTGTTGGAAAAGGAAATCCATCCGCTGGGAGTCACGGAAGCCAATCTCGAGCAAACCCTCGCCACGACAGAGGGCCGGCTGGATCTGTCCAAACGAAACAAACCCACCGAATCATTGCCGCCGCCACAACCGCCATGGATCGCCTGGCCGATTGATTTGAAGGACACGCAGCATGGTTTTCTCCGGCTGGTCAGCACGGTCATCGACGAAGCCCATAAGCGCGGTGTGGCCGACATTCATGTCGAGCCGATGGAAGATCGCGTGCGTATTCGATTCCGGCTCGACAATTCCCTCCTCATCATGCCCCCGATCGAGCGGCAACATGCCTACAAGGTGGTGGAGGCTTTCAAAATCCGGGCCAATATCCCGTCCGAGGAAACGGCGATCGAGCAACGCGGCCGCATCCGCGAGCGTACCAGCGTCGGTCCCCTAGATTTGCGCGTCCAGGTCACGCCTTCGCTCCATGGCCAGACGGTGGTTTGCCGTCTGCTCGACCCGCGATCGCTCCATGCACTGGCCGGCAAACTGCCCTTCAAAGACGACCAACTGCGCGAGGTGCAGGCCCATATCGATTCCTATTACGGCATGATCCTCGTCACCGGCCCAACCGGCTCCGGCAAGAGCACAACGATCCTTCGTATTATCACGAGCCTGGACCGCAGCGCCTTGAAAATCGTCACGATCGAGGAGCCGGTCGAGTATTCGCTCGATGGCATCGTCCAGACCGATGTTTCCAACGGCCGCATGACTTTCGCCAGCGCGCTCAAGGCCGAGCTGCGCAACGATCCCGATGTGATTGTCGTCGGCGAAATCCGGGACCAGGAGACGGCCAAGATCGCGATTCAGGCCGCGCAGACCGGCCACCTGCTCATGAGCACCCTGCACACGAACAACACGACGGAAACCATCAGTCGGCTTTTGACGCTCGGCTGTGATCCAGATGAGGTCCGGTCATCGCTGCGCTGCGTGATTGCCCAGCGCCTGGTCCCGCGCCTGTGTATGCATTGCCGGCAGTTGATTCCAGTGACCGAAAAAGTAGCCGGCCTGTATGAAGCTTACGGCATGAGCCCGGTACCATCCCGCATTTATACTAAAAAAGGTTGCGCCCAGTGCCAGGGCGAAGGGACGCGCGGCCGGCTGCCGGTTTTTGAAGTGCTGTCGCTGACGGATGAGTTGAAACTTTTTGTGCTGGCCAGCTTCGACGCCGATGCATTCCGCACCAAGTGGCGGCGCGAAGGTGGCATCACCCTCGGTATGTATGCGCTGAACCTGGTCGCGGCCGGCGAAGTCGATCCAAGCGAACTCGATTCGCTCACGGCCGAGGTGCTTTCCTTCAATCAACCCATCGCAAAATCCGCTGCCGTCGCATGAAAAGAACCCCCTATGGTTTTGACGAAGGGTTTGCTGATAAAGTAACCGGATAATTTTTCGCGTGCACAACAGCCTGTATAAATTTCTTTTCGGCCTGCTTGGGCTGGCCTGCCAAGCCGTAGCTTTAGCGGACGCTGGCAACGATTTACTTCGGACAGATTCAACCGTTTCTTCCCCTGCTGCACTCAACCAGCCGATTGCAGCGCAGTTGCCCGAACCAAAAAAAGAGGTGATGACGGTTGCCCTGGTCTCTCCCATTCCGCCAAAACCGCGTCCCCTTTCGGCGGACGAAGCGATGCCAGCCACCATGGTCTTCCACGACGTACCGGTGGGCATGGTCGCGCACATCATCGGCGTGCGGCTCGGCCAGAAGGTCGAGGTCGAGACCAACGCCACGCAGCTGATTTCAGGTGATTTCGGCCACATGAGCCTGACCCAAGCGCTCAACGAAGCCGCGGCCAAAGCCGGCCTTGCCGTTATTGATGAAGGGGTGGAAGGACTTCATCTCGTTCCACGCGACAGTTTGCTGGGTAAAGCCAGGCCTGGTTCCGTGACTCCCGTTTCGCCGACGGCGATCACGCCAACAGGAAAATCAGAGACTGATCTTGCAGCTGAAAGACAGCGCGCGGCGGCCCAGCAAGCGGCAGACGAGAAACGGATCGAGCTGCTCAAGCTGCGCGCGAAGCTACTGCTTGAGGAGCCGGATCAATGAAATGTTCCGGTACAAAAGGTAGGGCGGATTATCCTTAATCCGCCGCGATCGGTTTAACTGATGTGGGCGGGGTGAGGGCACCCAGCACACAAATTTACTCGGCGCGTTAAGGATAACGCGCCCTACCCGTCTGGGGCCTGCGTGGCCTGCTGGTTTTGCCTTCGCCGCTGCAGCGTGAGCCAAACCCAGCCCAGCAGCGAAAGAACCATCATGAGAGGCGACCCCACCATCGTCAGGTTCGATGGCACAAGAAAAGTGAAAGCACCCGTTAAAAAGAAAAAGCCCAGCGCCAGCCGCCGGCCACCAAACAGGATGCTGAGTAACACGAGAAACACGGCCAGATACGCGAGTTTTAGAAAAAGAACGGTGCCATATTGCAGCATCAGGTAATCGGCCATCGCCTGCATTTGCTGCCGGGTGAGATCGGTCTCGGTGTTCATGGCGCGGGAATTTTCGCCTGCTTCGCGGTATCGAGCCAGTCCCGGGCATAAGCGGCCGCGATCCCCGGTTCATCCAGCACGAGCAGGTTTTCATTGTTACGGCCGGAGAGGGCCATCCAGTCGTAGGATCCCGTCAGCACGATGCAGCGATCAATGACGCCATACTTCTGATTGTGGCTCCATTTCGTCACGGCATAAACGTAGGGAACTCGGTTCTGGTCGAAGAACGCCGGCGTTTGATAGTCCGCGATGGGTGGATTTTCCTTGAGAATGATCCCGACCACGACTTTCCGGCGAAAAGCCCGGACGATCGCATCGCCGATTTTTTTCGAAGTGATGGCGGATTGGCTGATCAAGATTTCAGTCGAAGCCTGGTCGAGCGCGGCGACGACCGCACCCTCGAGATTATCGCCGGGAGCAAAGAACACGCGGACGTTCGACGGAAGAGGAAGGTCGGCCGGCGGAGGCAGCACATGGATGCGCGCGTCGTCAGGGGCGGCCTGCGCCATCCACGCCAGAAACGGAAGCAGCATCCAGGATGCTTTCATTGATCGAGATCCACTTTGATCCCCTGTCCTTCTACCACCGTGCGGGGCGAAATCCGGATAAGAATCGACTTTGGCTCGGGCGTGCTAGCCACCGGCTGCGATGCTGGTACCGGCTTGGTGGCTTCGATGGGGAAGGTTGGAGTGCCATCGGCTGAAACATCCGCGAGGGATCCCTGCCGCGATGAAATCAAAAATGCCTTTAAGCGCGGGTCTTTGATGACCGAAATTTTTTCCTCGTCGCTCAAATCATCCCAGGTTTTCGGGACAAAAGAATAATAGCCGACCACCGCACTTTGCCCGAGCTGGCGGCCGGGCGCGATCTGGCCGGGTGTTTCGTTCAAATGGATGTCTTTTTTCCAGGCAACCTCGTCCTTGGCGTAGGTCGCGAGAAATGCGTTGATCACCGACTTGCCGGAGGAGCCGGAAAGCGACTCTGCCGACGACCACGCCACCAAGTACAGGCCCAGAAACGCAACGATGAGGTGTTTCATCGGGCCAGTTTAGCAGCGTTTCTGGCGCCTTTCGGAAAATTCACCCAATCCCGGTCCAAAGCTGGAGAATCGCCGGCAATTAAACTCAAACCGGCAGACCCTTATTTATAAACGAGCGGGTAACGGTCGGGATACTCAAGCGATTCCAGCTCAATATCGACATCGAGATCAGGCCAACGCAGGTGCGTGCCATGCAGCAGCTCGACATTCGCGACTTCTGAAATTTTTCCGTCTGCAAACCAGGGAAAATCCTCCTTGGTTAGAAGATATTCCTTTTCGCCAACTAGCACCCAGATTCCATGCTTCGAGATATGCGTGACCTCAACCGCCGAAGTGCTTTTTCCAGGCTTTGCGAATTTCGTCTTCATGTTGTTTGATCTTTGCTTCGATGACTTTGAGGTCTTTCGGGCGAATACCCTTGTTGATAGCCAGTTCTATCTTTGGTTCCAGCCAGTATTTCGCCTCTCCATCCGGCGAAAAGACATGCACATGAATACGAGGCTCTTCGCGGGAGAAAAAGAAAAACCGATAGTTGCGAAATTGGAAGATTGTTGGGCTCATTGAGATAAAGCCGTTTAGCTTCCTGACGGCGCGACGAGCACTAGGAACTCAATGCCGAGAATCTTCAATTGTTCAGTCGACGACATAAAAAGCCTCTTCATGCGATCTTACACGCTTAAGGAGAAAACATTGGTGCGAGGGCATGTTTATCTCTGTTCTTCCAAACTGTATTAGCCTTATCCTTCCATTTTGTAACTGAAATAAAAAAAAGGCGCCCCCGACATGGGGGGCGCCTTTGAAGTTTTTGCGAGGGTTCGAGTGTCGCTTACTCGTCCTTCTTGGAGGCTTCGTCGAGGATGTCGCCGAGGTTCATCATGTCGCCGCCGCCCTGGCGGTTGAGCGCATCATAAGCCGCGGTCTCGGAGGCCAGCTGGTCGGCCGAGTAGTTGGCCGCCTTGATGCTGAGGCCGAGGCGACGTTCTTCGCGGTCGATCTTGATGACGCGCGCGGTGACTTCCTGGCCGGACTTGAGCACGTCCTTGATTTTCTCGATGCGGTCCTCGCTGATTTGCGAGATGTGCACGAGACCGTCGATGCCGTGGGGCAACTCGACGAACGCACCGAATGACGTGATCTTGGTGACCGTGCAGGTGACGACGTCGCCAATCTTGAAGAGGTTGTCGATGTCGCTCCACGGGTCGACCGTGAGCTGCTTCATGCCGAGGCTGATGCGCTGTTGCTGGGGATCGATGTCGAGAACGATGGCGTCCACTTCGTCGCCCTTTTTCAGCACTTCGGTCGGATGGTTGACCTTGCGGGTCCAGCTCATGTCGGAGACGTGGACCATGCCGTCGATGCCTTCCTCGAGTTCGATGAAGGCGCCGTAGGTGGTCATGTTGCGCACCTTGCCGTGGACGCGGGCGCCCAGCGGGTAATTGTGGCGGACCATGTCCCACGGGTTGGGTTCGAGCTGGCGCAGGCCGAGGGAAATCTTCTGCTCTTCCTTCTGGACGCCGAGGACGACCGCATCGAGCTCCTGGCCGACTTTGAGCAGCTCGGAGGGCTTGGTGATGCGTTTGGTCCAGGACATCTCGGTGATGTGGACGAGGCCTTCGACGCCGGGCTCGATCTCAATGAATGCACCGTAGGGCACGAGATTGACGACCTTGCCGTGAACTTTGGCGCCGACGGGGAACTTGCGGTCAATCTCATCCCACGGGTTTTTCGTGGTCTGCTTGAGGCCGAGGGAAACGCGTTCCTTGTCGCGGTTCACCTCGATGATCATGACCTGCACTTCTTCGCCCTGCCGGAGCATTTCGCTCGGGTGCGAGATGCGGCCCCAGCTCATGTCGGTGATGTGAAGCAGGCCGTCCATGCCGTCGAGGTCGATGAACGCGCCGAAATCGGTGATGTTCTTGACCACGCCCTTGCGGGTCTGGCCGGGCTGGATCGAGTCGAGGAGCGCGCGACGCTTGTCGGTGCGCTGCTGCTCGATGAGCTCGCGGCGGGAAAGAATGATGTTCTTCCGCTCGAGATTGATTTTGAGAACCTTGAAATCATAGGTCTGTCCCATGTATTGGTCGAGGTTCTTGGGCGGCTGGGTGTCGATGTGCGAGGACGGCAGGAAGGCGTCCACGCCGATGCTGACAATGAGGCCGCCCTTGACCTTGCCGCGGACGCGGCCGGAGACGACCGAGCCCTCGGGGGCCTTGGCGAGGATGTTTTCCCAGTTTTTCTTCTGTTCGGCCTTGTCGAACGAAAGGATGGGATTGCCGTTTTTGTCCTCGAGTTTCTCGAGGAACACCTCGATCTGCGAGCCGACTTGCAGCTCGCCGAGGTCGGCGAATTCGGAGGCAGGAATGATGCCTTCAGCTTTGCCGCCGATGTCGACGACAACTTCATTCTGGCCAATTTCGGTGATGGTGCCGGGGATGATCGCGCCTTCCTTCAACTTGTCGAAGGAGGACTGAGCCAGCAGCTCTTGCATGATTGAACTCATGGATGAAAAACGATGTGCCGTCGCCTGCTCCAAGGCGCCGGTCCACCGCGATGGCCTTGCGGCCGTGGGTTGATGGTTAGACTATAGGTTAAGGGTCGGCGGGAACAGTGCGGCGTCGCCAACCTGACCGATGAAAATGCCGCGAACGGTTAAAATCCCCTGCCCAGCGGCCCGGGGCAAGCGAAAAATTAGGGAGTGTTTACGAATTGGAAAGCCATGCCGCTAATTGCTGGAAAGGCGCCGAGCAAGGCGGAGTCGAGGGCCAATGCCCGGCGGGCCTTGGCCCTCGACGACAACGCCGCTCCGCGCTTTTCCAGCTTTAGCCCGAAGGGTTCGCGCGATAGAGAGGCAGCCGCGGCGTTCCGGCAGAGGGGGATAGCCTCTCCGAGGATACCCGCCCTCTGCCGTGCCTTGCGGCTGCTGTCTCTCGACGCGAACGGCATAGCTTTGCAATTCGTAAGCACTCCCTGATCACTTATGCGCGGCCAGATGCCGCCCGATGGTGGCGAAAAACTCCTCATAAACCGGCGAATCGCGCAATAACGTGGAGGTACCCATGCCGGGATGCTGGTTCAGATCGCTTTGCACCAGTTCGTGCATCACCGCGTCCACCTGCGTGCCGCCATCCGCCGCGGACGAAAAATGCGCCTCGATTTGGAGCTGCCGGGCGCCGTTCATCGAACCTTCGCCGCCCGTCTCCACGCTACTCAACGCCTCGATCACACCCTGGGCCGGGCCGCCGCGCACATAACCGTACCCCATCTCATCCAACGCGGCGCGCGCGGCGGCATAGGTCGTGCGCTCGTCTGCGGCGAAGACATGGGATTTCGGCTGCGGCGCCACAAACGGCGCGCTTAATTGCTCCGACACGGAGTCGCAGCCGGACAGCACGAGGCAGGACAAACAAAAAAACAGGGGGAAAGGTTTCATATGATTGCTACAGCATTTTAACCACTAATGCACACTAAAGGGCACTAATACTTCCAAGCAGGCGGAAGACCGAGTTAACCACTGATGCACACTTATAGTCACTGATAATATGAAATTGGGTTCGAACTCATTTTTATCTGCTTTTTTCGGATCAGTGACCATCAGTGTGCATCAGTGGTTAAAATGCTCTAATGTCATTCTGAGCGTAGCGAAGAATGACAGGTGAAATCAGGCGGGCTCCTGCTGCGAGATGCAATGGAGTGTGCCGAGGCCCCAGGCCAAGTCGAGACAGTCGATGGGGATGATCTCGCGGCCGGGGAAACAGCCGGCGAGCACTTCGGCGGCTGCGGCGTCGCGGCGCGGCTGGCGAAACGCGGGCATGAGCACCGCGCCGTTGATCACTAGAAAATTGGCATAGCTCGCCGGCAAGGGCTGCCCATCGCAGACGCACGGTTTCGGCATCGGCAATTCGGCCAGCGTGAACTTTTTCCCGGCAGGCGTGCGCATCGACTTCAGCCGCTCCAAGTTTGCATGGAGCGCCGGGTAGTTTTTGCCGTGCCGGTTTGTTTCGACCACGGTTACAATGCCATCGGCGCGAAAAAAACGGGTGAGGTCGTCGACATGTCCGTCGGTGTCGTCGCCGACGATCCCCTCGCCGAGCCAGAGGATTGTGTGCACGCCGAGATAATCGCGGAGGTTCTGCTCGATTTGCGTCCGCGTGAGCTGCGGGTTGCGGTTTTTGTTGAGCAAGCACGCCTCGGTCGTGAGCAGCAGCCCGGCGCCGTTGACGTCGATGGATCCGCCTTCGAGCACCATCTTGTTCTCGAAGCGCCGCAGGCCGAGCGCAGCGGCGATGCGGGACGGGATTTTGTTGTCGAGGTCGTAGGGCGGATATTTGCCGCCCCAGGCATTGTAGCGCCAGTCGGTGAGCGCGACTTCACCGGTGCGCGCGTTCTTCACAAAAATCGGGCCGTGGTCGCGGCACCAGGCGTCGTTGGTCGGGTGATCGAAGAATTCGACGTTGGCCAGCTCGGCCTTCGCCTGGTTGATGAGCAACTGCGCGCGTTTTTGCAGCGAGCGCGCAAGGTTGATGCGCACTTTTTCGCGGCGACTGATGTGCGCGACGATCTCCGCGAATTTTGCCGGGATCGGCCGGAAGTGCCGCGGCCAGGTTTGCCGGTTGTGCGGCCACGAGAGCCACACGGCCGATTGGGGCGCCCACTCGGCGGGCATGCTAAAACCAAGGGCGGCGGGCGTGGACGCGGCAGACATGACTCAACCGAGGTAGCGTTTCGTCAGGCCGCTGTAGGCGTCGATGCGGCGGTCGCGCAGGAACGGCCAGTGCGTGCGGGTCGAGTCCACTTTCGCGAGGTCGATGGGCACGAGGAGGACTTCGTCTTTCTTCGCGCCGGCCTTGGCGATGACCTGGCCGCTCGTGTCCGCGACGAAGCTCTGGCCCCAGAACTCGATGCCGGCGCCGCCGGCCAGCTTCTCGTGGCCGACGCGATTGGTCACGGCAATGTAGCAGCCATTGGCCACGGCATGCGCGCGCTGGACGAGGTCCCACGCGCTATGCTGACTGGCCCCGTATTCCTTCTTTTCCTTCGGGTGCCAGCCGATGGCCGTCGGGTAGAAAATAATTTCCGCGCCCTGCAATGCCGTCAGCCGCGCGCCCTCGGGATACCACTGGTCCCAGCAGATGAGCACGCCAATCTTGCCGAACCTCGTCTGCCACGCACGAAACCCGGTGTCGCCGGGCGTGAAATAAAATTTCTCGTAGTACAGCGGGTCATCGGGAATATGCATCTTGCGGTAGATGCCAAGGAACTTGCCGTCCGCGTCGATGATGGCGGCGGTGTTGTGATAGAGGCCGCTCGCGCGCTTCTCGAAGAGCGAGGCGATCATGACCACGCCGTGCTTCTTCGCGAATCGCTGAAATACTTCCGTGCTCGGCCCGGGAATTGTCTCGGCCAGCTTGAAATTCTTATGATCCTCGCTCTGGCAGAAATACTGCGAGCAAAACAACTCCTGCGTGCAAATGATGTTCGCGCCCTTTTTCACCGCGTTTTCGGCGAGCGTGAGGGTTTTCTTCAGGTTGGCCGCAGGGTCGGCTTCACAAGTATGCTGGAGAAGGCCGAGGATAATTTTGCTCATGGGGAGGGATTCACCGCGGACACGCGGCGGACACAGAGAAAATCACCGATTTTGAACAATGGCCAGACCTCGTTTATCCCTCCGCGCTCTCCGCGCCACCGCGGCAAACCCTATTTGGATCAATAAACGACCTTGTTCAGCGGATACTCGACGATGCCCTCGGCGCCGAGGCGCTTGAGCTCGGGGATGATTTCGCGCGCGACGCTCTCGTCGATGATGGTTTCGAGCGCGATCCAGTCGGGATTGCTGAGCGGCGAGATGGTCGGGTTGCGCAGCGCGGGGATGGTCTTGATGATGGCATCGAGGGCTTTTTTCGGCGCGTTCATCTTGAGGCCGACCTTGCTCTCGGCCTCGAGGGCGCCGCGCAGGAGCAGCGCGATGGTCTCGATTTTTTTGCGCTTCGCCGGATTGGCCCAGCTCTTTTTGTTGGCGATGAACTTGGTGTTGGTCTCGAGGAGCGTATCCACGATGCGGAGTTTGTTCGCGCGCAGCGAGGAG
>DATMLS010000007.1:0-43082 GCA_035569995.1 Opitutaceae bacterium | reverse complement strand
AGACTGTCCGCCTTCGCCAAGGCTTCGGCGAGACACCTCGCCATAGCCCCGAAAAGTCGGGGCGTCGGCGGGTGAAGGAAGGTTAAATGGGAGGGGAAGATCGTGGCTTTCCAGCGGAAGAGCACAAGGGATTTCTGGAGTGCTTGGCGATAGATGTTTGGATGTTCATCGAGGCGGAGGCCATTCGGCCTACACCATATCGAAACCCGCGCTAAACGAGCCGCACTTAAGAAGTTGCCAAAACTACTTTGACGTTTCCTTTCCGGCTTCGCAGTTTTCGACCATGACCACGGAACAGATCACCCGCGGTTTCTATCTCTCATGAAGCGACCGCGCATCTTTTACTTTGTAGCGGCTTGGTGCTGTTTTGCACTGCTCATTCAAGGAAGCTATCTCACGCGACCGGCGAGAGCTCACCAAGCGGCTGGCCAGCCCATCCCTGCGTCGTTGGCTATTCTTAACATCCTTGTTCTCGGATTCGTGGTTTGGGAGACGATCGGTCTCGTCCAACTCAGGCGTCTTAATCGGTGGTTTGCTGTCGGATTTTTCAGTTGGTGGAGCGCGACTTTAGTGTGGAACGCCACGATTGTACTTCGGCGCCCAACGGTGAAGTTTCTTCCTGCTTTTGTTCTATTCTCTGCCTTGGTTGCCCTTAACCTTTTGAGCGCCTGGTATCTTTCACGCCGCACTTTTAGAGAGTTCTCCGTACAGTTTGTTGCAGAGCGCAATAAATTGAAGGCCCCACAGAAATCCAATCTATCCCCGCGAAGAGTTATATCCATTCTTTTCCTAATCTTGCTCCTGCTTACACTGCCTGGATTGATAGCAGGATTCAAGAACGCTCCAAATATAAGCGTCCTCATCGGCCAAGCTGTAATCTCACTTTTCCTGATGCTTTTGGCGCTCCATTTTTGGAAACCTCGGCCAGCAAAAGGCGGTAAATGAAAGAGCCGAACCAGTCGCCAGACGTAACGCTGACAGGTCGGGCCTGATTTCGCCGCGGTTGTCTTCGGGTGGGCCAGCTTTGGGCGGGCCGAAAGGGTCAGGATACGGCTTGCCTGTTATCTGTACTCCAGAAGAATTATTGGGAGGCAAGTTATGACGGACATGGTGCTAAAAGAGATTCACCGCATCAAAGATGCGATCACGCGCGAAAATCGTGGCGATGTTCGCACGATTCTGAAACGCGCGGCCGCGCGCCAGAAAACGGCGGGACGGCGAGTGATTAAATTGCCTTCCTCCAGCACCAAATCGCGCTGAACACCTGATTTGTCATAGCCAATATGCAAAGCGGCCCGCCTTCGCCAAAATAGGTCGGCGGGCACGACTAGAGATTGCGATGAGTGGCCGTGCCATGCGAAGCCTTGGCGAAGCATGGCCCACCTTCGCTCTTCGAGCTACGGCGTGGCACGCATCGCATTGCGATGCGTGGTGGACGCCGAGGGACTCGAACCCCCGACCCCCTCGGTGTAAACGAGATGCTCTAACCAACTGAGCTAGGCGTCCATACAGGGAAGAAAGTAACAAGCATCAGGTAACAAGTAACAAGATTCTTTTGTACGTGGCGAAGCCCTCAATGTTGTTAAGGACCCTGAGCATGTCGAAGGGCCGTGAACTTTCTTGGTACTTGCTACGTGTCACTTGTAACTTCAGGTCGACGCCGCCAAGGCGGTTTTCGGCCTGATCAGGCCTTCCTGGAGCATGCGTTCGGCGATCTGGAGTGAATTGAGCGCGGCGCCTTTCCAGAGGTTGTCGCCGCTCACCCAGAGCGAGAGTCCGTTGTCGAGCGCGCTGTCGAGGCGCACCCGGCCCACGCCGCACTTCTCTTTTTCGCTGAAATCGAGCGGGGTCGGATAGGCGGTCTTCGCCGGGTCATCGACGAGTTGCGCGCCGTCAAAGCCGGCGATGGCGGCGTGCGCCGCGGCGACGCTGACGGGGCGCTCGAACTCGGCGTTGATCGCCGCCGAATGCGCGCGCACGACCGGCACGCGCACGCAGGTCGCCGAGACCTTGAGTGCGGGCAGTTCGAGAATCTTTCGGCTCTCCAGCATCATCTTCGATTCTTCGCCGGTGTAGCCGTCCGCATTGAAGGTATCCACCTGGGGGATGACGTTGAACGCGATCTGGTAGGGATAAACCTGCTTCGTCAGCGCTTCGCCGCGCCCGTAGGCGCGCACCTGCGCATCGAGCTCAGCCACGGCTTCGACGCCGGTGCCGGAGACGGACTGGTAGGTCGCGACAAAATACCGCTTCAGGCCGAACGCGCGGTGCAGCGGGAACAATCCCATCATGGCCACCGCGGTCGAACAGTTCGGGCTGGCAATAATGCCCTTGTGCTGGCGCACCGCGTGAAAATTGATTTCCGGCACGACCAGCGGTACATCCGGCTGGAGCCGGAAGGCGGAGCTCTTGTCGAGTACAAGGCAGCCGGCCTTGACCGCATGCGGGGCGAGCGAGCGCGTCAGGGCGCCGTCCACCGCAAAAAAGGCGATATCCAGGTTTTCAAAAATCTCCGGCCGCGCCTCGGCCACCGTGAATTTCTGGCCCGCCACCCCGATGGTCTTGCCCGCGCTCCGCGCCGAGGCAAAAAGCTGTAGCGACGCGAACGGGAACGAACGCGCAAAAATCAGCTTTAACAGCTCTTGACCGACCGCGCCGGTGGCCCCGACGATGCCGATGTTGCAGGATGGTGTATTTTTCACAGATGGAGACTCCTTTGGAACAGGTCACAAAAGCATGCGACGCCCTCGGCATCAAGCCCGCAGAGCGCATTCTTGCCGTGCGCATCGGCAGCCAGACGCTGCAGTTCTACCGCGGCGGCACGCTCGTGCGCAGTTATGCCGTATCCACCTCGCGCCGGCCACCTTCCAATATCAAGGGCTCCCTCGGCACGCCGCGCGGCCTGCACGCCATCGCGGAAAAAATCGGCGCCGACCAGCCGCCCGGCATGGTCTTCAAATCGCGCGTGCCCACCGGCCGGCACTTCAACGAGTTTCATCCGGACGAAATCGATACGGAAAACCTTATCACCACCCGCATCCTCTGGCTGCGCGGCCTCGAGCCCGGCGTGAATTCAGGCGGCGAGGTGGACAGCCACGGGCGCTACATCTACCTGCACGGCACCAACCGCGAGGACCGAATCGGCCGGCCGCAAAGCGCGGGCTGCATACTTTTGCGCAACCTCGACATCATTGAACTCTACGAAGAAGTGCGCGTGGGGGACATGGTGTGGATCGGGGACTGAGCGAGCATCGCTCGCTCAATGCAGAATGACGAATGGCGAATGCAGAATGTGTCAGATCCGAGACCTGCATTCTGCATTCGCCATTCGTCATTCTACATTAGTCTGCCTCGCTAGCGATTCTTGCCGAAGAGTAACCGCAACGAATTGAGGCAGACGACGACCGTGCTGCCTTCGTGCGCCGCCACGCCGACCGCGAGGGGCACCGCGCCGGCGATCGTGGAGATCACCATGACCCCCACCACTCCGAGTGCGATGGTGAGATTTTGCCGGATGATGACGCGCGCGCGTCGGCTCAGGCGCTGCGCCGCCAGGAAATTTTCAATGCGGTCGTGCATCAGGATCACCTCGGCCTGCTCGAGCGCGGCATCGCTGCCGCGGGCACCCATGGCCACGCCGACATCGGCGGCGGCGAGGCACGGTGCATCATTCACGCCGTCGCCCACCATAGCGACTTTGCGGCCTTCGGCTCGCAGCGCCATGATGGCCGCCACCTTGTCCTCGGGCGACAGGCCCGACTTCACCTCGTCGAGCCCGAGCTCGCGCGCGACGGCGTCGGCCGCGTGCCGGCGGTCACCGGTAAGCATGATGGTTTTCACGCCCGTGCGACGCAGCCCGGCGATGACGCCTTTCGATTCAACGCGAATTTGGTCCTTCAGCAGCACGCGGCCCACCAGGTCGCGGCCGACGACCCACACCTCGCTCAACTCGGCCGAAGCCGGCGGCAGCGCGCTCGCCCAATCGGACAGCGGACCGTGTTCGAGCAATTCCCGCCGGCCGAGCAGCACGGTCGCACCATCGAGCCGGCCGGTCAGGCCCTGACCGGTGAGCGAGCGAAATTCCGCGACGTCGAGTTCGCGCACGCCGTGGGCGCGGGCATAACGCGTGATCGCGCGCGCGATGGGGTGCTGCGACTTCGACTCCAGCGCACAGGCCAGCTCCATTACTTCCGTATCGCGACCGGACGGAAAACTTTCGCAACCCACAACGGCCAGCTCGCCGGTCGTGAGCGTGCCGGTCTTGTCGAGCGCGACCGTGTCGATCTCGGCCAGTTTCTCAATGGCCGCTCCCCCGCGGAACAGCACGCCATGCCGCGCGCCCCAAGCGATGGCGGCGAGCACCGCCGACGGAATCGACAGCACCAGCGCGCACGGGCTGGCCACGACCATGAGCGTCATCGCGCGATAAAACGCCGAACGCGTCTCCGGCGTATTCTGGAACGCGGGCAGGTGAAAGCCCTGCCACCAGATGAGAAACATCGCGAGCGATCCGCCGATCACAAGGTAAGTGTAGCCGGTGCCAAACTTGTCGGTGAAACGCTCGCTCGGCGCCTTCAGCTTCTGCGCGGTCTGAATGAGCCGGATGATTTTTTGCAGCGTGCTCTCGCTCGGCAGGCGCACGACGGTGAACTCGACCGCACCCCACAAATTGATCGTGCCGCTGAAGACCATGTCGCCATCCGCCTTGGGCACGGGCACGGCCTCGCCGGTCAGCGCCGACTCGTCGCTGGCGCTCTTGCCGTGGACGACGGTGCCGTCTGCCGCAAACGCCTCGCCGGGTTTCACCCGTACGCGATCTCCGATACCGAGCTCGGCCACGTCGATCTCGCGTTCACCGCCGCCCGGCAGCGCGAGGGTGGCGCGCTTCGGCGAAGTCTTGAGCAGCGAACTGACTTCGCGTTGCGTGCGGTCGAGGGCGAATTCCTCCATGGCGCCGGCGGCAGTAAATAAAAACAGCAGCAGCGCCGCTTCGCTCCACGCGCCGATGCAGACTGCGCCGATGGCCACCGCCAGCATGAGAAAATGAATGTCGAGCTTGAGCGTCTTGAGGTTGGCCCAGGAATCTTTCGCCGCGTCGAAGCCGCCGGTAAGCAAGGCCACGAGGTAAAATCCGCGGTGCAGCCACGGCGTGCCGGGCGCAAAATGCTCTGACGCGAAACCGGCCAGCCCGCATCCGCCGCAAATCGTGGCCAGCACCGCGAGTTCCTTCCATTCGGGCACGCCGCCGGTTTCTTCCGCCGTGATCTCGGGCCACTCCATCTCGCGCCAGAGCCAGAGTTTTTCCGCATTCTCACACATCTGCCGTCCGAGCACGGTTGCGCCGCCGTCCTGCCGTAGGGTGAAACCGGCTGGCGCCTGGGCCGTGGCGCGCGCGGCCAGTTGGGCTTCGACCGCGGCGATGGTCTCGGCGAGTTTCTGCTCCAGCCCGGCCACATCGACGTTGCCCATCGTAGCCACGGAGACTTTGTGCGAGCCGGCGTCCACCCGCACGGCGTTTACTCCGGGCTGCGAGCACAAAAACTCGGCCAGAGTCGCCACCCAGTCATCACTCGGTGCCTTTGTGGACATTTGCATACGCTCACTAGTAAACAGTATTCCAATTGAAAAAGCCATCCTGCGTGGGCGCGGAGCGCCGGGTTATGTGAAGACGGGCCGTTTTTAACCACTGATGAGCACTGATGGGCTGAGAAATCCTTTGGGAACCACTTATGCGCACTAATCGGCACTAATTATAGGCTGCTGGAAAACTGTGCCGCTACCGCGGCACCCAGCCGCAGGCGTGTAGGCCGTCGGGTTGCGCCAGAAAACGTTGCGGCAGCGTTTTCTGATCGCAACGACGGCCTACAGTCGTTTTCCGCAGCCAATTCATATCCGGGGTATTCAATTCGCGTTCATCTGTGTCCATCCGCGGTTAAAAGGTTCGGAAAGCAGCAAATTCATTTGCGCGGACACGCTGCATTTCGTTGCTTGGCGGACTCAATCTCAGATGATCGGTCTCAACGAACCCGCCGGCCTGGTGCCGGCCCAGCCTCCCTCGCCCGCCCCTGCGCTGACGGCAAAGATTTTTTCCGAGGATGGCTGGCTGTGCGACGCGCTCGAGCTCGAGCACCGCCCGCAGCAGGCGCAAATGGCGCGCGCCGTGGCCGCCGCGATGAAAACCGATGAACCGCTGCTCTTCGAGGCCGGCACCGGCGTGGGCAAGTCCCTCGCCTACCTGTTGCCCGGGCTGATTCACGCGATGAGCCAGACGCGCCAGATGATCGTGTCCACGCACACGATCTCGCTGCAGGAACAGCTCGAGACGAAAGACCTGCCGCTCTGCCGCAAGTTTTTTTCCGCCGTCGACGAGTTGAAGTCTTACGCCGCGTTCAAGTCCGCGGTGCTGGTCGGCAAGTCCAATTATCTGTGCACGACGCGCCTCGCCTACGCGCTGGCCGACCGCGGCACGCTTTTCGCCGACGACGATTACGCCGAGCTCCAGCGCATTGCCACGTGGGCCGAGACCAGCGCCACCGGCCTGCGCTTCGAGCTCAATCCCCCACCGCGGGCGGAAGTCTGGGAAACCATCAACTCCGACTCATCCTCGTGCTCCCGCAAGCATTGCAACGGCGAAAAATGTTTCTACCAGCGCGCACGCACCCGCCTGCGCTCGGCCCACGTCATCATCGTCAACCACGCCCTGCTCTTCGCGCTGATCAACTCCGGCGGCGCGCAGGCCCAGGGCGCGGGCAGCACAACGCGCGGCCTGCTTTTCCCGGACGATTTTGTCGTGATCGACGAGGCCCACACCATCCCCGAGGTCGCCACGCAAAATTTCGGCCTCAGCCTCAGCAGCTACGGCGTCGATCGCGCGCTGAAACTGCTCTTCAACCCGAAAAACAAGCGCGGCCTGCTGCGCAAGGACGGCGGTGCGGAGGCGCAACAGCTCGTGCTCGATGCGCTGGATGCGTCGAAACAGTTTTTCGATTTCCTTTCCACCACCCTGCTCGCCTCGCAGTCCATCGTGCGCCTGCGCGAGCAGGATGTCGCCGAGCCGATGCTCGACGGCCCGCTCACCGCACTGCACAAAATCATCAGCAAGCTGGCCGACCGCCTCGACGAGGGTCGCGACCGCGATGAATTGCTCGACCAGGCCGGACGGATCAAGAGCCTGCGCGCCGGCTTCAACGAGTGGCTCGCGTTGTCGGATCCGGCCCATGTCTATTGGGCCGAGCGCACCGGCCGCCGGCAGACCATCGTCACGCTGCGCAGCGCGCCCATCGACGTCGCGCCGGCCCTGCGCGAGCACCTCTTTGGCTGCCGCACCAGCATCGTGTGCACGAGCGCCACGCTCGCGCTCAGCGGCCGCATCGAAACCTTTGCCCAGCGCATCGGCGCGGATGACGCGCACGCCGTGGTGGAGGCGTCGCCCTTCGATTTCGAGCGCAACATGCGCGTCTACGTGGCGGCCGACATCCCCCTGCCCTCGCCCAAGGATGCGCGGCTGTCGCTCGACTCGCTCGTGGACTGGCTGCGGTTTTGCACGCTGCGCGTGTCCGGCGGCACGCTCGTGCTTTTCACCAGTTACAACGACCTGCGCCATTGCGCGGCGGCGCTGGGGGAGGATTTTTCCATGGCCGGCCGCCCGTTGCTGGTGCAAGGCGAGGATCTCTCGCGCACGGAGATGACCACGCGCATGCGCGACCTGGGCAACGCCATCCTTTTCGGCACCGACAGTTTTTGGACGGGCGTCGATGTGCCTGGCGATGCGCTCGCCCAAGTCATCATCACCCGCCTGCCGTTCGACCCGCCGACGCACCCGATCCTCGAGGCGCGCGCCGAGCACATCCGCGACCGCGGCGGCAATCCGTTCAACGAGCTCACCCTGCCCGACGCGCTCATCAAGTTCCGCCAGGGCGTGGGCCGGCTCATCCGCACGGCCAATGACCGCGGCCTCATCACCATCCTCGATTCGCGCGTGCTGGCCAAAACTTACGGGCGCCTGTTTCTCGACAGCCTGCCCACACCGCACTGGGAAAGCCTCACCTGCGACACGCGCGATACGCGATTTCTGCCTTTCTCTTGAATACGAATCTGACATATTCTGTTCTGTTTTAATATGCATCTACGCACCGCCGCCTTGAGCGACATCGGCAAAGTCCGCCGCCAAAACGAGGACAGCTATCTTTGTGATGAAGCCGCCGGTCTTTTTGCCGTGGCCGACGGCGTGGGCGGGCTGCCCGGCGGAGCGGAAGCCTCGCAAATGGCGGTCAACACCGTGCGCGAACTTTATCGCGCGGCCCCGGAAGGCGAAGCCGTCGACCTGGTGCAAATCGTGCGCGAGGCCAATGACCGCGTCCTGGCGCTCGGGCATAAGCTCAGCCCGGAACTCGGCATCGCCACGACCCTCACGCTCGGGATGATCGCCGGCGACCAGCTTTACCTCGCGCATGTCGGCGATTCGCGCTGCTACGTGTGGCATGACGGCCAGCTCGATTTACTGACCATGGACCACTCGCTCGAAAACGAAGCCAACCTGCGCGGCGCCCAACGCCTGCTGGCCTATTTCACCGAATCCAGCCGGGCCTCGCTCACCCGCTGCCTCGGCCAGTCCGAGCCGCCCGAGGTCGATTTTATCGTGCGCCCGCTCGCCGTCGGCGAACGCGTGCTGATTTGCAGCGATGGACTCAGCCGGGTGATCAAGGAACCCGAGCTGACGGAAATCCTCGGGCGGGCCGACAACCCGACGGACGCGATGAAAGAAATCATCGAGAACGTCAACCGCCGCGGCGGGCCGGACAACATCACCGGGGTGCTTGTGGCGATTGATGAGGCTTAGATTTGAACCGCGATGGACGCAGATTCGATCCGGGTTTTTAACCACTGATGAACACTTATTGGCACTTATTAATTTGGTTCGGACTATTAACCGCGGTTTCCCACGGCATGAGTCCGACTTAGGGTATGTCTTCGACTGACATGACTATCCGTTCCACGCACTTCGCCGCGCTGGTGGCACGCCAGCCGGACAACGAACTGTTTCGTTTCAGCCTCGCACAGGCACTTAGCGAGGAAGGGCGCGGCGCGGAAGCCGTGCCGCACTTCGAATTCTGCGCGCAGAAAAAAGCCGATTGGATGATGCCAAGGATCCTGCTCGGAAAACTCCTGGTGCAACTGGGCCGCCGAGCCGAAGGCAAGCCGGTGCTGGAGAACGCCCTAAGCCTCGCCATCGAACAACAGCATGAGGATCCCGAGCGGGAATTGCGGGCGTTACTCGCTGACTTATAGCGCAAATCACAAACGGTGGAGCGCGGCGTCCCCGATGCGCCCAGAACACTGCATTATCGTACTCGTAATCGTTATCGTTCTCATTATCCGCTCGAGGTATTTGAGAGAACGAGAATGATAAAGAGAATGAGTACGATTAAGTTTCGCCCGGCCTCCGCGTCACGTAATCGTCACACACCTGTGACAAGTTTCGTCGTGCACGTTTAATAATTTTTACCAGACTGGCCCATGCGCGTCATTCTCACGTCCCACGGTTCGACGGGTGATATTTATCCGGTCATCGCGCTCGCGGTCGCGTTGCAGCGCGCCGGGCACAAGGTGCGCTTCGCCACGATTCCCATCTACCAGCGCGACATCGAGGCCGCCGGCATTGAGTTTCTGCCGCTGTGCCCGAATTGGGAACAGGCCGACCTCAGCTACTGGATGGGGCGCCTGCAAAAAATCCGCCTGCCGCTTTACCAGCTCCGCGAAATCTACGTCGGCGCCCTGCCCTACATCACGGAGATGATCGCGCGCATGGACAAGGCGCTCGACGATGCCGACCTGCTGGTGTCGTCGTATTTGTTTCCGATGAACCGCAGCATGGCCGAACGCAAGGGCGTGCCCTTCGTGAGTTTTGCCTTCGCGCACCAGGCGGTTCCCTCGCCCGATTATCCGCCCGAAAACCTCGCCCTGCCCGCGTGGTTCCCGCGTCCGGTGCGCCGGATGTGGAACAGCGCGCTCTGGCGGATCGGCAATGTCGCCGTGGACTTTATCATCAACGGCGCCGTGGCGGCGCCGTTGCGCGCGTCCGGCCTGCCCAAGGTGCGCAAGTTTTTTTCCGAGCCGGCCAATCTCGTCCTCGTCGGCGTGTCGCCAACCCTCATGCAGCCGAAAAACGCGGAAATCCACCCGCGGTTTCGTTTCACCGGCTACTGCCGCTGGCAGGCGCCGGAGGATGACGCCCTCGACGCCGAGGTGACTGCTTTCACCGGCGGTGAGCTCGTGCCCGTGCTGACCTTCGGCAGCATGGTTTACGACAACCGGCGGGCGATCATGCGGCGCTTCGTCAAAAACTGGCCGCGCGGGAAAAAAATCATCATGCAGCGCGGCTGGGCCGAGTTTGAGACGCCGCCCGACTGCGATTATATCAAGATCGTCGGCAAAGTGTCGCACGACCAGCTCTTCCGCCACGCCTCGATGGTCATCCACCACGGCGGCGCGGGCACGACCGCCAGCGTGCTGCACGCCGGCGTGCCGCAGATCGTGGTGCCCCACATCGGCGACCAGGAATTTTTCGGGCAGGAAGTCGAGCGGCTCGGCTGCGGATTCCGTCTCGCGAGGAAAACCTGGCCGCAGCAGCTTTACCTCGCGACGGAACGCATCACCGCCGATCCCGGTTACAAGGCGCGAGCGCTCGAGGCCCGCGACGTTTTGCTGAAGGAAGACGGCCCCGCGCGCGCCATCGAGGAACTGGAACGCTTCGTCGCCGAGAGCAAGGCGACCGCGCAACAGCCGATGATCCTGAAACCCGGCGCCGTGGCCCGGGCGTAGGGGCCCTCATCCATCGTTCTCGTACTCGTTATCGTTCTCATAATCGAGAACGAGAAAGATTACGAGAATGAGAACGATTATATCTCAATGCTTCGGCGTCAGCTCTTCCCAATCGGCGTTCTTGTAATCGCCCGGTTTGAAATTCTCGTTGTCGGAGTAGATGATTTCCCCGCTGGAGCTTGACCAGGCATGAGTCGCCTCGTCGGGCACCTGCACCGTGTCGCCCGTATGCGGATCGACTTCGTTGTTCACCCCGCGGATCGCACCCGCGTCATAGTTATCGATCGCGGTGGTCTGCGCGGCAGACCGCGCCTCCCATCCGGACATGATCTGGTCAGAAATCTGCTGCTGGGCCTTTTCCTCGATCGCCACCCGCTGCATCAAGGCCTGTTGGTTCTGGTAGAATTGCTGGATCAGCATGTTCGTCACCCGGTCGATCGCGTCCATGAATTTCGGCGTCGGCAGGAGCGACGCGGCCATCAGGGAAAATTTCTTTCCCGATTGGTCGAGCGCGCCTTTCTGCGCCTTGAACGATACGATGTGGTCCAATGCCCACACATAACCCGCGGGCCCGCTCACGATGACAAAGACACAATAAATATCCTGCTGCATGGTGCGGTCGCCTTGCTGGTATTCGATCCGCATCGTGCCGGCGCGCACCTCACCCTGCGGCTGTCCTGGTTTGTTGTATGTCGGAGCATAGGCCGCGGCCATTTGCGGGAGCTCTTTCGATGACACCACGGAATAATTGCCGAGACCTTTCAGATAAGCCGGAATGATCACGTACTTGATCGCCGCCAGCGGCCCATTGGCCGGCTGACGGATCGGGCACCCCTGCACCCGACCGCCCATCTGGGCGGAATATTGTTGATATGCCCGCGACCACACGAACACGCCGGACGGGAAATAGGTGAACTCTTCGCTCCCAGCGGGATTGACCACCTGCACATAGAGATCGGTCGGGGCCACGGTGCGTTGCAGATCCCAGATCACCCGGTTCTGACATTGCCATCCAGCCGGGATATTCAGGGTGTACGCGTCTAGACCGGTGCCCTGCTCATCGTGGATCACAACCCGGTGAAACACCAAGGTGCCCGCCGGCAGATCCGCCCGCACGGCAACGCTCGCCAATGACATCAGGCACACGCCGGCGACGAGGTGAAAGTTTCTGGTGAGCTGGATCACGTCGGCAGGCTGCCCTGTACCCAAACGTGCCGCAAGCCGGTTGTTGGATGGAGGGCCGACCCCTTCAATTCGCGCATGCAAAATGAATTGACCCATCGCGGCTTCTCACCGATGAAACTTCACAAGGTCGTCGTTCGCCTCCCGGTTCCGCCGTTTTCACGGCATGGCAAAGAACGATAGTCGGTCTTCTGACGTAAACCTAAAAAACTGGTTCGCGGGCAGGACGAACGGAACCACGCCCAGCAATTCGCGAGCCGTAATAAGGTTATTATGTCACCGATCGAAACACTCAAAGCCGAGGCCGTTGCTCTTCAGGCAAAAGAGAAATCCTTGGGCCACGTCCTGAAACACTGTGACGCCCTTGAACAGGTCGCAAAAAAACATGGCTACGAAAGTTGGCGCGCATGCCGCGCCGTGTTGGCAGCACAGACTCCTGAACCAGTAAAGGGATGGCTCATCATGGTCGGCGGCGGCGGCGTACCCGACGAGGTTAAAAAACGCTTTGTGTCGTTGGCTGGCGGACCAAACGCCAATTTCGTGCTGATTCCAACTGCGATGTCCGACGACCAACTAACCGCTTCCGGATTCCTTCAAGGGCAAGGGAAAGGGTTAGCAAAGCTTTGGGGAATAAACCCGGATCACATCACGATGTTGCATGCCAGAGATAAAGCGCATGCGAACTCGGCGCATTTCATTGAAACCCTGCGAAAGGCTTCCGGGGTTTGGATTCCGGGTGGACGCCATTGGAGGCTGGTTGACGCCTATCTGGATACTGCCGTCGAACGCGAAATCAAGGAATTGGTTGCCCGTGGTGGCGTTGTGGCTGGCAGTTCTGCTGGTGCAACCATTCAAGGGTCGTTCCTTATTCGCGGTGACCCGGGCACTGAGAAAAACCCCGATGGCGACAACACCATCATGATTGCGAAAGGTTATGAAAGAGGATTTGGATTACTCTCAAACTCCGCTATCGACCAGCACGTGAATACACGCCGGCGGGAAAACGATCTTGCGGGGGTCATTGAGAAACATCCTGAATTGCTCGGAATTGGGATTGATGAGGGTACAGCGATTGTTGTGCATGGCGACTCCTTCGAGGTAATCGGCAGTGGCCGAGTCACCATCACCGATGGCAATCGAAATAACGGCGCGCCTTATTACTTCCTGTCGCCGGGACAGACCTTTGACCTTAAACGGCGAGAGGCAGCAGAATGCGCCGTGTTGGCGGCTACTGAGCCGACCGTGGCTTCTCCGCCGGCGGAGAAAATCGAGGTGAACTTCACCGAAATGAAGCGCTACGAAAGTTCAGAGTGGAACTTCGCGCTGGAAATCCCCAAGCGCTGGAACTCTTTCCCGCCTGTCCCCGCTAACAGCCAATTTGAGGTGATCCGGTTCAGGTCGCTTGAGGACGGCAACCACCTCTTGATCGTCTTTCGGATGCCCCACAATCCCAAGAAATCGCACAAAGAGATCTTCGGTAATGTAAAAGAGAGTCTAGCCAGCAAAGGATTCGGAAATTTCGTCACCAACAAAACATCCATCGGATCGAGGGAGGCGCCGATGCTTGACTTCGATAAACCCCAAGGCGCTGGGATCTGGAGCTGCCGTCACTATTTCATCACAGAGGGCACGCTCGGATACATACTGGGATTCGGCACAAACAACAGGGCTGGCATGTTCGAACTGTACGACCGTATGGCCAAAAGCTTTGAAATCCTTGCAGAACCACCGCCACCACGCGCGCCGGGACCGTGATACTTCTGCAACGTGTTGCGTTACTTTTCCCTGAGTTGCCCTACTTCGCTCTGCGAGCTCCGAAGGGCAGTTTTCGCATTGCGAAAACTGCCTTGCGCTTGGCGAGGCGCGCGTTTCTGCTCTGCGTTCTGCTTTCGGAGGGGTGCCTGAGTGGCCGAAAGGGACGGTTTGCTAAACCGTTGTACGGGTAAAACCGTACCGGGGGTTCGAATCCCCCTCCCTCCGCCAGTTTAACCGATTAAATTACAACACCTTAGACAACTGGAAAAAGTTTCAGGTGTTAGCGCGCTAACAGATTTCGCGCGAAAATTTTGTAAGTGATTTTGTGTCAAGCCGATTCCTGAAGCATCTCCGCTATAATTGGGTATTGGCGAGGACGACATAATTCGCCCCTCGCCGAATTGCGCCCTGTGCCTCCAATGTATCCAACGCGGCGCGCAGCTGGCGGCGGCCAACATCGTCCAGCCTAAACTGACGCGCGAGTTCTAATATCAACGCTTCGGTCTCCGACCGGCCTCGTGTGCGCAGCACGGAAAGAATCTCTTGTTCAAAGCGCCCAGTCGGTTTCGACGTGACCGCTGCACCATTCGCGGGCACGGAGGAACCAACAAGATTGAGCAACACTGTTTTAGTAGGCGTAAGTGTGAGCTGGTCTTTGAATTTCGATTCTGCAGGTATCGTTTGCGATGGTACGGCAGTCCCGCCAGAAGGAGGAGATGGCCTTGAATCTGTATTTGCGTGCCAACGTGATTTTATTTCGGGCTCCGGCGTTTCGTCGGGGCTTTCAGCGCGCCACGTTGCGCGCAGTTTCTCCGCCTCGCGAATGACTCTTTCGATAAGTTCGTTGCGAGCGTCGGGAGAAACCGTGGTGCCCGTCTTGAGTTCGGGCGGGATGCCGAGTTCCTCCAACCGCCTGAACACCGGCTCTAAGGCGCGGTCCTCATTGCGGAAAAAGATGCTACCGCGGATGCGAACGAACGTCCAACCTAAGCGTTCCAGGACCGCCTGACGCGCTATGTCATCCTGCAACTGTTCTGGCCCGTGGAATTGTTCACCGTCGCACTCGATCGCCAAGCGGCGTCCCGCTCCTATGACAACGAGGTCGATGTAGAAAGCCATTGCAAAGGCGTCTGCTTCGTACGGGACGAAGCTAAAATATTCGATTAACAGAGTTCAGAGCCGCATCGACGAACTTGTCCATGAAGGAAAAATACATATCAAAAAAATTGGCTCTATCTGGAAAGCCGACGGAACTGTCCGCGCAAATCGGGCCGAAAATTGGCAGTATTGCTGGTATGCTGAAGGACGAGAGAAAAATAATGACGGGCCCGAGGAGGTGCGACTAGGAAAAGGCGGCGAGGTGATGGGTGGCCGGAACGCATCGAAGAAAAAATAAAATAATCCCGGACCCTAATAGGAAAAATTTTTATTTTTTGTCATGCAATAGGATGGGCGTTTACGCCACATCCAAAAAAAAGCATAGTGCAAAATGCCGGTTTCCGCTCATTAATTGCCTTTCGCCATAGCGCTTGCAGCGACGGCGTGAGGAAAACTCACGCTCTCGAGAGCCGAAGGCTCATCGAAGAGTTGATTACCGGGTGCTCTTACGCACCCATCTTCGGATCGGCCATGCAATGCCTGGCCTTTTCTGAGGCAGGCTAATCTCGGCGTCTGCGGCGACTCCGTCGCGCCGACGCGCGTAGGTTCACGGACTACTGGGTAGTCCTATCGATCATGCAGCCTGTTAAGGCCAACTCGGTGTTCGCGGTCGGCTTCGCCGCCCCCGACCATCCTTTATTATTTTAGGTACCTTGGGGACTTCGCCTCATTGATGGCGACCCTTCGCGCGGAATTTGCCGACGGGGATGGCACCACAAAAGTGTTGAGTTTGTTATACGTCATCGACTGGTTTTCACTTGGCCGGTGACATATGTCGTCGGCAGCAAATGCATAAAAACTAAATCGTGCTTTCGAAGGATCGAGTTCCGGCTTGGAAAACCTCCTTTGCAGTAACCCCCGGTAAAGAGGATAACCGTAAGAACAGCGCGCACGACATCGGGCGAGAAATGGCCGACCAACAACGCACGAAGGCGCGCCAAAGCCTCTTTCTCGTCCGCTGCGAAAAGGGCAGCCCTGACGTCCGCAATCACCGCCGCGAGTACCGCTTCAAGGAGTTCCGCCGCCGTTGGGCACGGAATTTGAAAAATGTACGTCTCGCCGCCGTGAATACGCGTGACCCGAACTGTGTACCCATTTTTCATTTCCTGGTATACGGAAAGAAAGCCGTGCTTTTCGGCGACTGAGACTGGCCGGCCGTTGCCGAGCCGAGCGAATAAGGTTCGACGTTGAACTGGTGCATCAGAGATACACAAAGCCGCATTGGCTACAAACGGCTGCAAGTTTTCGAGCACCTCCGAAGGCAATTCGCCATTTTTCAGACGCGTTGCCTTTCCCTCCGTAACGACGGTCGATTTCGCTCCGTCCTCGTATCCATGGTCGTAGAACTCCTTCGAGGGCATCAGATGCAGCGCCAGCGCGTAGTCGAATAGCGACTTCAATAGTGCGCGCACCCACGCATCTTGAGGACCGGGAGTATCCATGAATGGCGATGGCGGAGCACCGTCGTCCGCACCGAAATTTGAGTCGCGGATGGCCTTAACGACCGCTTCGGGACCTTCAGGCGGAGTGTTGGGAACCGCGTCGTCATGGCGACGTGGTTTTTGTTTTTCATTGTCGAGAGGACGAGCGGCGTCGTCGAATGGATCGAGTGTATGTATCATGGTATGATCTTTTTTTGACTTACTTTTTTGTTGCGACGCAGTTGTCGTTTGACCACCCCGTCGAGGCCACAGCGGCCCGCAGTGTAAATGGTAGGTTTGAGGTCGCCAACAAGGTCGATTTTCAAAAATCTTTGCGTGGCTCTAACACGACCGCATTGTATTCGTCATCGTTTCAGAGCTGATCGCTTACAGTCTAGAAGCCCTTGTTTTTATCGGCCAATGAAGGTCGCGCGGGAAAAATTTGCCAAAACTCATCGGCGATTTCCTTTGTCATTAAATTGGTAATAACATACTTGACTCAGTTGCGGGAAGGAGGCTCCTTTGAAGCCTAAACCAAAACAACCTGTTATGACTATCGCCATTGGATTTGCGTGCAAGGACGGTATTGTGGTCGCCAGTGATAGCCAGATGAGCACTGGCACAAAATACAAGCAACCAAATGAGCCAAAAATAGGCGTGCTTAAATTTTCTGGCGACCAGTATGCCATTCTAGCTATCGCTGGCTCATTGGCTGGTGCGAGATGCTTCCAACAAATTTTGGAAATAGATACTGTTAGTCTCAAAATTACCGATGAACGATCAATCGCTAATTGTGCCGAATCGGCGCTCAAAAAAACGCGCTCTAAAATGCTCGATTACGCAGATCATCCTAGCCTTGCGGGTGATGGAAAGCAGGCTCACTTAGACCAACTGGATTTTGAAGTGCTGCTGGCATATTATTTCGATGGCAAACCATTTATCTATGGCCTCAGTCTTTCCAACGGCATCGCAATCAGAGGACGACATCCGTACGAAGCAATCGGATGCGGAAGCGATGTTGCCGGGGTGATTTTAACCGGCGCGGATTTCAGCTCTTATTTAACAGAAGAAGCCATTGGTTTAGCTTTTTACACTATCGAAGCGTGTAAGAAATTCGACCAAGCGTGCGGCGGGCCGATCCAGCATCTCATATTGGATGCCTCCGGTAAGCATGCTCCTGCCCCGCTTTCAAAGCAAAAGTCTGATTGGTATGAGGAAGCGGTCAGAAAAATAGACCAAGACACTCAATTGTTAATCAGCCAATCTATCTATGCAGCCGTGCAGGAGGCGTATTTCAAGGTAGTTCAAGACTTAATTTAACTTTTATGAAAACCGAACAATTACCCGAAACCTTAATGGAGGCCGTCCGCTACTTTTCAGACCCGGAAACGGCTTTCAAATTCATAGTGCAACTGCGCTGGCCGGACGGCGTGAAGTGCCCCCGTTGCGAAAGCGCGGATATTCGCTGCATATCCACGCGCAAGACATGGGAATGCACGCATTGCACGGAGAAAAAGCAGTTCTCCGTGCGTGTCGGCACGATCTTTGAGGACAGCCCGCTCCCATTGGATAAATGGCTCGTCACAATTTGGATGATCGCCAACGCCAAAAACGGCATCAGCTCTTACGAGGTTCACCGCGCCATTGGCGTCACTCAGAAAACCGCGTGGTTCATGCTGCACCGTATCCGCACGGCCATGCGCACCGGGACATTTTCAAAGTTCAAAGGCGAGATTGAAAGCGACGAGACGTTCATCGGTGGCCGGGCCGTAAACATGCACGCCAGAAGGCGGCGCACGTTGCCAAACAAAGGTGTCGGCGGCCAGGGCAAGACGCCTGTGCATGGGATGCTGGAACGCGGTGCGGGCGGCACCAGCCGCGTTAAAGCCACGGTAGTGCCCAACACCACAAAGGAAACGATTAAGCCCCTCTTGGACGAGTCTATTGAATCCGGGGCCAAGCTCTACTCTGACACGGCCATGACCTACTTGAAAATGGATTCCGCCCTATTTCACGAGATGGTTGACCACGCCGTGCAATACGTCGAAGGCCGCGTTCACACCAACGGAATCGAAAACTTCTGGAGTCTGCTTAAACGCGCATTGCGTGGCACTTATGTCAGCGTTGATCCCGCGCACCTGTTCCGTTACCTTGACGAGCAAGTTTTTCGGTTCAATGAACGCAAGTTGAATGACGCGCTGCGCTTTCTCCGTGTTGCCTCTGATGTCATCGGCAAGCGCCTGACCTACAAACAACTCACTGCCGAAGCTCCGGCCTGAATCACTAAACGTCGAACCGAACTTTACCGTGGCAAAAAAAATAAAAACCGCTTTCCAAAGATTTCAGGCGCTAGCTAGCGGCCTGATAAAAGTCCCGCGCAAGGAACTGGACGCAAAGATCAAACAGTTGAAAAAGGTGAAGGACCAGGATCGCAAGCGGAGCAGTTGAACCATCCACAAAACACGACAAATATGGAATATCCTCCGATACCATTCACTGTTTTCCCCGGCAAAACCAAGCTGGCCTGGTTTTTATTGATGACCGCTGCGTTCACGGCTATCGGCGTGGGGATGGTAATCTCTGGCGAGGGGTTCGGTTGGTTCGTTGCCGCTTTCTTCGGGCTAGGGGCTGTATTATTTTTGTTTCAACTCTTCCGACCAAAGAGTTCGTTTCTAACTGTTGATGAGACTGGTATCGAATTCGGATCGCTGTTTCAAAAAAGCCGTCTCGCATGGAGTGAAATTGGAGAATTTGGAACCTTCACACCTAATCCATATCTCAGGTTCGCAAGTAAGTTTGTCGGATTTAATTTCTCACCGGGATATAAAGGGCCAACTAAATACAAGGGTCTGGCAAAGACCATGAGTGGCTTTGAAAGCCAACTCCCCAACACTTACGGATTCCGCGCTGATGATCTTGCTCAGTTGCTCACGCATTACCGTCAGAAGGCGTTACTCGGCAAGACGGATTATCCCGCTTAAAAATGCTTAAGAAAATCAAACCATTTAAGAAGTTCCGCCCTTCGCTTGGTCAATCAACTTCTGCAATTCCTCCGCAACGTCGGGACGCGTATCACCGAGCGCCAAAATCATCTTTTCAAGTTCAACATCGCGCTTTTTTACGTATGAGCCCATTAGCGCGTCAGCATTTTGTTTTGGAAGAATCGCTCGCGCATATTCTTCGACTATCCTTAGCAGAGACAGGTGTTCTGCACGCAAAACGTAAAGACTCGCGCTTAGGTGTTTTGTCAGCTTCGTCAGGCGCTCGGCGTCTTGCTCGTGCATTAAAAATCAAGAAAACCAAGCTGCTTCACTGAGTCAAATATGTTATCACCATTAAATTTACATACCTGCTTTTCAATATACCTTCAGAATTTCCAAAAAGAACCGATGCGCGCCCGAAGTCGCCACCGGAACTGATGAACGCACTCGCGGCAGTGTGCCTAAGTCCGTTTGGGGGCAGGCCAAAGGGCTTGGCAATGTGTTTAGTGTGCCAATTGCGATGCGGGATTTCGAGGCTTTCTGGATAGGCTTCCATCCAGCGCTTGAGGTTTTCAGGGGTATGGATCTGCCGTGGTGCTCCGTTTACCTTTCCTGATGGGATGTGGAGCACCAACCCGTTCCAGAGTTTCGCGGGCCACTGGCCTTTGTTTTTCTTTACGACCTCGAAGAGCCGAATGATTTCCCCCGACCGCTTGTCATTAGACGATTCTTTTTTATTCGCCCTGGCACCTGCAAATAGAGCGATGGCGTAGAAGAGGGCGTATTCTGGGTTATTATCCTCAATCCATTTGAGGACCGCTTTCGCCTGGTCCGGGGTAATAACTTCGATCAAGGAAGACTGACGGGAGACACGTGGCTTGGAGACACCTTTCCCGATTTCAGGGTCGCACCAGCGTCGGGGAGGGTTTCCGCACCACCTCATTAGCTGGCTCGCGACATCGACATCGTTTTTTTGCGAACGAGGGTTATTGGTGGGCTTCGATGCAACCCAGCGTTCGATTGCCTGAGATGAAATTTCGGGCAGGCAGGTTGTCGGGCCGACAAATCCGACGAATTCGTCCAGACGTCTTTGCAATCTGTTGAGGGTTGAATCGGCAATGCATTCTATCTTTTTCGCGGAAATGAACGCGTCGTAGCCCTCCTTGAGGGTTTTCACTTCGGTGCGTACATGAGGGTTTCCTGACCTCGCACCGTTCAAGGAGAGCCTCAGGACAAGGGTTTTAAGATCCTCCATCTTCCGTTCGAGGCTGACCATGGTCACGGCCTCCTTCGGGCCCCGGACGATCTCGGCGTAGATCTCGGCTGCCCGGGCCTGGGCCTCGGCGTAGTTGGTCTTCCCGGTGGATCGGTTGATCTGAGCCCCGCCATGTCGGAAGATGGCATGGTAGGGCTTTTTGGAATCTGCCCGCCAAATAGTCACCGTGCCCTCCAATCCGAGGGCGTCGAGCAAGAGGTGAGGTTGAACGCGGGGCACATACCCTGTATGTGCATCCGCGGGAAAAAACAAGGCGGCCTGAAAATTCTCGATTTACGTGCTGTTATTTCGCTAACAAATTCCATAAACCGAGATTTTTGTTCAGAGGTAAGTACCTCCAAGAAAAATCTTTAGCCCCGTTCGAATCCCCCTCCCTCCGCCAGCCTTCGCCCTTCGGGCTACGGCTTGGCAGGCCAGCGACTAAACCGAGTGAAAGCACTGTGCACCGAAGAGCGTTGTAAAGGCGAAGGCGGGCAAACTCCCGAAGCTAGTAAGCTGTAAACCGGGCTTTGACACGGACGGCCCGTTATCCTACCTTCCTGCCATGCTGACAGCCGAACCCGTTGCCCACATCTACCGCGATGCCGCTGGTGTCGCGTGGATTGACCGCACCCGCGTCAAAGTGCTGGAAGTGGCCTTGGATCATCTGGCCCAAAGCTGGAGCGCCGAGGAAATCCATCGGCAGCATCCAGACCTGTCGCTGGCACAAATCCATGCCGCCTTAGGTTACTATTATGACCATCAGGCCGCGTTTGACCAGCAGATCGCCCAAGATTTGACGGAAGCCGAGCGTTTGGCCGGTACCAACGCTGACTCGCCGTTACGACGTCGTTTGCGCCTGCATCAACGGCCCGCGTGAGCCTGCGTCTCTACATGGACGTGCAGGTGCCGCACGGCATCACGGATGCCCTGCGCGCCCGCAATGTTACAGTCACGACTGCACAAGAGGACAATCATGCCGAGGCCGACGATTCCGCCTTGCTGGCCCGCGCGACGGCCCTCGGCTGCGTGCTTTTTACCCGCGATCAGGATTTCTTGCAGATTTCAGCCGCCTGGCAGCGGGAAGCAAAACCGTTCGCAGGGGTGATTTTCGCGCACCAACTCCGCGTAACGATTGGCCGTTGCGTCAGCGATCTGGCATTGATTGCAGAAGCCGGAATGCCAGAGGACTTGGCTAATCGCGTGGAGCACCTGTCGCTTTGAGCGGTTTGCGACACATACCAATTAAACATCGATGAATTATAAACATCTTTCGCCGAGATAAAAATATGGGCTTTGCGATTACATGGTTTGCCATTCCCGAAAAGAACAGTGCCGCATTCTTCGCTCGCTTTGGCCTCTCGCCGACCGGTGAGCGGATAGAGGTGCCTGACTGCCTGATTGCGACAGCAAAGCTAGACACGGGTTGGACTCTTCTCTGGTATGATAAATATGATTGCCCGTTTCTTGATAAGCGAGAGCTCGCAAAGGTTTCGGTGACTCATGATATTGTCAGGTGTTTGGTTGAAGAGCATGTCATGGCGAGTTCCGCAGAGTTCTGGTCGTACGGCAGCCGGAAGTGGTTTCTCTCTCATGAGGGTGAGAACGGACCCAAAGGTCTTGTTTCGGATGGGGAACTGCCAAGCAGCTTCGTGCCAATAAAAGAGAAGATGGAAGCAGCGCAGTTGGCCAACGGAGGCGAGAAAGCTAACGTAGACTACATTTTTGATATACCTCTGCAAGTAGCCAAATCGATAGTCGGATTTAAACACGATGAGCGCTGTGATCACATTCCGGATAATTTGTTTTATGTCATGGAGCGCACCTCACCAGGGCCTAGCTTCTTCGCGCGGCTAATGGGAAGGAGATAGGAACGGCGAAGTTACCACGACAAAGTGAAACGAAGGCCGGCTTTCGCAGAGATTTCTCGCACGGCTCGGAATGACAACAATCTCAGCGCGCCCTCAACGGGCTGCGGCGCGTTAAGGATAACGCGCCCTACCCCATCCGTGTTAATCCGTGAGATCCGTGGTCGATAGGATCTGTCTTCAATTCGCCGTCAGCTCGAAGGGGCTCGATGTCTTCACCAGCACGCCGAAGCGGCGGCGGACATCGGTATCGAGCGGCGCCAGCGTGGAATCACTACGGCCGGTCCAGCTTTTCAGGAAAGCATCCAATTCGGGTTTGGCGGCGGCAAACGCCTCCGGCGTGTTCTGCGCCAGCGCGCGGTCATTGACGACGACAGAGAACTCACGGCGGCTGAATTTGAGCTGGCCGGGAAATTCCGCTTCTAGAAGCTGGGCCACGTGGGCCGCCGAGCGCAGCGCCTGGCCAAGCCGGTCCGTGTTGGTGCCAGTCAGCGGCGACTTGCGACGATAGAGCAGGCCCCAGCGATGTCCCGTGTAGTCGAGCGCGTAATCGGCTTCGACGCCGACCAGGATCACTCCCGGCCCGGCCGGGACGTGCAGCAGTTCGGCCACATCCACCAGCATCCCGGGCAGGGATTGCGCCGCGACCCAGCGGTGAAAAACATTCACGACGCTGGCCGGATCGATCTTCAGATCGCCGTCGACGTAAATTTTTGCGACAAGATATTGGAGTTCCATGGTGGGGAATCAGGCCTTGGTCGGCAGGGCCGGCGCGGTGGAGCGCAGTTTGTTATAACAGTTGTGCACGGCCTCGATGAAAAGCTGGGCCTCGGTGATGCGCTGGTGCGCGGTATCGGCGGTGAACTTCTCCCCGCGCGCGGTGTGCGCGGCAAAAAAATCGTTGGCAAATTTCGGCCCGACGAACGGATCGAAGAAAATCTGCGTGTCGAAGAAGCGCTCCTTGAACTCCGCCACAATTTCGTCGGCGTCGTTGGAGACATCGTCATACTGCATTTGCACGAGCGCCTTGGCCGCGCGGAGAAAGGCAGTGTAGGCGGTCTCGCCGGCGGATTGAAGCTCGCCGCGATCGAGGTGGAGGCCGGCTTCGAACACGAGGCGTTCGGCCGAGGTCATTTCAAACTGGTAACGCGTGACGACTTCGCCCGCGCATTCGCCAATGCCAATGTCGCCGATGCTGTACTGGCGCGGATCGCCCCAGTCGGAATAGAAACTTGGATCGGCGTCGTGCGAGGGAAAATCCTGGTTGAGCGGCTCGAGCAGCTCGCGGACCGGGCTTTTGCCGACGCGCTTCACGAAGGCGTGAAACCGTTCATCCTTCTCGCGGTTCTTGACGTAGTACTCGGTGACGCGATCGACCGCATCGGGCGCGCGCTTGGAAGGAATGGCAATGATGGGCAGGCCGTACGAACCGGCGTTGTTTTCCCACTGGCCGCCGAGCAGGACCTGGAAATGAGGGACTTTGTAGCCGTTGATCGTGCGGCTGACGCCGTAAAAGCCGAGGTCGGCCACGTGATGGCCGCCGCAGGAATTGAAACAGCCGCTGACCTTGATGTGCAGGCCCTTGATCGCTTCATCGAGCTGGTAGCTTTTTTGGAGCAGGCGGTTGCGAAGCTCACCGCCGAGGCCGCGCGACGAGGAAATGCCGAGTTTGCACGTGTCGGTGCCGGGGCACGCGGTGACATCGACGATACTGCTCGAGCCCGGCTGGGCGAGCTCGACGGCATCGAGGTCGGCGAACAGCGCCGGCACGTCGGCCTTGCTGACCCAGCGGATGAGAAAATTTTGTTCGACCGTGGTGCGGATCGTGCCGCGCGTATATTTGGCGATGATGTTGGCGAGGGCGCGGAGCTGGTCGCCAGTGATGTCGCCGAGCGGCAGCGTCACGGCCGCGGTGACATAGCCCGCCTGCCGCTGGTCGCGCACGTTGCCCTTGATCCACTGGCGGAGCTGGTCGTTGCCGTTGATGGCGGGTAATTCGCCGGGCGGATGCAGCGGGCCCTCGGCGGCGTCTTCGGCGCCCTTGAGCATGCTGAGCCAGCGCGGATCTTCGCGCAGCTCCTTGCGGGTGGCAAAAACCTCTTCGCGAAATTTATCGATACCCCACTTGTCCACGAGGAATTTGATGCGCGCGGAATTGCGGTTTTTCTTTTCGCCGTTCTTGCCGAACACGCGGCAGACCGCCTGCGTGAGCGGCAGCATTTCCTCGACCGGCGCAAATTCCGTCAGCGTGCGCGCCTGGCGTGGCACCGGGCCGAGCCCGCCGCCGACGACGATCTTGAAGCCGCGCTGGAGCTTGCCATCGACCTCGCGGACCGCGGCGACGTAGCCGATGTCGTGCATCTGGACGATGCCGCAGGCGTGCTGCGCGCAACCGCTAAAAGCCGGCTTGAATTTCCGTCCGAACTCCATCGTGTCCGGATGGCCCATGAGGAACCACGCGAGCGCGTGCGAATACGGCGTGACGTCAAAGGCTTCGTCATGGCACACGCCGGCAATCGGGCAGGCGGTGACATTGCGGACGGCGTTGCCGCAGGCCTCGCGCGTCGTGATCCCGACCGCGGCAAGCCGGCGCATGATCGTCGGCGTGTTTTCGATGTGGATGAAATGGAGCTGAAAATCCTGGCGGGTGGTGACGTGCGCGATGCCGTCGGAATATTCCTCGGCCAGCTCGGCCATGACCACGAGCTGCTGCGGGTTCAGCCCGCCGAAGGGAACCTTGATGCGCAACATGCCGGGGGCGTCCCAAATCGTGCCGGGACCCTTGGTGGGCTTGTCGGCGAAAGGCAGCTTGCGGCTTTCGGTGCCGTCGTAGCGCTGGCCGTTGTCGTAGCGCTGGCCGTACGCGCCGCGGCGAAGGCGGGTCTCCGCAAAAACCTTTTCCTCGATCTTTCCCTGCTTGCGCAGCTCGATCTCGGTTTCAAACTGGTCGATCTCCTGGGCAAGCTGCTCCGGCAGTTTGCCTTTGAGGGCCTCTTTCCAAAGTTTATCACTGGTTTTCATGCGGGGATATCTTCTAGAAATAAAATCCTTCCAAAATTATTCGCCAACCAAATCTTTAGTAATCACGGTGAATTGCTCGCACTTGACCGATAAGTTACTTTCACGTTGCGACCTACGCATCCAAAAACATGCCTAACGATCACGCGAGCAGAGTTTATGACTCGATCCTCGGTCTCTTGTCCAGCGAAGAGAACCCTACCCCGTTGGTACGGATTAACAAGGTCACGCCGTTCAAACACGCCCAAGTTTACGCCAAGTTGGAATGGTATAATCCCTTCGGCGCAGTGAAGGACCGCGTGGCTGCAAACCTGGTGCGCGATGCGGAAGAACACGGGGTGCTCGTGCCCGGCAAAAAACTGGTCGAGGCGACCTCCGGCAACACCGGGCTCGGCCTCGCCATGATCGGAAATGCCAAGGGCTATACGCTCGAAACCCCGCTTTCCGCGGCGATTCCCCTGGAGAAACGGACGATCCTGCGCTTTTTCGGAACGAAAGTCGTCGAGCTCGATGACTCGCTCTGCCCGGCCCCCGGCGCGCCGGAAGGCGCCATCGCCACCGCGCGCGAGACCGCCGCCAAGCCCGGCTACATTTTGCTCGATCAATATTCGAACGAGGCGAATCCCGACGCCCATTACCGCACGACCGGGCCGGAAATCTGGCGGCAGACGCAGGGTAAGGTCACCCACTTCATCGCCGGCCTGGGCACCTGCGGCACGATCACGGGAACCGGCCGGTTCCTGAAAGAGAAGCACAACAGCGTCAAAGTGCTCGGCGTTTATCCGGAAGACGGCCACGACATCCCCGGCGTGCGCAGCAAGCGTCAGCTCGCGCAGACCAAACTGTACCGGCCCAAGGAATACGACGGCGAGGTCGAGGTGGCCGACCGCGAGGCCTTCGAACTTTGCCTGCGCTTGAATCGGGAAGAGAGCATCATCGCCGGGCCCAGTTCGGGCATGGCGCTAGCCGGGGCGTTCAAGCTTATCCCGGACGAGCCCGGGGTCATCGCCGTGGTGATTTTTCCCGACAATATTTTCAAGTATGCCTCGTCGGTCTGCCGGCATTTCCCCGATCTATGCCCGCCGGCCGACGCCAAGGCGACGGAAGCCGCCCCCGGCAAGCACGACCAGTTTATGGAGTCGATGGTCGAGAACCTGAAAAATCCCTACGACTCGGTCGCGCCGACGGCGCTCAGCGAAGAACTCGCCTCAGCCAGCAAGCCGCTGGTCGTCGATGTGCGCCCGGCCGGGCAATTCGCCGACGTGCATATCCCCGGTTCGATCAACATCCCGCAATCAGACCTCGCCGCGCGCGCCGCCGAATTGCCGCCGGACCGCTCCTCCCCGATCGTGATGGTCTGCGGCATCGGCAAATTTTCCAAGTACACCACGCTTTATCTGAAATCGATGGGCTACCGGAATGTCCGCAGCATGAAAGGCGGCATCAACGAATGGGTGCGCAAGAATCAGCCGGTCGAACCGCCGGCGGCGAAGCCGGTGTGAGTTTTTGCCACGAAGGACGGAATTTGTCTTAAGGTGGAGCGCGTCGTCCCGACGCGCTTAATTGTAGGTCGGGGTTTATCCCCGACGTGTCGGGCGTGAAGCCCGACCTACATTTTTATACGTTGGCAAAGCGCGTTGAGGTCAACGCGCTCCACCTCGGAGGGATCGGCATTGTTCGTTGTGGGCGGGGTGCCCCCACCCCGCTTTGCGAATGCAAAATTCTGTTTTGCGGGGTGAGGGCACCCCGCCCACAAAAGAATCGATCTCAAATCGTGCACGCGCTGGCCGCATCCGCGGCTTCCACCGCCGCGGCCTTCTCTTTTTCCGCCAGCACGGTGCGCAGGCAGAAATCGCCGAAGCGTTCGCCTTCGCTGCGCTCGGTCGCATAGCGCTTGATGATCGGTGTGAGCGACGCAACCACCTCGTCGAGCGTCAGGCTCGGCGCGAAAAGTTTGTTCAACCGGCGGCCGTTGTAGTCCGCGCCCAGGTAGAGCGCGTATTTGTTCGGCGCCCGGCCCACGAGGCCGATCTCGGCGATGTACGGCCGCGCGCAGCCGTTGGGGCAACCGGTCATGCGGATGCTGATGGCATCGTTGCGCAGGCCGGCTTCGTCGATGACGGTTTCGAGCTTGTCCAAGAACTGCGGCATGACACGTTCGCTCTCGGCCAGCGCAAGTCCGCAAGTAGGCAGCGCGACGCACGAGAGCGCGTTGAGCCGCAACGCGGATTGCTGGTTCTGTTTATCCAGGCCGTGGCGCGCAAGGATCTGTTCGATCTCAACTTTCTTCGCGTCGCTCACGCCGCTGAGGGAAACGTTCTGGCTCGGGGTGAGACGGAAATCGCCATCGTGAATCTGCGCGATTTCGCGCAGCGCCGTTTTCATCGGCCAGCCGGGCGTGTCCTTGATCCGGCCGCTGAGCACAAAGAGCATGAAGAACCACGTGCCGTCCGCCGCGCGGTGCCAGCCGTAGTCGTCGGCGATGGTGGTAAATTCGTACGGGCGCGCGGGCGCGAGCGACCAGCCAAGGCGGCGCTCGACCTCGGCCTTGAACCACTCGATGCCGCGGTCCTCGATCGTGTATTTGAGGCGCGCGTGCTTGCGGTTCGTGCGGTCGCCGAAATCGCGCTGCGCGGTGATGACCGCATGGCCGACGTCGTTGACCTGGTCGGGTGTGATGAAACCGATCACGTCGGCGAGGCGCGGAAACGTCTCGGCGTTGCCGTGGCTCATGCCAAGGCCGCCACCGACGCAGACGTTGAAGCCCGCAAGCTTCCCGTTCTCGACGATGGCGATTAAACCGAGGTCCTGGGAAAAAACATCGACGTCGTTCGACGGCGGAACGGCAAAGCCGACCTTAAATTTCCGCGGCAGATAGGTTTTGCCGTACATGGGCTCGTCCTCGGCCGGCTTCGGTTCGCCGCCGGCGACGAGTTCGTCCTCGATCCAGATTTCGTGATAGGCGTGCGTTTTCGGCAGCGCAAATTCGCTGAAAGCGCGCGCGAGCTCGTAAACCTGCTGGTGCACCGGCGAGCGCTCGGGATTCGGCGCGGCCATGACGTTGCGGTTCACGTCGCCGCACGCCGCGATGCTGTCGAGCAGCTCGGTGTGCATCCCTTGGATCATCGGGCGCAGGTTGCCCTTGAGGATGCCGTGAAACTGGAACGTCTGCCGCGTGGTCAGGCGCAGCGAGCCATTCGCGCGCTCATCGACCAGGCGGTCGAGCAGGAGCCACTGTTTTGCCGTGCAACGCCCGCCGGGCAGGCGCAGGCGCAGCATGAACGAAAAAGCTTTTTCTTTGCCGGCTTTTTTCAAGGCGAGGCGCTGATCCCGGTCGTCCTGCAAATAAAGGCCGGAAAATTTGGTCAGCTCGGCATTCTCGTGGGCAATCGCACCGGTGGAAGTGTCCTTTAAGTCGCGCGCGATGGTGCCGCGGAGGAAATTCGAGGCGGTCTTGATCGCTTCGTTGGGACTCAGTGGCTTGGGCGTGCTGGGCGCGGAAGGCTCGGAACTCATGTAATCATGACAAAGGACACTAACTTGGTCATAATTGCGAGCGAAAGAGAGAATATTTCTTAACAATCAAGAGACAAAGCATTTACCACGGATGGACACGGATACTAACCGAGGATTGTGAACCACTGATTAACACTTATAGACACTGATAAAGACCGTTCTATCTCGATCCTTTTATTCGCACTACGGATTGGGATCAGTGACAATCAGTGTACATCAGTGGTTAACCAAGCCTTCGCGCCCTTTGCGGCCTTGGTGTGAAGAAATCACCACCCAATCATCCGCGCGCGAACAAAGGGCCCCAACCAGAACGGCTGCACATCGATCACCACGAATGCGAGGATGACAACCGAAGCGAAAGCCACGAGCGACAGCCCGCAACGCTCGGCGGCAGGACTCCGCCAGAATGCTCGGCTGACGATTGCAAACATGATCAGTGAACCGACGGCCGGAAAAATATCGGAGCTCATGGAAAGGAACGGGCCGGGTACCGTTCGCGCGCTGGTCACGAGAAGAAAGGCCGAGAGCGCAATCTGCGCCGCACAGACCCAAAGGAATGGCGACATCCGGACCGGCGAGAAACAAAATCGCACCAAAAGATTAAGCAGGGCCAGGGCCAGAATTTCCGGCAGAAGCACAAGCATAAGAAACAAAGCAGAAGCAGTAATGGTCATGGCAAACGGGGTAGAGCTGACTGAACTGACGGGGGAAAAAGCAGGCTGAAGGGTAAACGATCCTGACAGATCACACCCCATCACGAATCAGATTCAATGGCAAAGACTCGGCGACAATCACGGCGATATTCACACGGTGTTGACCGTGAAACCTGATTTTTGATTTAACCGCGAATGAACGCGAATAGACGCGAATAAAATTTTCGCAGAGAGGCGGCGGCTGTAGGTCGGGCTTTATGCCCGACACTTGTCGCCGCAATTTTGTGAGGGCTAATGTCGGGGATAAACCCCGACCTACAATCGTACGTGGAAAAGCTCCTCTGCGAAAACACCTTCGCCTCCTTAGTTCCCTTCGCGAGAAAAATTGTCCCTACCCCGCCGGCGTGCAGAGCTCGACGAGGTGCCCGGAATTATCCCGGAGATACGCCACGGTCTGGCCCCACGGCTTGACCTCGGGTTCGCTCACCACCGTCGCTCCGGCTTTCACCGCCCGGACAAATGCCACCGGCAAATTTTTTGTGACCAGGGCGATTCCCACCCCCAGCGGCGCCTTGTCGAGGGAGGCCGCCGTGACCTCCTGTTTCAAATGCTCCGTGGCCTGATTGAGGCTGGCAAAGGCCAGGCGTGTCGCTCCGGTGTCCACCTCTCCGTAGGCTTTCTTGCCATCCACATGGAAAAAGCGCCGGGTCAGGCCGAAGGCTTCGGCGTAGAAGCAGAGGCTCGCCGAGACATCGGCGACATATAGAATCACATAACCGAGCGAAACGGTTGCAGGCTCGATGGTTTTTTCGATGAGAGCCATGATTATTGGGGGAGATAAAGCCTATTTCGCGCCATAATCATGACGATACAATTCCGCCAACCGGTTGCGGAAACCGCGCACGATGCGCGAACGCAAATAACTTAACCACAAAGACACAAAGGGCACAAAGATTCGGATAAGGCCAGAGATCGGTATTACTTTGGATCGAGCTTCGTGCTCTTCGTGTCTTCGTGGTTAAATTAATTCCACCCACCTCTTGGGCCTTTCACAGCCCGAACTCGCGCATGCCGCGAAACACGCCGCTTCCATCAACAGCATCGGCGAGATGTTCGAAGCCCATGAAAGCCATCGAAAGCGTGGTTTCAATCTTCTCAACGGCCGATGGAATCGCCCGGAATTCCCGCCCAAGGCTGCTTCGCAGGTCCACGATGAGCACGGGATGGTCTGGATCCAAAATAGCCCTTTCATCAACAATCACCACGAAGCTGTGCGTGCAGCTCGCGCGGACCAAACCCAGCAGTTGAGACTTGGTGGCCCCTTTATAGTCCGTGTCATCCACCATGACCACCTTGGAATCGAAATTGCCGATCGGCGCCCCGAGGATGCCGCGGATTTTCTCCCAGGCTTCCTGGTTGGAAAAGTCCGTGCGAATGACCATCTGGCCTTTTGTCAGGGGAATCTCTGCCATGGGATGAAGAAGGCCAGGCCTCCGATTTAAGTTTTTCGATCCATGCTGTTTTTGGGGCGTGATGCCACCCCGGCGATAACAGATAGATTATTTTTTATTCGTTGTAAACGACGGTCCCATTTTTCGTCCGTTATAGCCATTTATTGACTATACAAAATGCTGGGGTTTTCGAAAAATTCGGCCTAATAAGAAAACCATGAGCTTCACTAAATGTTCCATTGTTGCCGCAATGACACTCATGCTGGCGGGTTGTGTCGTTCCTCAAGGCAGCCGCGTATCCGCCTTTGACCTACAGAAAAGGGAACAGGCGATGGCCTCGTCGGATCGTCTCATTGTTCCCGGCCAGCGGATTGGGCCCATTTACCTCGGCATGGGGATGGATGAAGTGGTAGCAACCTTGGGGCAGCCGGACTATGTGGTCGAGTCTCCCCCTCATACCGCGAGGCAATTGTGGAAATACGACAACCTCAACCTGGGCATCTATTGCTTTGGAAGCTCATCGGCTCCCAGTGTCGTTTCGATTGAAACGGTCGCGTGGAACAATACCGGGAAAAACCTTGGCCAGTCGACTTGGGCGGATGTCATCCCGGTCGCCACCGTATTTCAAACGAACAATGGAATTGAACTCGGAGCATCCACTTACGACGTAAGGCGGGCGTATGATGGCTACGGTTACCAAGACTTTGGCTATGGCATGAACTATACGCGACCGGGAGTTTATTTTGGCATGCAGAGTGATCGCCGGATTGTGGTGATTACAGTGAATCCGCGCCAGTGATAGTAACTTCACCACGAAGACCCGGAGGGCACAAAGGTTTCAGCCTCTTACTTTGAGAAAAAATGCCGGCCCAACAAGAGGGCGGCCCCGACAATCACAATCACTGAAACTTTAATCAGCAGCCGCTTGCGCCACTTGGCGTGGGCCCGTTTTTCCAGTTCACGGTTGGCCGCCACATGCTTGGGCGACTTGGGTTTTTCCCCGGCCAGGACGCCCATCAGCCAGTCGTTGGATTTCTTGCTGTAATCGTATTCTTCCACGGGGCATGGCTAATAGCCGCGGATTCGCAGGGGAAGAAAAATCGGAGCCAAATATTTTATCTTAACCACGAAGACACGAAGGGCACAAAGATTCGGATGAGACAGAGAGCAGGATTACTTTGGATTGATCTTCGCGTTCTTCGCGCCTTTGTGGTTAAAATCTGCGTCAGAGTTGGTTGAGGTGAAAAACGCGCGCAGGCCGGCGGAAAACAGGTCGGGCATGACGTTGTAGTGGTCGCGGTCGGGAAATTTTACCGAGGTGATCTGCAGTCCCTCAAACGGCCGCTCGGCCAGCTGCTTTTCCATCAGCGCAAGGTCACCGAGCATCGACGTCGTTTCATCCGTGCCGACGCCAAGGAACAGCTGCGCGGGTAGCGTCGCCTGCTGGTCGCGAAAACGCTTCATGAGCGCGAGGAAGCTACGGTTGTCCCACCAGATCGAAGGTGCACCGGCCAGCACCCGGTGGAAAAACGGCCGGGGTTGAAAAAGCGCATGCAATACGAGCAAACTGCTGAGCGAATGGCCCGCGATCACCGACGATTCCTGATGCAGCGGGTAACGGCGGGCCAGTTCCGTCCAAAGCGGGCCGGTCAGGTGCGCGAGAAATCGATCCGCCCCGCCGCTGGTGGGCTCCTCGGGCGCAGCCGTCGGCGTGTAGTCGCGTCCGCGACGATTGCCCGGGTCGTTAAAGGCTTTACCGTAGCCCACGGCCACGACGACCGCCGGAGGAATGGCCCCCGCTTCGCGCAAGGCCTGATATGCTTTGACGGCACCATCGAACGAGTAATCGCCATCGAGAAAGATCAACGCCGGCCATGGCCCCGGTCCGGCCGAAGCATCGGGCGCGCGAACATAAACGGCATATTCGGTGTCGAGCTCGTCCGAGCGCGAAAGAAACGCGGGGGCCTCTCGCGTGGTCGATAAGGTCATGACACGGGAGCGAATGCATCAATGCCGACAAGGCAAGAAGCAGCGGAAAATTTCCTGCATCTATCGCCACGAAAGAACACAGAGATCACAAATGGAAAATTGTGGGCGGGGTGCCCCCACCCCGCATAAATGGTGGAGCGCGGCGTCCCGACGCACCTAGTAATTTCCGCAATCTGATCCGTTTTCAGCCGTCGCTTTTTATTACCCCTCTGCAGCGCGGAAAAGTCGAGCAACCCCAAAATGACGGGAAATTCCCCGTACGCCAGACCATCGGGGCTTCGCATTTTGGGCAGTGATGGGTTTCGTCGAGCAGCCATCGCGCCAGTTCGTCGTCAGAGAGATTTGCCCGCGCCCGCCCGGCAAGGTCGATTTCGTTGCACAGTGAAATTCGATGCTCGGCAGCATACCTGCGGCTGGTCCCGTCCAGCCGGTGAGCGTGTGAATCGCTCCAGCCGTCACGCCAAAATGCGTCATACTGCCAAGCATCTCATTAACAATCTTCAGCTGAATCTTCCAACTGCGCCAATGTTTGCACTGAACCAGCATTTTGCTGCCATCTTTAGTCGCGACGAGATCGACACCTCCGTCTGGCTTGGCTCCACCTTTGCGCTCCACGACCCACCCTTCCTTGCCCAGGATCGCCGCATTCAGTTTTTCAAATTGATACCAGTCGATTTTGCGCAGGCATTCGATAATTTCAGTTTCCGTCCATTGGCGTCGCTGCACCACCACTTTCCCAGCGGCGGGCATTGGTCGATTCTGCATTTCGGAATTTAGAACTGAATCAGAAAGTTGATCGGAGCCCTGGCTTCGAGATTTTCTGATAAGCGCCCATACAACCAAAACAACAAAGCCGACTCCCACGATAAGGGAAACAAGCTCCAGCAACACCGGGACAAAACCTTTCATGCCCCCGATCGCCAAGCTGACCAGAAACAACAGGCCCATAATTAATTTGACCAGATCCTCGGCTGAAGAGCCTCTGCCCCTATTTTTTCTGCGAGACATACAGCACGTTAAGTTGTCCGTCAGGACTGGCCATCACCAATTCGGACATATAGCAAAAATTAGTCGGCAAGACGCTCTAAGCGCGTTGAGGTCAACGCGCTCCACCCCGGATTGTCATTCTGAGCGAAGCGAAGAATCCACTTGGATTTCGCCAACCGTGCCACTCTGGATTCTTCGCTTCGCTCAGAATGGCAAAACAAAAAAACGCGCCCCCTCGGGCGCGTTTTGCTTTTCCAAATCTTTGTGACCTTTCGTGGCCAGAAATCAGTACCGATAATGCTCCGGCTTGTACGGGCCTTCGACGGGGACGCCGAGGTAGGCCGCCTGCTCTTTGGTGAGCTTGGTCAGTTTCACACCGATTTTTTCCAGGTGCAGGCGCGCCACTTCCTCGTCGAGGTACTTCGGCAGGCGATAAACGCCCACCTTGTAGGTGTCCTTGTTCTTCCAGAGGTCGAGTTGCGCGAGGGTCTGGTTGGTGAAGCTGTTCGACATCACGAACGAGGGATGTCCGGTCGCGCAGCCGAGGTTCACGAGGCGGCCTTCGGCGAGCATATAGATGCTGCGGCCGTTGGGAAAGGTGTACATGTCGTACTGCGGCTTCACGTTGATGCGTTTCGCGCCAGAGGTATTCAGGCGGTCGACCTGGATCTCGTTGTCGAAGTGGCCGATGTTGCAGACGATGGCCTGGTCTTTCATCTGCTGCATGTGCTCCAGCGTGATGATGTCCTTGTTGCCGGTTGTCGTGACGTAGATGTCGGCAATGCCGAGCGTGCTTTCGATGGTGTTGACCTCAAAGCCTTCCATCGCGGCCTGGAGCGCGTTGATGGGATCGATCTCGGTGACGATGACGCGGGCGCCGAAGCCCTTGAGCGAATGCGAGGAGCCCTTGCCCACGTCGCCGTAGCCGCACACGCAGGCGACCTTGCCGGCGATCATGACGTCGGTGGAGCGCTTGAGCCCGTCGGCGAGCGATTCGCGGCAGCCGTAAAGATTGTCGAACTTCGACTTGGTGACAGAGTCGTTGACGTTGATGGCGGGCACGCGGAGCTTGCCCTTCTCGAGCATCTGGTAGAGGCGGTGGACGCCGGTGGTGGTCTCCTCGGAGACGCCGCGCCATTCCTTGGCGATGGACGTCCAGCGGAGCGGGTCTTCCTTGTGCACGCGCTTGAGGGTGTCCTTGATGACCTGCTCCTCGTGCGAGCCGGAAGGTGAATCGACCCACTTGTCGCCCTCTTCGAGTTCGCAGCCCTTGTGGATGAGGAGCGTGACGTCGCCGCCGTCATCGACGACGAGCTGCGGGCCCTTGCCGTTGGGGAACGAAATGGCCTTGAGCGTGAGATCCCAGTATTCCTCGAGGGTCTCGCCCTTCCAGGCGAAGACGGGCACGCCGGCTTTGGCGATGGCCGCGGCGGCGTGGTCCTGGGTGGAGAAAATATTGCACGAGGCCCAGCGCACATCGGCACCGAGCTCGACCAGCGTCTCGATGAGAACGGCAGTCTGGATCGTCATGTGGAGCGAGCCGGTGATGCGGACGCCCTTGAGCGGCTTGGACGGGCCGAATTTTTTGCGGACAGACATCAGGCCGGGCATCTCGTGCTCGGCGACGGAAATTTCCTTGCGGCCCCATTCGGCGAGCGTGAGGTCGCGAACTTGGAAGTCTTCGCCGGATTTGGTTTGGGCAGTAGTGGACATGGGAGGTGGGAGAAAAGTCGAGAGTCTAGAGTTGAGAGATTCAGATCCGATACTTGGGCGTTCGATGTTGGACGTTGGATGTTCGAGGCGAAGCCGAGGCTTATTTCAGCGCTGCGAGCAGTTCCTTGGTCTTGTTGGTCTTTTCCCAGGGCAGCTCGGCTTTGCCGAAGTGGCCGTAGTTGGTCGTCGAGCGATAAATCGGGCGGAGCAGGTTGAGTTGCTTGACGATTTCCGCGGGCTTGAAGCCGAAGACTTTCTTGACGGCCTTGGCGATTTTCTCGTCGGAGACCTTGCCGGTGCCCATCGTGTCGACGTAAACGCTGACCGGGTCGGGATAGCCGATGGCGTAGGCGACCTGCAGCTCGACGCACTTGGCGAGGCCGGCGGCCACGATGTTTTTCGCGACCCAGCGGCACATGTAGGCGGCTGAGCGATCGACCTTCGAGGGATCCTTGCCGGAGAACGCGCCGCCGCCGTGGCGGCCCCAGCCGCCGTAGGTGTCGACGATGATCTTGCGGCCGGTGAGGCCGGAGTCGCCCTGCGGGCCGCCGACGACGAAACGCCCGGTCGGGTTGATGAGAAATTGCGTGCGCTTCGTCAGCATGCGCTTAGGGAGAACCTTCTTGATGACGTGCTCGATCAGGTAGCGCTCGATCTGCGCATGCGGGACGTCGGCGGTGTGCTGGGTGGAAATGACGACGTTGACGACCTCGACGGGCTTGCCGTCCACGTAGCGGATGGAAACCTGCGACTTGGCGTCGGGCCGCAGCCAGTGGACCTTGCCGCTTTTGCGAACCTTGGTCAGCTCGCGGCCGAGGCGGTGGGCAAACATGATCGGCGTGGGCATGAGCTCGCGCGTCTCGTCGCAGGCGTAGCCGAACATCAGGCCCTGGTCGCCAGCGCCCTGCTCCGCCTTCTTCTTGCCCTTGGCCTTCACCGCATCGACGCCCTGCGAAATGTCGGGCGACTGCCTGGTGAGGAGATTAGTGACAAAAATCTGGTCGGCGTGAAACACGTCGTCGGAATTCACGTAACCGATGTCGCGGACGGCGGCACGCACGATGGCCTCGTAGTTGAGCTTGGCGCGCGTGGTGATCTCACCGGCGATGACGACCTGGTTGGATTTGACCATCGTCTCGCAGGCGACGCGGCTGAACTTGTCCTGCGCGAGGCAGGCGTCGAGCACGCTGTCGGAGATAAGATCGGCGACTTTGTCGGGATGGCCCTCGCCGACCGACTCGGAGGAAAAAACAAAGGTTTTGGACATAAATTTGTGCCTGAAAAAAGCATCGGGCACGGCGGCATGCAAGTTCAATATCAACGTATGCGGATTTCTTGATATGAAGAATGCACATCGTTAAATATCCGGCAAACACCCTAGCTGATGGGTTAGCGGTTGAAGTTTGTGGGCGCTTCGTAAATACTTCACTCAATGGAGAGTTCCGCGTCGAACGCCCCCGACCTCAAGGGCCGCAAGATTCTCATTGTGGATGACGACCGTCTTAACCTGCGCATCCTCACGGGCATCCTCCGCCCCGACGGTTACACCCTGGCCGAGGCCGACTCGGGCGAGCGCGCCCTCGAGGTTTATGCCCAGTTCCGTCCCGACCTCGTGCTGCTCGACGTCATGCTGCCCGGCCTCAACGGCTTTGAAACCTGCCGGACGTTGCATAAGACCTACGGCGACGAAACCGCGCCCGTGATTTTCATCACGGCAAAAAGCGAATCTGACGACGTCGTGGAAGGCCTCACGGCCGGCGGCATCGATTACCTGCCGAAACCCTTTCGCCCCAAGGAGGCCCTGGCGCGCATCCGCACGCACATGCACAACCGCCTCCTGGTCGAACAGCAACGCCTGCTCGTCGACCAGCTCAACAAGGCCGATGCGGCCAAGAACCGGTTTCTCGGCATGGCCGCGCATGACCTGCGCAATCCCCTCGCCTCCATCCGCGCCCTTTCGGAGTTTTTACAGGATGTCACGTTCGGTCCGCTCAACGCCGAGCAACTCGACCTCATCAAGACCATCCACACCGCCAGCCAGCAAATGCTCGACCTCGTGAACGAGCTCCTCGACGTCGCCACGATCGAATCCGGCGAAATGAAACTGTGCATGGAGCCGCACGATCTCGCCGGCGTCATCAGCAAATCCGTCGAGCTGACCAACATTGAGGCCGTGAAGAAAAAAACCCATATCTCCTTCGAGAACGAGCTCCCACCCATCCTGGTCAAGTTCGATGCCGGCAAGATGAAGCAGGTCGTCGACAACCTGCTGAGCAACGCCGTGAAATATTCGCCTCCCGGCTCGCATATCACCGTCCTGCTCAACGCCGACGACACCGGCTGCAGCTTTTCCGTGTGCGACCAGGGGCCCGGCATCCCCGAGAACGAACGCGACAAGCTCTTCAAGGACTTCGGCCGCCTCTCGGTCAAACCCACCGGCGGCGAAAAAAGCGTCGGGCTCGGGCTCGCCATCTGCCGAAAAATCGTCGAGGCTCACGGCGGGACCATCACCGCGGTAAATCTTCCCGCCCCCGCGCACGGCTGCGAATTTCGCGTCATTCTCTCCGCAACCTGATTCTCATTCACCATCATGCCTTTCGACGGAAAAATTCTCCTCGCCGACGACGAAGCCCACATTCGCAAGTTCATGGGCCTGCTCCTCCGCCAGCTCGGTTCGCCCACCATCATTGAGGCCGTCAACGGCGCGCAAGCCGTCGAGCTGTACCAAAGCGAGCGCCCCGACCTGGTCCTCCTCGATGTCAACATGCCCGAGGTGGACGGCCTGCAGGCGCTGGAAAAAATCCACGCCCTCGATCCCGACTGCGCCGTCATCATGCTCACCTCGCTCACCACCCGCAATATCATCGAACGCGCCGCGGAACTCGGGGCGGTGAACTACATTCGCAAAGATACGCCCAAGGAGGAAATCCTCTCCACGCTCCGTCAGATCCTGGACACCCTGTTCGAGCCTGATGGCGAAACCAACAACACCTGAATCCATGCCTGACGACCAACCTGCTTCTCCGCCACCGGCCATGGCTGCCGCTGTCGTGCGCTATTCGCTCCCCGCCATGCTCGCCGAGCTGGAGATCGAACGCACCGCCGGTGGCTTTTCCCAGGAAAAGATCGCCCAAGCCGAGATCACCAAACTCTTCGCCTCCACCCCCCGCCGTCGTGCAAAAAATAAAAAATAGCCGCTTCGTCGAACTCGTTCGCAAGTTTCCCCACTTCGACTCCGAAACGGAGATTGATGCGCTGGTCGGGCGCCACGGCAGTGGTTTCGATCTGCTGCAAGCCGTCATCGACGAAAAGCTCCTGCCCAAAGATGACGCCTGCCGCCTCTGGGCCGATAGCCTCGGCATCGCTTATGTGGATCCCTTCTCCTCGGTCGTCACCGACGAGGCCATTGCCAAGCTCCCGGCCGAGATCGCCAGGAAAACCCACGTGCTCCCGCTTTATGTCCTCGGCGAAGGCCTCACTGTGGCCACGGCCACACCCGACGATGCCGACCTCATCAAACGCCTCAGCCAGATCACCCAGCTGACGGTCAGCCCGGTTTTCGCCCTGCCACGCGACATCGACGACTCCATCTCCATTTACTATTCCTCGGAGGCCAAACTCGCGGAAAATTTCGCCGAACTCGAACACTCCACCGCCTTCGACAACCCCAACCTGGCCGGTGAAAAACTGGCCCAGCTGGCCGAGGATGAGGCGGTGATCAAACTTCTCGACGGCATCATCTACTATGCCATCCGCGAACGCGCGACCGACATCCATATCGAACCCCTGGAGACCACCTCGCGCATCCGCTTCCGCGTGGACGGCATGCTGCGGGAGATGCTCACTTACTCGCGCAAGATCCACCGTTCCATCGTCTGTCGTCTCAAAATTCTTTGCAGCCTCAACATCGCCGAGGCGCGCTTCCCGCAGGACGGCCGCTTTTCCCTCCCCATCGGCAGCGGGGGAACAGGTTTCCGCATCTCGTGCATTCCCTCGCAATACGGCGAGAAACTCGTCGTCCGCATTCTCGCCAGCACCGGGAAAAAATCGATGCTCACGCTCGAGAAGATGCTGATCTCGCAGTCCATCATGCAGCCGTTCAAGAGTCTCATCCAGAATCCCAACGGCATCATTTTTGTCACCGGCCCCACCGGCTCGGGCAAGACCACCACCCTTTACGCCGCGCTCCACGAAATCAACCAGCCCGGCGTCAACATCAGCACGATCGAGGATCCCATTGAAATCCAGCTCGCCGGTGTCACCCAAAGCCAGGTCAACACCCACATCGACCTGAAGTTTCCCATCCTGCTGCGCTCGCTGCTGCGCCAGGATCCCGACATCATCCTCGTCGGCGAAATCCGCGACCTTGAAACGGCCAAGATCGCCTCGGAGGCTGCGCTCACCGGCCACCTGGTCTTCGCCACGCTGCACACCAACACCGCGCCCCAAGCCATCATCCGCCTGCAGGAAATCGGCGTCGAGCCCTTCATGATCGCCCCTTCCATCGTCGCCGTGCTCGCGCAACGGCTCGCCGCCCGCATTTGTGAAAATTGCAAGGAAGTCTACTATCCCCCGCGCGAGACGCTCCTGAAATATTTCGAGGAGGAAGGCCTCCAAGAGGTGCCCTTCTATCGCGGCCGCGGCTGCACCCAATGCCGTCACACGGGTTATCGCGGCCGGGTCGCCTTCCACGAACTCGTCATCATCACCGAGGAAATCCGCACCCTCATCAGCGAACGCCGCAGTGCGCAGGAAATCACCCGAGCCGCCGCCAAAGTCGGCTACCGGCCGTTGCGCTACGATGGCCTCAAGAAAGTCCTGCTCGGTCTCACCACGATCGAGGAGATCGAACAGAACACCACGGTCGAATGGGCCACGTGAGTGGGTGGCATAAAGATTGCGTCGCGATTTTAAAACCGTTGTCTTCGCTCCCTTTTAATCCACCCACCAGCACGACTCACCTGCTTCATGCCTTCTCCCATCCTCGATCCGGAAGCCATTGATAACCTCCGCATGCTCGATCCCGACGGCGGCGACACGTTTCTCCGTGAAATTATCGGCATTTTTGTCGAAGACACGCCTCTGCGCATCGCGGAGATCGATAAAAGCCTCGCCGCCGGCGACGCCCCCACGTTCATTCGCGCCGCGCACACCATCAAGGGGGCCTCGTCCAACGTCGGCGCATCCGCGCTTCGGGCCGTCGCCGAACAACTCGAGCACCACGCCAAAAAAGACGGCCTGGTGAATGTCACAGCCCTCATCGCCGAACTTAAAACCGCATTTGCCAATGCGCAGACGGCGCTGAAGGCGCTGATCCCGTAACGCTGCGCGTTACGGGATCAGCGCCTTGAACATCCAACATTCAACATTGAACGTTCAACACTCAATTATGACTACTAAGACAGGGTTCGGAGCATAGTCGTAGTTGGTAATTGGTAGTTGGTGGTCTGTCCTTGGATGTTGGGTGTTCGCAGTAATTATTCGTCATCCTGAATTCGTCATTCGTCATTTTCCGCCCCGCCTATGTCTTTTGATCCACCCGGCGATTGTCCCGTTTGCGGCGAGCCTGTCTCGGCCGGCCGGAAGTCCTGCGCCCATTGCGGTTCCGACGAGCACAGCGGCTGGAGCGATGAAACCGCCTCGGACGCCCTCGACCTGCCCGGCGAAGATTTTAATTACCGTGAATTTGTGGAAAAAGAATTCGGCCCCGGCAGCCGCCGCACCCGGCCGGCGTTGCTTTGGTGGATCGTCGGCCTCGTCTTGGTGGCAGTGCTGATTTGGCAGTTGGTGGTTAGATAAAGTAACAAGTGTCAGGTTTTCAAGTAGCAGGATTAGGACGCAAGAGTGGTCGGATATCTTGGAACTTGTTACCTGATACTTGGCACTTCGTAGTTGGTAACTCGTCATTCGCCATTCGGGTTTCGTCATTCGAATTCGGCGCTCCGCGCCGGATTCGCTGCTATTCTGTGGGCGCATGAACGACTCCCTCCCCTGCCTGGAAAACCGCCTCAAGACCCTGGCCACGGGCGAACGCCCGCAGGAGCGGCTGGAAAAACTCGGCCCCGCCGCGCTGAGCGACACCGAGCTGCTCGCCATGCTCCTGCGCAGCGGCACGCGCGGAAACGACGTGCTCACGCTGGCCACCCGCCTCATCGCCGAGGCTGGCTCGCTCGCCGGGCTCATCGCCTGGCGCGAGGCGGATTTTCAAAAACTTCACGGCATCGGCCGCGTGAAGGCGCTCCAACTCGTGACTGTCATGGAAATGGCGCGCCGCGTCGTCGGCCAGCAGGCGGGCGACGCACCGCTGCTCAACCGCGCCGATCTCGTCGCCGCGCACCTCGCGCCCATCGTGGCGGGGCTCGAGGTCGAAAAATTCTGGGTGCTCTGCCTCAACCGGAAAAACCGCCTGCTCAAACGCATCGAAGTCACCTCCGGCACCGCGGCCAACACCCTCGTCCACCCGCGCGAAGTTTTCCGCGCCGCCATCCGCGAAGGCGCAACCGCCGTCATCTGTGCGCATAACCATCCCTCCGGCGACCCGGCGCCAAGTGCGGCCGACATCCAGGTCACGCGCCAGCTCCGCGAAGCGGCCAAGATCGTGGACATCATCCTGATCGACCACGTCGTCGTCGGCCGCGCCGCCGCCGACCCGGCCGGCGTGGGCTATTACAGCTTTCGGACGACGGGATTGCTGTAGCAGGCTTCATGGGTGGAGCGCGTCGTCCCGACGCGCCTGATAATTTGTGGGCGGGGTGCCCTCACCCCGCATTAGGTCGATCGCGGGGTGAGGGCACCCCGCCCACATTTTCAAACTTACGTCAAACCCTCCGCCCGCAAAAAACCCGCGGCCTTTTTCTCGGGTCCGCGGGTTTTTGTAAACGGCGGGTAGCCGTTGTGTTTTTTTATGGCGCCACACCGGTATCGGTGGCGGGCGTTTTTTGTTTAAAGATAAGCCGTTCCCCGTCGCGCACGATGAGCACGGGTTCACCGTCCTTGATTTCGCCGCGCAGGATGGCCTCGGCAAACGGATCCTCGAGGAAATGCTCGACCGCGCGGCGCAGCGGGCGCGCGCCGAACTTCTCGTCGTAGCCTTTCTCCAGCAGGAGCGTTTTCGCCTCGGGCGTGAACTCGAGCGTGATTTTGCGCTCGGTCAGGCGCTTGGCAAACTTCGCAGTCTCGAGGTCGACGATCTTGATCAGGTCGGGCTTGTCGAGCATCCGGAAGAAGATGATGTCGGAAATACGGTTGAGAAACTCGGGCTTGAAGACGCGCTTGGCCTCTTCGAGCACTTTCTCGCGCATTTTCTCGAGGTCG
>DATMLS010000006.1:0-7061 GCA_035569995.1 Opitutaceae bacterium | reverse complement strand
GGTGACGAGCCGTTGTACGGTTGGCCCCATCGTTCTCTTAATCTTTCTCGTTCTCATTCTCGATCTCTTGGAGAACGATTACGAGAACGAGGAACGAGTACGATGAAGAAATCGCCAACGAGAGCGGCTCAGACTACCTCTCCTAGGAGGTCTGGCTTCTGGGCTCCGGCTTGCCCTCGCCGGGCGGATAGGCGACGCGCGAGTGCAGCATGTTGAGCATCGTGAAATTGAAGCTGCTTTTGATCTTGGTCATCTCCTCGAAGGTGAGCGGAGCCTCGTCGAGCTGGCCGTCGGCGATGCGCTCGCGGAAGATTTGCTCGATCAGTTCGGCCAGGTGCTGGGGCGTGACTTTGCGCAGCGAACGCGAGGCCGCCTCGACGCCGTCGGCCAGCATGATGACGGCGCTTTCCTTGAACTGGGGCTTCGGGCCGTCGTAGCGGTAGGTGACTTCGGAAACCTTGGAGGAAATGGGATAGATCGTGTCCCCGCGGCGCGGCGCGTGGGCTTTTTCTTGGGCTGAAAAGGGGGTGACACTGCCGAAGGGTGCGCGGGTCTCGTGTTTGGCGCGCTCAAAAAAATAACGCAGGAGCGTGGTGCCGTGATGCTGCTGGATGACGTCGATGACCGGCTTGGGCAGCTTGTGCTTAAGCGCCAGGTCCACGCCGTCCTTGACATGGCTTTTGATGATGAGCGCGGAGAGCGAGGGATTGTTCGTTTCGTGCGGATTGAAACCATTGCGCTGGTTCTCGGAAAAATACTCGGGCTTGCCGATCTTGCCGACGTCGTGGAATTGCGCGCAGACGCGGGCGAGGAGGGGGTTGGCGTCGATGGCGTTAGCCGCGTTTTCGGCCAGTTGCGCGACGATGAGCGAGTGGTGATAGGTGCCGGGTGCCTCCATTTGCAGCAGGCGGAGAAGCGGGTGGTTGAAGTCGCTCAGCTCGAGCAGCGTGATGTCGGTGGTGCGCTTGAAGAGGCCTTCGAGCACGGGCAGCAGGCCGACGATCGCGACGCCGGTGAAGAGCCCGGTGCCGAGGCCGGCCGCCATCTGTTCCATCACCGCCAGGGGGCGCAGCTGGTCCACCACGCCGATGAGCAGCGCGAAGACGGCGACGACGAGGCCGCCGAGGACGGCGCCGCGCACCACGCGGCTACGCTTGCGCAGCCCGCGGCATGAAAAAATGGCGACCAACGAGGCGAGAAAGGTGAGCACGAGCAGGTCGAGGCGATTGCCGTAGATGACGCTCGCAAAAATCGAGACGAGCAGCGCCATGAAGATGCCGGAGCCGGCGTCGATGAGGATGGCGACAATGATGGGCGCGAATGCGGTCGGCACCGTGTAGGGCAGGATCGAGGCGGTGGTGTCGTGCTCGATGAAATAAGGTAGGCCGCTGAGCGAGTAGGTGAGGCGCACGAGGGCGAGGTTGATGATGACGACGAGTGCGAGGAGCGCGAGGCGGCCGTTGCTCTGGAGCGTTTCACGATCCTCGATGCGGATATAGATGACGGAGGCCCAAACCATGGCGAGCACGAGGAGCACGCGGCCGAAAAGCTGCAGGTCCTCGTTCATCTCGACGTTGCCGCTGTCGAGGAGGAAACGGCGCTGGGCGACGAGCATTTCGTATTGCTCGGGGGTGACGCGCAGGCCGGGCTCGATGATGGTCTGGCCGCGCACGACGGAGACAACGACCGGCTTGAGGGATTTGAGCGCCGTATCCTGGAGTTGCCCGGTGGCGATCGGATCGTAAACCAGGTTTGGCGTGACGCCGTTTTCAAAAATACGGAAGAGGGCGAGCGTGGTTTCGCGGCTGATGCCCTCGGCGGCGAGGTTGATGCGCAGGAAGGTGAGCGCTTCGTCGAGCGACTGCACGGGTCGCTGGGCAATCTCACCGTTGCCCTTGATGATCTGGAACACGGTGATGGTGTCCGGGCGCGCGCTGGCGAGCGAGCTGTCGTGGATGCCCTCGTCGTAAATCTCGTGCAGGGTGGCAAGGCCGTTTTCGATGATGCTGAAGCGAGCCTTGGCATCGCCGAGGGAAAGGAGCAGGGCGACATCATCCACGCCGGTGCGGTAGAGGCCGCCGGCGTTGAAGTCGTCCACGATTTTTTCTAGGGCTTTCTGGCGGTCATCGCGCTGGGCCGGGTTGGGGTAGTCAGGCCCGATTTTTTCGAGCTGGGCGACGAGCTCGCGCAGGTTTTTTTCGAACTGCTGCAGCGGGGAGAAATCGAGTTTGTAAACCGGCGGCACCTGGCTGCGGAACTGTTCGCGGGCGGCGCGGGTCTTCTCGACGCTCGTGTAGCTGAAGGGCGTGCTGGCCACGATGCGCACGGCCGCGAGCTGGTTGGGCAGCACGGGCAAGTCGGCGGTGCCGACGCCGACCGAGCTGACGAGCACGATGGCGGCGACGGTGGCGATGAAGATGAGCGCGGCGATGGCGCGGTTTTTTTCCAAAAACTCAAGCGCAGCCGAGACCTCGGCGGTCTTGCGGACGCGGCGCGGCGACAACAGGCCACCGCGGAGGAGTTTCAGGTTTTTGATCAGCGACATGGAAGCGCCAGGCGTTTTGAAATGAATGCTTAACTGGCGGAAGTCGGGGCCATCGGGTTTTTGAAATGTTCGTAGGCCTCGATGATTTTCAAGACAAGCGGGTGCCGCACGACGTCGGCGCCGGAAAAGGTGTGAAACTCGATCCCGGGGATATGGCCGAGAATATGGCGCACTTCAAGCAATCCGCTTTGCTTGTGGCGCGGCAGGTCGATTTGCGTGATGTCGCCGGTGACAATCATCCGCGATCCTTCACCTAAACGCGTGAGGAACATCATCATCTGCTCGGGCGTGGTGTTCTGCGCCTCGTCGAGCACGATGAAGGCGTTATTGAGGGTGCGGCCGCGCATGTAGGCGAGCGGGGCGATTTCAATCACGCCTTTCTCGGTCAGGCGCGTGACATCCTCCGGGTCGAGCATGTCGTGCATCGCGTCGTAGAGCGGGCGGAGATAGGGCAGGATTTTTTCGCGCAAATCGCCGGGCAGGAAGCCGAGCGCTTCGCCGGCCTCGACCGCGGGACGGGTGAGGATGAGGCGTTCCACCTGGTGTTTGAGCAGGGCGGATATGGCCGCCGCCATGGCGAGATAGGTCTTGCCCGTGCCGGCGGGGCCGATGCCAAAGACGATGGGATTGTTCTGGATGGCCTGCAGGTAAAGTTTCTGGCCGAGTGTTTTTGGCGCGATGCTCTTGCGGTTGGTCGTGATGATGAACGCCTGGGCGATGAGTTCGCGCAGCTGTTCGCCTTCGCCACGGCCGAAGCCCTCGGCGACGCGCGCGAAATCCGGCCCGCGCAGGGCCACGCCCTGGCCGCGTGCGTCGTTGAGAAAGTTGAAAAATCCCTCGGTGCGCGCGACCGAGCCGTCGTCGCCCTCGACTTTCAGCCAGTCCTCGCGCGTGACCAGCCGCACGCCCAGCGCGCGTTCCGCGAGTTGCAGGTTTTCGTCGCGCCCGCCGTAAAGCTGGCTGAGGTGGCGAGGGCTGGGAAAATGCAGGGTCTTGGTGGGCACGAGGAAAATGACGAATGACGAATTCCGAATGACGAGTTATTGGTTTAGGTCAGCGAACAGCCGTATGTGACATGTATGGAATTCGTAATTCGTCATTCGGGCTTCGTCATTCTCGCCGCGGCAGCGGCGAGCCGCTCCCAAGTGGCCTCGAGCGCCTGCGGGAGAACGCGCGTCTGGCCGAGCACGGGCATGAAGTTGTTGTCGCCGTTCCAGCGCGGCACGATGTGCGCGTGGAGATGCGGGATGCTTCCGCCGGCGGTGGAACCGGCGTTTAAGCCGATGTTAAAACCATCCGGCTTGAGCGCGGCTCGCAGGAGCGCCTGGGCGGTGATGATGATGTCCATCAAATCGGCCCGCTCGGCGGCGTTGAGTTCCCCAAGTTCGACCACTTCGCGGAAGGGGACGGCGAGGAGGTGGCCGGGATTGTAAGGATAGCGGTTGAGCACAAGGTAGCTCAACGGCGAGCGATGGACAATCAGGGCGGCGCGGTCATCGCCCAGCGCAGGCAGCTCGGTGAATGGCTTCTTCGTGGCCGGGTAGCGTGGCGCCTCGATGTAGTCCATCCGCCAGTAAGGGTGGAGCTGCTGCATGGTCAAAGGTTGGCGATTAGAGACAGGCGACTGTCCAAAGTCAAAGCCGGCTTGTGTGGGGCTATTGTTTGTAAAATTCCCGTTGCGGTCTGTGGCGAGAGGCGTCCATTAACAGATAGCATGCAAAATCGTCGCGTTGCCATCACGGGTCTTGGCGCAGTCACGCCGCTGGCCAACTCCGCGTCCGCCACTTGGGCTGCACTGATTGAGGGCCACAGCGGCATCGCCCGCATCACTCACTTCGATCCGACGGGCTGCACCGCGCAAATTGCCGGTGAAGTGAAAAATTTCGAGCCGGCGGCCGTGTTGCCCCAACCGTTGCATCCGCGCGGCCCGCAAGGCCAGCCGCTGGTCACGGCCATCGCGCCGAAAGAAGTGAAAAAGCTCGGCCGCTTTACCCACCTCGGCATTGCGGCCGCCATTGAAGCCTACACCGATTCGGGCCTCGATGCGGTCCGCGCCGCGCTGGCGCCGGAGCGGCTGGGCGTGAATCTCGGCGTGGGCCTTGGCGGCCTGCCGGAAATCGTGGCGATGCACGAGACCTGGCGCGAGGGCGGCTATCGGAAGATCTCGCCATTTTTCATTTTGCAGACCGCGCCCAACATCCTGGCGGGGCAGGTCGCGATCGAGCTGGATTTTCGCGGATCCAACATGAGCGTGGCCTCGGCCTGCGCCACGAGCGGCCACTCGCTGGGCGAGGCGGCTCGCGTCATCCAGCGCGGCGAGGCCGACGTGATGATTGCGGGTGGGGCGGAGGCGGTCGTGACGCCGCTGGCGGTGGGCGCCTTTGCGCAGATGAAGGCGCTTTCGACGCGCAACGACGCGCCGGAGAAAGCCTCGCGGCCCTACGATGCCGATCGCGACGGTTTTGTGCTGGGCGAGGGGTCGGTGGTCTTTGTGCTCGAGGAACTGGAACACGCCAAAAAACGCGGCGCGCGTATCTATGCCGAGCTGCAGGGTTACGGCGCGACGGCCGACGCGCATCATCTCTCTTCGCTTGCACCCGAGGCGGAAGGTTCGCGCCGCGCGATGCAACTCGCGCTCAACGATGCCCGGCTCGCGCCGGAACAGATCGGCTATGTTTCCGCGCATGCCACGAGCACGCCGGGCGGCGACGGCGAGGAAGCCACGGCGATTGCGCATCTTTTTGCGGCGGGAAAAAACCAGCTGCACGTCAGTGCGGTGAAATCGATGACGGGGCACCTGCTCGGTGCGGCGGGCGCGCTGGGCGCGTTCGCCGCGGTGCTCGCGATTCACCACGGCGTCGTGCCGCCGACGATCAACCTCGATAATCTCGACCCGGCCTGTGCCGCGCTCGGGCTGAATTTCACCCCCCGTACGGCCGCGGAAAAGCGTGTCGATTTTGCGCTGGCCAACAGTTTCGGGTTCGGCGGCACCAACGCCTCGCTCGTGGTCGGGCGGGTCTAAAACTCAATCGACCACGGATTACACGGATAAACACGGATGTCTGCGATCCGTGTCCATCCGTAGTAAAAAAACAAACCAGATTCTCACAGCGATTGTGAGCTCAACCGAACAGACGTGGTGCTTTATCGTCCTTCGGTCGAAACGCCCTGTGGGTCGAAGATGTAGCCGACGCCGTGCACGGTGCGGAAGGAGCCGAGGTCGAGTTCGTTGTTCTTAAAGAGTTCGCGCACTTTCACGATGTATTGGTCGAGCGAGCGGCTGCGTACGTCGGCGTGCATGCCCCAGACCGCGTGGATGAGCGCCTTGCGGGTGATGACCACGCCCTGGTTTTCGTTGAGATGGGCGAGGATGCCGAGTTCCTTGCGGCCAATCTTCTGCACGGTGCCGTTGGGAAACGTCACTTCGAGGCGAACGGGCACGATTTTCGCCCCGCAGAAATCGAAGGGCTCGTCGCTGATCTTGGCGTTTTTCGTGACGTGAAAATCTCCCTTGGACTCGGCGCGGCGCAGCACGGCATGGATGCGAGCGATGAGCTCGGGGTAGCCGAAGGGCTTGGTGATGTAGTCGTCGCCGCCGAGTTCGAGGCCCTTGACCTTGTTCATTTCCAGCGCGTTGCCGGTCAGGAAAATTGTCGGAATATTGATGTCATTCTTCCACAATTCCTCGAGCAACGAGAAGCCCGACTGGTCGGGCAGGTTTACATCGAGAAGGATCAGATTGGCGAAGTTGCGCTTGAGGAAACGCAGGGCGTGGGCGCAGCGATTGTAAATCTGCGTTTGCATGCCGGCTTCCTCGAGGTGGATGGCGATGAGCTTGGCGAGCTCCTCTTCATCTTCAACAACGAGAATCAGTGGTTTGGGCTCAGAGCGAATGGCGGCGCACATAGGGTGTTATAACTAATTGAATTACATTTTTACAATTCATCTGCCAATTGTCAAAAGAAACTTAGCGTCATGTAACCGGCTAGTCTTCAAGGAGGCCTGCCGCGAATTTTCTTGAACGTACCCCTGCGCGGCGGCTCCCTTGGCCCTGTGTCTGCACCCGCACCATTACTTATGCTCGGCCTGCCCAAGGGCAGTCTCGAGGAATCCACTAAAAGTCTTTTTGCCAAGGCCGGTTGGAAAATCACTTCGAGTTCGCGTTCCTATACGCCATCGATCGACGACCCTGAACTCGATGGTCGCTTCGTGCGTGCACAGGAAGTGAGCCGCTACGTGGAGCATGGCTTCTTCGACTGCGGCCTCACCGGCTACGACTGGATCAAGGAAAACGAGTCCGACGTCGTCGAGGTGTGCGATCTCATTTACAGCAAGGCTTCGGTGCAAAAGTCCCGCTGGGTGCTTTGCGTGCCAGAGGCCTCGTCCATCAAGCGGCCTGAGGACCTGGCCGGCAAGCGCATCGCCACCGAGCTCGTCAACACGGTGCGCCGCTACTTTGCCGAAAAGAAAATTTCCGTCGCGGTCGAGTTCTCGTGGGGCGCCACCGAGGTGAAGG
>DATMLS010000005.1:0-19659 GCA_035569995.1 Opitutaceae bacterium | reverse complement strand
GTTGACGATCTGCGCGACGTTGTTGACCTGGCCGGAGAACTGGTCGAGCAGGCCGGCGAAGACGACGAGGCCGGCGCCGAGCGGCAGGCGGTCGTGGGCCACGAGCCAGCCGCCGTAGCCGAGCAGGACCATGACGTTGATGCGGGTGAGAAACCCGATCGCGGGCGAAAACAAGCTCACCCGCCAGAAGATGCCGCGCTGCTGGTCGAAAACTTCCTGGTTGCTGCGGTCGAATTTCTCGCGGTCCTCGGCCTCGCGGCCAAAGGCCTTGGTCACGGCAATGCCCTGGATGCTCTCGGCCAGGTTTTGCACCATGACCTCCACCAGCTCGCGGTTGCGCGCATATTTCGGCTGGATGCGGCGCGAGAACCACACCGCCATCACCCACAGCAACGGCGTCGTCGCCAGGCACGCCGCCGTGAGGCCCGGCGAAAGGCTCGCCATGTAGATGATGTAAACGGTCAGCGAGATGATCATGATCACGCTCTGCACCAGCACCTGCTCGATAAACATGCGCACCGACTGCACGTCGCCCGTCACGCGCGTGATGATCGAGCCGGTCGTGTTGGCATCGAAAAAACGGAAGCTCAGCCGCTGCAGCTTGCGGTAAACCTCGTCGCGCAGATGGACCACGAGCTCCTGCTGGGTCAGGCGGTTGAGCAGGAGGCTGTAGCAATAATTGAGCACGGCGCGGCCCGCGGCCAGACCGAGGATGATGGCGCCGATCAGCGCGAGCACATCGAGCGCGGGCCAGTTGTCCGGCAGCGCCAGATGGAGCTGGTTGGGCGACAATGGCACGTGCTCGACCTTGTGGCGGATGAAGTCGATGCCGATGCCCGTGAGGCTGAGCCCGAAAAGGCCCATCGTCAGCAGCACGATTTGCAGGCCGAGCACCTGGAAGCAGCGCAGACGATAGCGCCACGCGAGGGCGAAGAGCCGCCGGATGAGCTTGCCATTCGTGTAAGTCGCATCGGCCAGGGTGGTCGTAAGCATGGTGAATTCTGCGCGTGCAACCGGCCCGTCGTGAAAACTGCGTCCACTTCCGGAACCGGCCGGAACGGGCAGGTTACGCGCCCGTCTCGGAATTTCACGCCCTAATTTTTCCACCGCCGCGGCAGCAGCCCAACCCGGCGTCAATCCTGCGGCGGCAGCTGCGGCCTTGGAGGAGATTCCTGCTGTTGCTGCGCAGCCGCGCGCATCGCCCGGCGGCGCCTGATTTCATCGGCGATCCGCTCGAGACGCATCCGCTCATCTTGCGGACTGGCGCTCACCGACCCTGGCTGCATCTGCGGCGGCATGCCCCCCATCTGCGGCATGGACATGGTTTGCTGTTGCATACCCATGGGCGTGATTTTCGGCTGTGCCAGGGACAGCGTGAGTTCGCGGCCCTGATACTCGATGGTCACGCGAAGATGGGCCATATCCTGTGAGCGCACCACGAACGGCTGACCGGGCTCATTGAGGCCGATCCAGGCATTGATGTGACCGGCCTGGTCGCAAAGATTGAATTTATTGCCATCCGGCGTGGAGAGGATGCCGCGCAACTCCAAAGGCGAATTGGGCGTCGTCGCGTTGGCGTCGGCATTGCTGCTCGGCGGCGGCGCAAAAGGCGAGTTGGGGGTCAGCTCCACGGCGCGCAGGCTCGTCCCCACGATGCTCGCAACGGTCAAAGCGAGCAGCGCGGAACAACGGCGAAAAGCGGGCACGGGATTCATGGATTTCGGGAGGGCAGACTAAAACCCATCTGGCGCCGCGGGTCAAGTTGCGCGCAGCCGCCACCCTGAAATTCGCTTGCCTCGCCCCCGCGGCCCGGCCACTTTGCGCCCCGCCTGCTATTTGACTTCTCTGCTTGGTGAATTGTCAGGTGAGCCCCGGTTCGCTGATGATTTGAAACTCGATAGTCGGGAACGGGCGGAATCAGCACAGGCTACATTCAAGCAGATGAACACCAAGTTATACGTGGGAAACATCCCGTTCTCCACCACCGCGCAGGACCTCCAGGACCTGTTTGCCCAGGCCGGCACCGTCGCTTCCGTTGACCTGATCTTCGACAAATTCACGGGCCGCTCGCGCGGTTTCGCCTTTCTCGCCATGACCACGGCCGAGGAAGCCCAGCAAGCCATCGAGAAACTCCACGGTTATTCCATGGACGGCCGCAACATCACCGTCAACGAGGCGCGCCCGAAGGAAGACCGCCCGGCCCGCTCATTCGAAGGCGGTGAACGCCGCGGCTTTGGCGGCGGACGCGGCGGCGGCCATCACGGCCACCGGGGCGAGCGCGGCGAACGGAGTGAGCGGGGCGAACGTGGCGGCGGCTGGGAACGCCGCGGCTAAATCTCCCGCTGTCTTCACTGCGATAGAAATTTCCGGCCGAGCCCCGCACCCGGCCTTTTTGTTTTCAAGGGCAATCTTGGATTAAAGGTGGAGCGCGTCGTCCCTGACGCGCTTACAATTCGAATTCAGCTTTTCATGAGGCAGGACGGATTATCCGTAACCAACCGCCGAGGCTTGATCCTGAGCAAGACCGATAATAGCTGTCTTATTCGTCATGCAAACGCTCGCGATCAGCAGGCTCACCAGCAAAAGCCAGGCGACCATCCCGGAACGCGTGCGGCGGACGCTCGGGGTAAAGCCCGGCGACTCGGTGGCCTTCAAATACAAGAGCGGTCAGGTCTATTTGCAGAAGGCCCGCTCCATCGATCGCATCTTCGCCAGCGCCGTCGAGGAGACCCTGCAGGACGAGTGGCAATCGCCGCATGACGTGCGTGCCTACCACGACCTTTAGCTGCAATTGAACAGGGTCGCGTTAGCTTTTTTTCTCCGCGATCTGCCGGGCCACCGGCCCATCGAACACGATCGTCTGCGAGTTGGACACGAACGCCAGGCCGCGCACCGCCACCGCGCGCATAAAGGCGAGATTGATCCGCTCGCGCAGCGCCATCTGTCTTTGCACATCCGGCCCCTTCGTCAGGTAAACCACCCAGATGCCGAGCGATGCCGCGTTGTAGTCGCGAAAATAGACCATGACCGAATCGGGCTCCACGTCCGGTTCGCGCAAAATGATCTGGCGCATGTCCTCGACGATGGCCGTCATTTTTTCCGGGGTCGTGTCGTACGTCAGGTTGATGACCTGTTCCACGCGGCGTTGGGTGAAACGCGAGAGGTTGTTGATCGTCTCGGTCGCCACCGTCTTGTTCGGCACGACAACCAGTGACTTGTCCGCCGCGCGGATCTTGGTTGAGCGCAGGCCGATATCCTCGACCAGGCCGGTGGTCGAACCGATCTGCACAGTCTCGCCGATTTTGAACGGCTGGTCGAGGGCCACGACGACCGAGCCGAAAAAGTTGGCGATGGTGTCCTGCGCCGCGAGCGCAAAGGCCAGGCCGCCGATGCCCAGGCCGGCGAGAAAGGCTTTGACGTCCGCCCCCAGGCTTTGGGCGATCAGCAAGGCGCCAAAGACGATGCAGCCCGTGATCAGCGCTTTCTTGATCCAGGGCATGAACGGGGCGATGTCGAGATTCCGTCTGGTCGCGACCTCGTGCAGATAATCGAGCAGCGCGTTGGCCGCAAGGAGCACGCCCCAGAAAATGACCAGCGAAAAGGAAACGGTCGCCGCGAGATCAACGTAATAGCGGGCCAGCTCCGAAAGTTTGAGCGCATTGAGCGCGCAAAAGATGCCGAGCAAACCCACGAACACGCCGACCGGGGTTTCCAGCACCGGGAGCAATCTGAGACGCATCCCCGTTCTCGAACCTCCCCCCATTTTGCGCAGCCGCGTGAGCACGAACTTCGAGATCACACGGCGGAACAGCAGCGTCATCACGAGAAAAAACGCCGCCACGCCGTAGTGGGTCAGGGCGTTGCCGTTCTCGTCGACGTTGAAGATTTCGAGCACCGAATCCACCACGCGCTCGATCAAGCCGGTGGCTGCCGCGACCGCGGGCTTGTTTTGCTTAAGCGCCAGCGCCTCGACCGTCGCCGCCTCGCGCTTCAATTCGTCGTCGGACGTGGCATGGCTTTTTTCCGGCGTCGCCGGATTGGCGGGCTGCGTCGCCGTGGCCGCCGTGCTTGCCGGCGGGCCCGCGGATTGGTCGGTCACCGCGTTATCGGCGGCGCGGGCCGTCGGCCACGCGACGGACATGATAAAAAGCAGTGATAAAACCAGGCGCTTCATCCCTGCGCAGTGAAAATGCCCCGGCGGATGTGTCAAAGAGTTCCTGATAATTTTATGCGCGCCCTGGGCGCGAGGGGCCCCAAGTACAAACACCGAACCCTTATTAACACGGAGGGCGCAGAGAGCACAGAGTCGAACCGATTTTAACCACTAATGGACCCTAATTTTCACTAATCCGGACTCGATCCGTTTTTAATCGCAGATGAACGCGAATAGACGCGGATAAGAATTGGCTGCGGAAAACAACTGTAGGCCGTGTGCTGCGAACGCAGCACAGTTTTCCAGCAACCCATCAGCATGCCACGCCGTAGCTTCAGCGAAGGCGGGTCCCTCTGTGTTCTCCGTGACCTCCGTGTTCAAAAAAATTAGCGCCGATTAGCGAAAATTAGTGGTTAAAAATCTGATCCGTATCCGCGTTCATCTGCGTCCATCCGCGGTTAAAAAAAGGTGTTAGTGGTTGGTCGTTTGGCCTGGGCTATTTCGACAAGCTCAAGGCCCCGAGCACGTCGAGGGGCTTGCACCCGCGCACCCACCCTCGCCATGCTGGAATCGTGTTTTGCGCCGCCCTCAATGCCGTGACGCCGCTGCCAGGGTGGGCTTGGACGGCGTTTTTCGCCTTCATCGCCGCCCTGCTCGCGCTCGACCTCGGCCTTTTTCGCCGTGGCGCGCGCGACGTGCGCCTGCCCGAAGCCCTCGCCTGGTGTGGCGTGTGGGTCGGCCTCGCCCTCGCCTTCAACGCCCTGCTCTGGTCCTGGCTCGGCGCCGAGCCCGCCCAGCAGTTTCTCGCCGCCTACCTCGTCGAGCTCTGCATGAGCGTGGACAACATTTTTGTGTTCATCCTCGTCTTCGCTTGGTTCAAAACCGCTCCTGCCTGGCGGCACCGCGTGCTTTTCTGGGGCATCATCGGCGCCGTGGTCCTGCGCAGCGCCTTCATTCTCGTCGGCGTCGGCGTGCTGCACCGCTTTCACGAGGTGATCTATCTCTTCGGCGCGTTTCTCGTCTATACCGGCGCGAAGATGGCCTGGCCGAAAAAATCCGCGGATGAAATCCATCCCGATAAAAATCCCGCCGTGCGGTTGTTTCGCCGCTTTTTTCCCGTCGCCGCCAATTGCGACGGCCCCAGATTTTTCACCCGCGAGTCCGGCCGGCGCGTGGCCACGCCCCTGCTCCTCGTCTTGCTCGTCGTCGAGACGACCGACCTCATTTTCGCGCTCGATTCGCTGCCCGCCGTGCTCGCCATCACCGGCAGCGCCTTCGTCGCCCTCACTTCGAACATCTTCGCCATCCTCGGCCTGCGCTCGCTCTATTTCGCGCTGAGCGGAGTGATGCAGCTCTTCCGCTTCCTCAAGCCCGGCCTCGCCGTCATCCTCGTGTTCATCGGCGTGAAAATGCTGGCCGCGCACTGGTTCGAGATTTCCACCGCCCATTCGCTCGGCGTCATCGCCACCGTGCTGGCCGTGTCTGTCGTGCTGTCGCTGCTCATCCGCGAACCACTGAAGAAAAATTGACCACGGATTGCACGGATGATCACGGATAAGGATTGGAGTTTTAACCGCGGATGGACGCAGATTAACGCGGATATCAGCAGGCTGCGGAAAACAACTGTAGGCCGTCGGCCGTGTGCTGCAACGCAGCATAGTTTTCCAGCAGCCTCAAAACATCTCCCATCTGCGTTCTCTGCGACCTCCGTGTTCAAAATCCGATCCGAAATATCCGCGTCTATCTGTGTTCATCCGCGGTTAAAATAATCTGGGGGCCCTTCGTGCTAATCCGTGATATCCGTGGTTAAACTACTCTAGAAATCGTTTTCTCCACTCCGGTCGCGGCAGCGGACATTCCCGCCACGGACCAAAAAAACGGTAGCGGGTGCGCGAGACAAATTTGTACATCGGGTCGCGCACGAACCGTGGAATTGAATACAAGAACGCCGCGAGCACGCGACTCCCGCCACCGCACATCCACAACGCACCGGCGACCCCATCGGTCCGCACCGCAAAGCGTGGCTCCGATCGCCGCGCCCAATCGGGCACGAGCACGAGCGTGCTGAAATCCTCCGTCGGCAATCCGTGCGAGCGTAAAAATTCCTGCGCCGGCTCGCTCTGCAGCGCCGCGAAACGCAGCACGCCGCGCCGGTCGAGCCGCAGCAGCATCCGCACGGTCCGGTTGCACAACCCGCACTCGCCGTCGTACAGCAGCACCGGGCCGGGTCGATCGTTCGACGAATTCTCGCTCATGGTTAGGCAAATTATTTGTCGCCCACCCAAAGGCAAACCGTCATCGGAAAGTATCAGGTATCAAGTTTTCAAGTATCAGGAGTCAGGAGTGGTTGGCTAAAAGCTCACTCCGCGCCGATGATGCGGCTCATCTCCGATTCGAACATTTCATAAACCAGCCTCCGCTCCTCGATAAAAATACATTCAATGATGCGCCCGGGCAGGTAACGAAAAATTAGCCGGTGGCGCCCGATTTTGAGCCGATGGTAGCCGGACAACTCATCGCGCAACGCCCGGATGTCGCCCTGCTCCCTGGCCAGATCGCGAATGGCCTGCTTGACCGCCCGCCGGTGCTGCAGTCCAAGCACGGCCTGGAACTCCCGCACCTGCGGGCTGATTTTGAGTTTGTAGTTCAATCGAGCAAATCATCGATCGAATACCACTTGCCCTTGCCGCTTTCCGCATCGCGGATGGCCTTCATCGCCTTCGGATTGGCCAGGATCTCCATCGTCTCGGCGATGGCGGTGAGCCGCTCGGCGCCGATGACGAACGCCACCGGCTTGGCATGCCGCGTGATCGTCGCGAGGCCGCCGCCCTCGGCCTGGCGCACCACCGCCGCGATATTGCGCTGCACCTCCTTGATCGTGTAAGTCCTTTTCACCATAAAAGGTATACTTTCTTCGCCGCCAGAGTCAAGTCCGCCCCCCCGCTGATCGGGGCCGAAGTAACAAGTATCAGGGACCAAGTTCCAAGATAAGCACCGGATTTCCGATTCCTGATACATGGTACTTGTTACCTGACACTTACCTATATCATCTCCATGTAATCCAGATCCTTGCCGTGCGTTTCCTCGAGCCCGCGCAGCGCCCACAGCGCGAGGCCGATGCAGATGAGGCCGACCAGGATCGCGCCAGGAATGACCCCAAGCCAGCCCCGGAAAAAATTGAACCCGATCGTGATGGGCACGACGGAGCCCCGCACGAAATTCGGCACGGTCGTCGCCACCGTCGCGCGGATGTTCGTGCCAAACTGCTCGGCGGCGATGGTCACGAACACCGCCCAGTAGCCGATGCCAAAACCCAGCAGCAGGATGATCGCATAAAACACCGCCGGGCTTTGTCCGCCCGCCAGGAAATACGCCGCCAGCGCGGCCAGCGTGAGCAGGATGAAGCCAAAAACGATTTTTTTCCGCGAGCCCAGCATCTGGCTGAGAAAACCGCTGGCAAAACCGCCGAGGGCCAGGCCGAGATAGGCAAATTGCACCGCGTGGAGCGCCGTGATGGCGCCCTGGATGCGCAGGGCCCGGGCAATCTCGGGCGAAAAAGTGACGAGGATGCCGATGACGAACCAGGTCGGCAGGCCGATGCAAATGCAGCGGAGATATTTCCCCACCCGCGCCCAGCTGGTGAACAACGCGAAAAAATTCCCGCGGGATACAGGTTCGCTCCGGGCGCGCATCTGCTGGAACATGCCCGACTCGACCACGCTGACGCGCAGCGCCAGCAACGCCAGCCCGAGTCCGCCGCCGATGAAATAGGCCGTGCGCCAGTTGACGTGGCCGGCCACTTGTCCGCCCAGGACCGCCCCCAGCACCCCCACCGTCGCCACGATCATGGTGCCATAGCCGCGCGCTTCCTTCGACAGCATCTCGGAGACCAGCGTGATGCCGCCGCCCAGTTCGCCGGCCAGGCCGACGCCCGCAATGAACCGCCACACCGCATAAGCATCGATCGTGTGGACAAAGCCGTTGGCAATGTTGGCCACCGAATAAAGCAGGATCGAACCGAACAGCAAAACGACGCGCCCAAAACGATCCCCGAGGATACCGAAGATGATTCCGCCGACCAGCATGCCCACGTTTTGAAAATTCAGCAGCATGAGGCCGCGGCTGACGAGCTGGTCGCCCGCGCAACCCAGGTCCGTCAGGCTGGCGCTGCGGACAATGCTGAAAAGCAGGAGATCGTAGATATCGACGAAGTAACCCAGCGCGCCAACGATCACGGCCGGCTGCAAAACTTCGCGGGCGATGGATCGGTGCGCCGGGGCGGAGACGTCACTCATGACAACAGGAAGACAGACGGAAGTAACAGGTATCAAGTGACAAGTAACAAGAGCGCGCTCCGCGCGAACGACCAAGTACCAGCAGATGCTTTGGCCACAAAAGAACTCAAAGAGTATTTCTCTATGATCCATGTGCTCCTTTGTGGCAAAAAAGTCCGATCCGTATCCGCGTTCATCTGCGTCCATCCGCGGTTAAAAAATCCGAATCATCAGTGGTTCGAATGTATGGATCCCTCTGCGGCCTTTGCGACCTCCGTGTTCAAAATCCGGATCCGTGTTTATCCGAGTAATCCGTGGTTAAATCTAGTACCGAATCACCCGAAGCTTGACAGCGCTATAAATGCGAGTGATACTCAGTCGCATCAAGTAATCCTGACCAAAATGCCAATCAAGCTGTTATCATTCATTGCCTTAACTGTTTCATTCCAAGGCGCCTCTCCTTCAAATATTCCGGGGAAACTCCCTGAAATCGATTTCTCCAACCATCATTTCTCGCCGCAAACCCTGGTGGTTCCCGCCGGTCAGCCGCTGCAAATCAAGGTGGTGAATTCGAGCCGGGAAAAGATCGAGTTCGAGAGCTTCAGCCTCAACCGCGAAAAAGTGATCGAACCCGGCGAGTCGATCGCCGTGCGCCTGCCCGCCCTCCGCGCCGGCAGTTACGACTTCTTCGACGATTTTCACCCAGACGTGCCGGAAGGAGTGATCGTCGCGGAGTCCGCAGACTCCGCGAACATTCAACATTCAACGTTCAACATCCAACGCTCAACTCCCTCCACCCAGTGAACGTCGAATTTTCAATCCTCAAATTCCGCTCCCTATCTGCTAATTTCTGTTCCGCCTTGGATGTTGAACGTTGGACGTTGAATGTTGAATGTTCAAAGAGCCTTCGACGTTGGATGTTGAATGTTGGATGTTGGATGTTCGTGGCCTGCGCCACGTGCTCCGCGCAGGTCGATCCCTGGGAATTCGAGGTCTATCCCTACTCCACCACGCAGAGAGGCATGGCCGAACTCGAAACCGGCAACGCCGTCGTGGCCCGTGGTCATGACGTCGGCGGCGAGGGCACGGCCAAGGGTGCTTTCCCCAGCGATAAGCTGTGGTATAACTCGTACGAACTCACTTACGGTCTCACCGACCGGATCGAGGCTGCGCTTTACCTCACCATGGCCCAGCCCAACGGCCACGGGTTTCAGTATGCCGGCAACAAGTTTCGGTTGCGCGGAAGATTGTTCGACCAGGATGTCCTGCCCGTGGATATCGGCTGGTACGTCGAGCTGGAATCCCACCAAACCCCGCAGTTCGACGATGCGGCCCGCGAACTGGAGCTGCGGCCGATTCTCGAGAAGGACTTCGGGCGGCTTTCGATCATGGCCAATCCGAAGTTCGAAAAAGTCCTGGCCGGGGCCGGTCATAACCAGGGATTCGAGTTCGGTTACGTCGCCGGCCTGCACTACCGCTGGACCCGGCAACTTTCGCCCGGCGTGGAATTCTACGGCGGCGCGGGACTGCTCGACCAGACCGACCCCATCAACGACCAGCAACATTACCTCTTTCCCGTCATTTGGGGCGAGCTGCCGCACGGCCTGGAATATAATTTCGGTGTGGGCTACGGACTCACCCCCGGCTCGGATCACCTCATCGTGAAATTCAATTTGGAGCTCGAGCGATTCGTCGGGGCGATCTTCAAGGCATCCGCTGACCAGGATTGGTTCTTCTGACTTTGAGAACCGCGAATGAACCCTACTTCGCTCTCCGAGCTTCGAAGGGCAGGCACGAATCCCTTCCAAGAACCAAACACCGAACCTTTTTAACACGGAGGGCGCAGAGAGCACGGAGGTCGATCCATTTTTAACCATCCTTCGCCAAGGCTACGGATGGCACGGCCGCGGATGGACGCAGATTCAGATCAGATTTTTTAGCCACGAAGGATCACAAAGATCATAAAGAAAATTTCTCTGAGTGCTTTGTGTTCTTTTGTGGCAAAAGCATCTGCTGGTAGTTCAGCGCTCGCGCGGAGCGCGCTCTTCTTAATTGGAACCCGATACTTGGTACTTCGCGCAGCGCGCCGCGCTAATGCCCTGGGCGCGATGTGAAATTCACGCTCACCGAGGAACTCACGCCGTACTGCTGGCCATCGGGTCCCGTGATCGCATGCGCGGACAGGTTCAGGTTGATATGCCAGTGCGGCAGCTTGGCGCACAGCCTGGGAAAAATATTTTCCGCCGGGATCGTGACCTCGGGATTGAGGCTGAAGACCTGGAGCGCATGCTTGCTCATCAGGGCGGTGGTGGCGGCGTTCAGGGAGGTCGTGACGGTGAAGCACTTGAATTCGCGCGTCGCGCCCACCGCGCCGTTCAGGGAATTTGAATGCAGCGCATTCTTCCCATAGCTGTTGGGCAGGGATGTATGGGCGAGCATGTCGGCGCCGAAGCTGGCAAAGCCGACGAGGTGCAGGCGCACGGAAAGCGGCCGCGTGTACGTGAGAAAGGGATCCGTGCGGCGAAATCCGTCGGACAGCGCGGGGGGCGGCCGGTCGATCGGCGTGGAAAAATTCACGCCGACGCTCATGGCGGTGCCGATCGGCCCGGACAGGCATCGGTTGTATTTTATGCCGGTGGTCGCGCCATTAAATCCCCAGCGCGTCGCGTCGTTCACGGTCTGGTCGCGCCAGACGAAGCTTTGGGCGCCGATATTGAAGTCGACGGACTTCGTCACCTTCACCCACATCCCCGCGTCCAGGCGAAAATATTTTCCCTTGAAGGGATCGCCAATCCGCGGCCGGGCGTAGAACCAATACGAGCCGCGCGGGGCGAAAAAAGGCAGGTTGGTATTAACAAATTCCGGCAGCCGGTCCATGAAGCCAAGAAAGCCGGGTTCCGGTGGCAGGGCCGCCGTGTCGCTCCGCGCCTCCGCGGAGAAAAGGCACGACCAGGCCAGAATCCACACGCATTTTTTAAGGGGTATTTTGATAATATAAGTGTGTCCTCTTTTCACGTAGTTTCAAAGTTATACGCCCTTTGGTTTGCTGATTATATTAATTGGATTTAATCGGTTTTTGACCGGCCGGCTTCGTCAAATTATAAATAATAAAAGCCGCGGCTATATATTTATTGCAAACTAGTTTTAGTGGTTAAAAAAAGCCGCGATATAAGTGGGGTGAGCTTGCCAACGGCCGCTTTGGCGTTAGTTTAGCTTCCGTAGAGAGAAGAAGTTACGAGTTATCCGAAAATCCCAAATCCCCATGGGCGCGCCATTAAAAACCGCTCTGTTGCTCACCGGTGGCGGTGCGCGTGCCGCTTACCAGGTGGGCGTGCTGCGCAGTCTCTCCCGGGCCTATCCGGATCTGACGTTTCCCATTTTGACCGGCGTGTCGGCGGGCGTGATCAACGCCTCGCTCCTCGCCAGCAGTCCTTCCAATTTTCCGGACGCCGTGGAGGAGCTGGTGAAGGATTGGGAGGGCCTCACGATCGACGATGTGTTCCACACGGAGTTTCACCATCTCAGCCTGAAGGTGCTGTCCTGGGGTCTCCGGCTGATCTCGGGCGGTGTGCGCGTCGGATCTTCCACGCATGCGCTGGTGAACACCTCCCCGTTGAGAAAATTCCTGCACCGCGCGCTCAAGACGGAGGATGGCGTGTTGCGCGGGATCGATCAGAACATCCTCAGCGGCAAGCTTTCGGCCCTGGGCATCATCACGACCAGTTACCCGACCGGGGAATCCGTGACCTGGATCCAGGGAAAAGATATCGTGGCCTGGGAAGGCCCATCCCAGCGCGGGGTGTCCGCGCAGATCACCATCGATCACATCATGGCCTCGTGCGCCCTGCCGCTGGTTTTTCCGGCGGTGCGCCTCGGGGACGAATGGCATGGTGACGGCGGAGTGCGGCTGGTCTCCCCGCTGGCTCCGGCCATTCACCTCGGCGCGGATCGCCTCCTCGCCATCTCGACCCTCCTCGAGCCGGGCCACTGCGAAGCCGAACTGCCGCCGGAAAAATATCCGCCGCCCGCCACCATCATCGGCCTGCTGCTCAACTCGATCTTTCTCGATACGCTCGACCGCGACGCGATGGAACTCCGGCTGGCCAACAAACTCATGGCCACCCATCCGGATCGCAGCCAACTCGGACTCCATCCCATGGAAGTGCTGCTGATTCGTCCGTCCCAGGATCTCAGCGCGATGGCCAACGAATTCCAATCGGAGCTGCGCGGCACCTTCCGCCACATCGTGCGCGGCCTCGGCACGCACGAGACCAACCGGTCCGACTTTATCGCCACCCTGCTGTTTCAGCCGCTCTATATCCGGAAGGTCATGTCCGTCGGCGAACAGGATGGAAACCGCCGGCTCGCCGAAATCGCCACTTTCCTCGGTTTGCCACCTCCACCGACGCCGGCAGCGCCGGCCGGAAGTACCGCCAAACCGGTGGCCATGGAATCCACCTCCCCTTTCATCATCTGAATTCACCTAAGTTCTGACGATGTCGATCACCTCACTCACCACCCACTGGCACAGTCTCGATCGCGACACCGGCCGCGCCCTGCAGGGCCGCAAGCTGCACCGCTACCTGCGCGACTGCGTCCTGCCGTTTTCAGAGCACTATCGCACCCTCTTCGCGAAACTCGGCTTGTCGGCCGGTGATTTCCATTCGGTCGGCGACCTGCAAAAACTTCCGTTCACCGCGAAGGAAGACTTGCTGCCCACGCCCGAAAACCCGCAGCGCGCGCTCGGCTTCGCCCTCATCCCCGATCCCGCAAAACTCGCCGCCCGCCCGCGCGTCATCGCCCGCGCGCTCCTGCGCGGACGCGCCCGCGTGAAGGACGAGCTCGACCGCGAGTGGCGGCCAACTTTCATGACCGCGACGACCGGTCGCTCGACCGAATCGGTCCCGTTTCTCTACACCCAGCACGACCTCCGCAATCTCTCCATCGGCTGCGACCGGATCACCGGCATCGGGCGCGTCACGCGCGAGGAGCGAATGCTGAACATGTTTCCCTTCGCGCCGCACCTCGCGTTCTGGGGCATGCACTTCGCCGGCCTCGAACATAACACCTTCACCCTCTCGACCGGCGGCGGCAAATGCATGGGCACCGAGGGCAACCTCCGCGCCATCCTGAAACTGAAGCCGCAGATCCTCGTCGCCATGCCGACGTTCATCTACCACGTGCTGCAGCAGGCGATCGACGAGAAGCTCCGCCTCGCGGGCGTGCGCATCATCTGCCTCGGCGGCGAAAAGGTCGCCGACGGCACGCGCCGCAAGCTCGCCGCCATGTGCGAGCAGCTCGGCTCGCCCGGCGTGCAGGTCATGGCGACGTACGGCTTCACCGAGGCAAAACTCGCCTGGACCGAGTGCCCCGTCCCGCCCACCGGCACTCCCACCGGCTATCATCTTTATCCCGATATGGGCATAGTCGAGGTCGTCGATCCCGAGACCGGCTCGCCCGTCCCCGACGGCACGCGCGGCGAGATCGTCTGGACTCCGCTCGACCAGCGCGGGACGGTCGTGCTGCGCTACCGCACCGGCGACCTGATCGAAAACGGACTCACCTGGGAAACCTGCCCGTGCTGCGGCCGCACGCTGCCGCGGCTGATGGGCCGCATTTCGCGCGTCTCCGAATTTCGCGCGCTGCGTTTCCAAAAAATCAAGGGCACCATCGTCGACTTCAACGAGCTCGAACACGCACTCGACGACGTCCCCGGGCTCGGCTCGTGGCAGATCGAGCTCCGCAAGGCCCATGACGACCCGCTCGAGCTCGACGAAATCGTCCTGCATCTCACGCGCATCGCCGACACGCCTGAGGCGACCGTCGAAAACGCCTTGCGCGAGGTGCTGCAGGCGCAATTCGAAATCCGGCCGAACAAAATCGTTTTCCACCCGGATGCCGAAATGAAAACGCTGCAGAAAGTCGGCGTCGCGCTCAAGGAAGAGAAAGTCGTCGACCACCGGCCGAAAGCCGCGCAACCGCAGGAGGCGCGCCCATGAGAGAACCGCTCTACCTCGTCGCCGGCGTGCGCACGCCCTTCTGCAAGATGGGCACCGCCCTGGCCGGCGTCGACGCCGTCGATCTCGGCCGCACCGCCGCCGCCGCCGTCCTCGCCCAGACCGGCATCGACCCGGCGCAGATCGACGAAGTGATCTTCGGCTGCGTCGGCCAGCCGGCCGATGCGGCCAACGTCAGCCGCGTCATTGCCCTCCGCGCCGGCGTGCCAGAGAGCGTCCCCGCCATCACCGTGCACCGCAATTGCGCGTCGGGCTTCGAGGCCATCACCCAGGCGGCGGAAAAAATCGCGGCCGGCCGCGGCGACATCTTCCTCGTCGGCGGCACCGAGAGCATGTCGCGTTATCCGCTGCTCTACAACGACAGCGCCGCGAAAAAATTCGGCACGCTGTCGAAGGCGAAGAACCTCACGCAGAAGGCCGCCGCGCTCCTGCGGTTCCGTCCCAAGGATTTCGCGCCGCGCGTGAGCCTGGTGCTCGGCCTCACCGATCCGGTCTGCGGCTGCAACATGGGCCAGACCGCCGAGATCCTCGCGCGCGACTGGCACATCACCCGCGAGGCGCAGGACCAGTTTGCGCTGCAATCGCACCAGCGCGCCGCTGCAGCCAGGGAGAAGTTCGTCGAGGAAACCTGCCCGGTTTATCCGCGCGGCACCCGCGCGCCCGTGAACGTCACCGAGGACAACGGCGTCCGCGCCGGCCAGACCATCGAGGCGCTCGCCAAGCTCCGGCCCATTTTCGAAAAACGCGGCGGCACCGTCACCGCCGGCAACGCCTCGCAGGTCACCGACGGCGCGGTCGCCATGCTCGTGATGAGCGAGTCGGCCCTGCGGCGCACCCGGCTCACTCCCCTCGGCCAGCTCGTCCATTATGCGTATGCCGGCTGCGAGCCCGCGCGGATGGGCCTCGGTCCCCTTTACGCGATCGCGAAAGCGCAGAAACTCAGCGGACTCGGGCTGAAGGATGCCGACCTGATCGAAATCAACGAGGCCTTCGCCGCCCAGCTGCTCGCCTGCTCCGCCGCCGCGGTGTCGCCGGAATTCAACCGCAAGCACCTCGGACGCAGTATCGTGCTCGGCGAAATCCCGAATGAAATTCTCAACGTCAACGGAGGCGCCATCGCGCTTGGACATCCTGTCGGCGCGACCGGCGTGCGCCTGGTGCTGACGGCGCTGAAGGAACTGCAACGCCGGCAGGCCCGCCGGGCGCTCGTGACCCTCTGCGTCGGCGGCGGCCAAGGCGGAGCGCTGTGGCTGGAAGCGACCTGAAAATGACCAATGCCCAACTTCAAACCACCAATCCGTTTTTAACCGCGAATGAACGCGAATACACGCGAATCAGCTTCGACCACGGATTCCACGGATGATCACGGATACGATCCACTTTTAACCACTGATGAACACTTATGTTCACTTATTGATTTCAAACCACGGACTCGATCCGTTTTTAACCGCTAATGGACGCTAATGAACGCTAATAGGCTGACGAAATCTGGTTTTGGTAGGGCCCGTTGCCCTCAACGGGCCGAGATGCTTTTTCCGCGGATCACGCGGATTACCGCTGATATGAATTGGCTGCGGAAAACAACTGTAGGCCGTCGTTGCGATCAGAAAACGCTGCGGCAGCGCTTTCTGGCGCAACCCGACGGCCAACACGGCCTGCGGCCGTGTGCTGCGAACGCAGCACAGTTTTCCAGCAGCCTATCAGTGTCCATAAGTGCCAATAAGTGGTTAAAAAATCTGAATCATCCGTGGTTCGAATGTATGGATCCCTCTGCGGCCTTTGCGACCTTCGTGTTCAAAATCCGATCCTTATCCGTGTCCATCTGCGCCTGCCACGCCGTAGCCCGTTCGACAAACTCAGGGCGAAGGCGGGTTCATCCGCGGTTAAAAAAATCCGATCCGAAAATATTAGTGCCGATTAGTGCGCATTAGTGGTTCCAAAAAAATCTCATCCCATCAGTGAATATAACTCGCACCACTTCCGACGACGGCATCTGCTTCCTGACGTTCGACCGCCCGGACTCGTCGGCCAACATTTTCGATCCCGCCACGCTCGGCGAGCTTGAAGGCCACGTCGCCGCCCTCGAAAACGAAACCGGCCTCCGCGGCGTCATCCTCATCAGCGCGAAGCCGAAAATCTTCATCGCCGGCGCCGATCTCCATGCGCTCGGGCAAAACACCGACGCAGCCGCGCTCGAATCCATCATCGACCAGGGCCACCGCGTGTTCACGCGCCTGGGCCGGCTCGGAATTCCTTCCGTCGCAGCCATCCACGGCGTGTGCCTCGGCGGCGGACTCGAACTCTCGCTCGCGTGCGACTGGCGCGTGGCCTCGACCGACAAGGCGACGAAACTCGGCCTGCCCGAGACGCAGCTCGGCATCCTGCCCGCGTGGGGCGGCTCGACCCGCCTGCCGAAACTCATCGGCCTGCCCGCCGCGCTCGGCTTGATTCTCCCCGGCAAGCAGATCGTCGGCGCGCAGGCGTTGAAGCTCGGCCTGGTCGACGAGCTCGCCCACCCGGAATATTTGTCCGATGTCGCGCGGAAGCTGCTCGCCCGCGGAAAACGCCGCGCCCGGATGCGCTCGTTGTCCAGCCGCGCTCCCTTTTCGTTGCTCGTCGCCAAGTTCGCCCGCCGTGACGTCCTCGCGAAGACCCGCGGCTGCTATCCCGCGCCGCTCGTCGCGATCGACGTGTGCACCCAGGCCGTGGGCGAACCACTCGAAAAAGGCTTTGCCCGCGAGAAGGCCGCCTTTCTCCAGCTCGTCCACACCCCCGAGTGCCGCAACCTGATGGACGTTTTCTTCCTGCAGGATCGCGCGAAAAAACTCGCCGCGCCCGGCGCCGAGTACGCCGTCCGGGTGATCCCGCCCGTCAAGCGGACCGCCGTCATCGGCGCCGGCACGATGGGCGCCGGCATCGCCCAGTGGATCAGCGCACGCGGCTTTCCCGTGCAGTTGAAGGACGTGAATCCCGACGCGCTCGCGCGCGGCCTGCATCACATTGAAAAGCTTTATGCCGACGCCGTGAAGCACCGCGTGTTCACCCAGCCCGAGGCGACCGCCGGCTTCGACCGGATCACTCCGGTTCACACCGACATGTCGCTCAAGGGCGTGGACCTCGTGATCGAGGCCGCCGTCGAGAAGCTCGACTTGAAACAGCAGGTTTTCCACGATCTCGAGGCCAAGGTCGGGCACGACACCGTGCTCGCCACCAACACCTCCGCGCTTTCGATCGACGAGATAGCCTCGGTGCTCACCTGGCCCGAGCGCGTCGTCGGCATCCATTTCTTCAACCCGGTGCACCGGATGCAACTCGTCGAAATCGTCCGCGGCCCGCGCACCTCGTCGGAGGCGATCGCCACCGCGCTGCAATTCGCCAAGGCCCTCGGCAAGCTGCCGGTGATCGCCAACGACCGGCCCGGCTTCATCGTGAACCGCATCCTCCTGCCCTACCTGGTCGAGGCGGTGAACCTCTTCAACGAAGGCACGCCGATCGAAGCCATCGACAAGGTGATGCTCGATTTCGGCATGCCCATGGGGCCGTTGCGGCTCTGCGACGAGGTCGGGCTCGACATCGCGCAGCACGTCGCGAAAGACCTCGAGCACCGCCTCCACGAGCCGGTGCCGGTCAGTGACACGCTGGAAAAAATGATCGCCCGCGGCTGGCTCGGGAAAAAATCCGGCCGCGGCTTCTATCGCCACAACGGAAAGAAAGAAACGCCGAACCCGGAGGCGAAATCCCTCCAGGCGGTCGGCGCCTCCCACAGTCCGATGGCCACGGCGCAACTCGACCGGATGGTGCTGATCATGATCAACGAAGCCGCGCGCGTGCTCGACGAACGCGTGGTCGAGGCGCCGGAGGACATCGATTTTGCGATGATCATGGGAACGGGCTGGGCGCCCTTCCGCGGCGGACCCCTGCGCCATGCGGACGCGATTGGACTCAGTAAAATTGTGGCCCGCCTGGAAGCGCTCACCCGCGACGTGGCGCCCTACTTCTTCCCCTGCGAACGCCTGCGGACAATGGCGAGTGAAGGAAAAACGTTTTATGGCTCGCCGAACTCGCCCCGGAATGACCCATGACCAATTCCCAATGACCAGTGACGAATTCCGAACCAATTACCAAATCCAAATTACCAACTACCAACCCCCAGCTTCGACCACGGATTCCACGGATGATCACGGATACGATCCACTTTTAACCACTGATGGCCACTTATAGACACTTATTGGTTTGGTTCAGATTGCTGAAAAACTGTGCTGCGAACGCAGCACACGGCAACGCCGTGCTGGCCGTCGGGTTGCGAGCAGAAACACTGCTGCAGCGTTTCCTGCTCGCAACGACGGCCAGCAGCGTTTTTCAGCAGCCTCCGAATATCCGTGCCAATCCGCCTGCCCTTCGCAGCTCCCGGAGCGAAGGAGGGTGCCATCCGCGGAAAAAAACCTTACTGACAGATGCTTTGGCCACAAAAGAACACAAAGCACTCAGAGAGGTTTTCTTTATGATCTTTGTGATCCCTCGTGGCTAAAATACTCGATCCGAAAATATTAGTGCCTGCCACGCCATAGCTTTAGCGAAGGCGGGCCGATTAGCGAAAATTAGCGGTTAAAAAAGTTTTCTGCCGTCCATCAGTGATCATAAGTGCCAATAAGTGGTTAAAAAATGTTTTCTTTGTGCGCTTCGTGCCTTTGTGGTTAAGGCTTGAAGACATTGGCGCTCGTCAGCGGTTAAAAAAATGAATCCAACTCCAACACCTGAAGCCGAGCGCGACCCCGAGTCGATCATCGACACCTCGAAGATGAATCGCGCGCAGCGCGACGCCCTCGAGCTCACCGAGGCCGCCCGCAGCGCCGGCAGCTGGCGGAGCTTCGCCGGCGCGTTGTTCATGGGCCGGCTTTCCTTCGACCAGGTCTATCCCTTTCCCCTTCAGCCGCCGGCCGACGTCGAAGCCGGCCAGGCATTCCTCACCGAACTCGCGAACGTCCTGAAAAACGAGGTCGATCCCGATCAGATCGACGCCGACGGCGAAATTCCCGACGCCCTGATCAAGCGGCTGGCGCAGATGGGCGCATTCGGCATCAAGGTGCCGAAGGAATACGGCGGACTCGGCCTCTCGCAGCTCAACTACTGCCGGGCCGCGATGCTGCTCGGCAGCGTCGATGCGAACCTCACCGCGCTCCTCTCCGCCCACCAGTCGATCGGCGTGCCGCAGCCG
>DATMLS010000004.1:0-6233 GCA_035569995.1 Opitutaceae bacterium | reverse complement strand
AAACAACGCCAAAGTCCTGCAATTTGCCTATCCTGGCGCCCAACTGGGCACGGGCAGCAGCTCGACGCTTCTCACGGAAGCCCAGAACACGTTTACCCAGCTCAACTGCTGGACGGAGAGCCACGCTTGCCTGGCGTATCCTATCGCGGCTCGCATCGACTACCCAGCCTCCACGATCCTCAGCAATCTGGACTCGGAAATCAACAACAGTGCTTATCCTAATATGGCTTTCCACACCGGCGGCGGGGGAATCGAAGACGTTAATATTGCTCCAGGAACTGTTGACGAAATGCTTCTGCAGTCATGCCAGGGCACCCTTCGCCTGTTCAACGACTGGCCAAGCAACACGACCGCGACCTTCGGTGATTTGCTGGCAGATGGCGCCTTCCTGATTTCAGCCCAAGTAACGGGAAGCGGCAATACGGTTCAATATGTGAGACTTATCAGCCAGCAGGGCAAGACGGCCGTGTTTAGCAATCCATGGCCGGGCCAATCGGTTGAAGTCTATCGGAATGGTACTGATACCGGCACCGTGTCGGGCACCACCTTCAGCATAACGACGAGCAGCGGCGACACCATTCTCATGGCGACAGCCGGCACAAGTTATGCGACCATCCTTTCTCGCATGGGCCTCGGTAATCAAGTCGCCGCGCCGACTTTCAGTCCCGGCGGCGGCAACTACGGCAGCGCACAAAATATAAGCATCACTTCAACGACCGGTGGTGCCTCCATTCGCTACACGACAGATGGCAGCACGCCTTCTGAAACCGTTGGCACGCTTTACTCCGGGCCGGTGAACATTAGCAGCACCACAACCCTCAAAGCCATTGCCTACGAGAGCGGCATGACTGACAGCAACATCACCAGCGCCACCTACACGATCGGTGAGGGTGCGTACGGCGGCACCCCGGCCCCGATTCCCGGCACGGTCCAGGCCGAAAACTATGACACGGGTGGCCAGGGCGTCGCCTACAATGTCACTTCAATCAATGGCACGGATAATGGCTATCGTTCCGATGGCGTTGACTTGGAAGTCTGCTCAGACACGGGCGGCGGCGTTGACGTGGGATGGGAAAGCCCCGGCCAGTGGTTTAAATATACGGTCAATGTGGCTGCGGCCGGCACTTACACCGTCAGCTTCCGCGTCGCCGCTCCGAACGCGGTGACGGATGCCTTTCATCTGTCGAATTCCTCGGGTACGAACCTGAGCGGTAACGTCAACGTTCCTGCGACGGGTGGCTATCAAACCTGGGCCACGGTGACGGCCAGCGTGACCCTGCCGGCAGGCCAGCAAATCCTGACCCTTAACCAGGACACCGGCGGTGGCATATGGAACCTCAACTACCTGGGTTTCGCGAGTTCTGGCGGCGGCACATTACTCCCGACCCAAAACGCTGCGGTTCGGGATGGAACTTATGCCAACACAAACTTCAATGGAGCGACGACGATCAGGGTGAAAAACGATGTCGTGAACAACAATCGGCACGTGTATCTCACCTTCGACACGACTTCAATGCCCACCGTGAGCAGTGCGGTCATCAACCTGTACGTTGTGGGCACCGGTTCGACCGCGAGCCGAACCATTACGGTTTACCAGGAACCCACGACGAGCTGGCTCGAATCGACCATTACCTGGAACAACGCCCCGGCGGCCGGCACCCAGATCGGCAGCTTCAACGTTTCGACCACGGTCGGAATCTATTATAACTTCGACGTGACAAGTTACGTGCAAGCGCAACGGGCCGCCGGCAACAAGGTTGTTTCCTTCGAGCTGATCAACAATGTGACCGATGTTAACGGCTTGGTCGACTTCGCGAGCAGGGAAGCCACCACTGGGCAGCCCGGGCTGACCATCGCACCGTAAGATGGCCGTTTTCAAGGAGCCCGCCGGCATGGCGGGCTCCTTTTTTGTGCAGTCAACGATCTGCGCACCGTAAGCGTCCGACCGACGACCTCAGATGGTGAACCATACGCTGCGCCCGCATACGCCTCGGCCGGAGTCGGGCAAGCAAATTCGGACCGGCAAAATCTGCATTCACGTTTGACGGGGTCTGGGGCGGGCCTAATTTGTGGTCGGCACCCTGTAGTGTTCGAGTGCTTTCAATAACCGCTCTTTGCCTTTGCTTCTTTTCGGGAGCCGAACCGACGGTGACAACTGCTAGGCCGTAAATCGGAAAGCAAACGTCGCCGCCGAAGTTCCCACCTAGACTTAAAAAGGACCAGAGCCTTTGGGCGCACGGCACAGGCGGGGTGCCACTTTTTATTTTCACCAGCGCCATGAATCCATCTGAGCTCAACGCCCTGCATATTCTCCACGTCCTCTCCGTGCTGGGACTGACCGGCGCGACATTTTACGCCTTTGCCGGCGCTCCGGAATCGCGCAAGCGCGTGCTCATGTGGTCCGGCATCGCCAGCCTGGTGGTGCTGCTCACGGGCGTGCGGATGTGGCAGGCGGTGTATCACTTTCACGGCGGGTGGGTCGTCGTAAAACTCGTCTGCTGGCTGGGCTTGTCCGCCATCAGCGGCATCGCCTATCGCCGGCGCGGCGCCACCGGACTGTTGTTGCTCATTACGCTTGCACTGCTCGCGACTGCATTGGCCATGGTTTACGTGCGGCCTTTTTGAAAAATAGGCGCACGATGTTTCGTGCTACAGTGGTCTTATGGAAGAAAATAAGACCAATAGAACCTATAGCCCTGTCATTCCGCCTCACGGTGGCTACGAAAAACTCAAATCGTACCAGATGTCGTTGCTGGTGTACGATGCCACGGTAAAGTTTTGCGACCGGCTCATTAATCCAAAGTCCCGCACGCACGACCAGATGGTGCAGGCGGCGCGGAGCGGAAACAAAAACATCGCCGAGGGCAGCCAGGCGAGCGGTACATCCAAGAAAATGGAACTCAAGCTTGTGGGCGTGGCCCGCGCCAGCCTCGAGGAACTGCTCGGCGACTACCGAGACTTCCTGCGCCAGCGCGGCCTGGCGGAATGGGGCAAAAATCATCCGATTTCCAGCGTAGTACGGCGGTTGGCCTATGTTCAAAATCGATCCTATGAGACCTATAGGACCTATATTGAGAGCGCCACGCCGGAGACCGCAGCCAACGCCATGCTCTGCCTGGTGCACCAAACGAACTACCTGTTGGACCAGCAGCTTCGGCAGTTGGAGCAGGCGTTTTTGAAAGAGGGCGGTTTCACGGAGCGGCTTTACCAGGCGCGGCAAACTAATCGGTCCTATAGGACTGATTAGTCCTATACCTCGCCGGGCAACCCATGGTAAAAACAAAATGTGCCCGACCAACTCCAAACTCTCTGCGGCGTATGGATCGATGACGGCGGCAGCGCGCACGTGAGCCTGGCGACCGCCGATGGCGGGCGCGAGGAGCGCACGGCGCCGTTGAAGCTGTTTGCCTGGCTGCGCGAGCCGCCGGCGGATGGGGCCGTCGCCGGCTTGCAGGTCGAGCGGTTGAAAGGCGAGGGGGCGTTCCCGTGGCTGGCGCAGGCGGACTCGCCCGCGGCCTACGATGCGCTGCTCAACATCGCCACCGGCGTGGATGCCATCCGTCCGCTGGAGAGCCAGTTTTTGCTGCAAACGCGCGCGCGGCTTTTTTCGGAAATATCCTTTGCCCAGCTGCGCCGCTGCCAGCTCGACATCGAAACCGCCTCCGGCGACGGATCTTTCAGCAACGCCGCGCGGCCTGACGACCGCGTGCTGGCCATCGGCCTTCGCTTCGGCGCGCACGATCGCACGCTCGTGCTGGCCGAGGAGACCGACGCCGCGGAGAAAAGTCTCCTCGAGGATCTCAACGCCGTGCTGGCCGCGGAGGATCCCGATGTCATCGAGGGACACAACATTTTCAAGTTCGACCTCGATTACCTGCGCCAGCGCTGCAAGCGGCATAAAGTACCATGCGCATGGGGCCGCTTCGGCCAGCCCGCGAGTTTTCGCAACAGCCGGCTGAAAGTCGCCGAGCGCCTGATCGATTTTCCGCGCTGCGACCTGCCCGGCCGCTCGGTGGTGGACACCTACCTGCTCGTGCAGCTCTATGACATCACGGCGCGCGAGATGACGGCATTCGGGCTGAAGGACGTGGCGGTTTATTTCGGGGTGACCGCCGAGGACGCAGCGGAAAGCGGTGAGCGCACGTATATCGCGGGCAACAAGATTTTCGAAGCCTACCGGAACGACCGCGCGCGGTTCCTGGCCTATCTCGCGGACGATTTGCGCGAGACGCGCGGCATTGCCGACGTGCTGCTGCCGACTTATTTCGAGCAGGCCCGGACTTTCCCCATCACATTGCAGGAGGCATTGCTGCGCGGCACGACGAGCAAAATCGACCTGCTGTTTCTCGAGGAATATTACCATGCGCGCCAGGCCTGCCCGCAGCCGCCGGAGGTCACGCCATTTGAGGGCGGCTTCGCGAAGAGTTTCCAGGAAGGCGTGTTCAAGCATGTGCTGCATTTCGACGTGGCCTCGCTCTACCCGAGCCTCCTGCTCGCCATCGGCCGCAACCCGCGCAACGACACGCTTGGCGTCTTCATCCCGCTGTTGCGTCGCCTGCGCGAATACCGGCTGAAGTACAAACTGCTCGCGCGCACCGCGCCGACCGAAGAGGAACGCGCCGAGTCGCAGGCGCGCCAGTCGACCTTCAAGATCCTCATCAATTCATTCTACGGATACCTCGGATTCTCTGGCGCGCGCTTCGGCGACGGTGAGCTCGCGGCGGAAGTCACCCGCCGCGGCCGCGAACTGCTGCAGGCGCTCATCGCGGAATTCGAGAAAAACGGCTGCACGCTGCTTGAGGCCGATACGGACGGCATCTATATATCGTCGGATAAATTTTTCGACCGGCCGGAGGAACTGCTCGCCAAGGTCGAGTCGGTGCTGCCGGCCGGCATCGAATTGGAATACGACGGCCGCTACGAGGCGATGTTCTGCTACAAGGCGAAAAATTACGCGCTGTACGACGGCAAGAAAATCACACTGCGCGGCAGCGCGCTGCGCTCACGCGGGATTGAGCCGTTTTTGAAAAAACTCTCCGACCGGTTGATCCATTTCCTGCTGGGCGCATCGTCCGATTCGCCGCTGACGCTGATCGAGGATTATCGGAAAAAACTCCCGGTGCGCGCGCTGCCCGTGTCGGAAGTGGCGAAGACCGAGGCGCTCGGCCAGAATCCCGACGCCTACGAACGCCTCATGGCCGAAGGCGGCAAGCCGCGGCGCGCGTCGGCGGAGGCGGCGCTGCAGCTCAACCCGCGCCCGCGCATGGGCGACCGCGTGAGCTATTACATCACGGCGAAGGCCAAGGGCAAAACGAATGACTGGCAGCGCGCGCGGCCGGTCGCGCTCTACGATGCGGCGACCGCGCCCTACGATCCGGATTATTACCTGAAGAAACTCGACGACTGGCTGGAACGCTACGGCAGCTTCCTCGGCGTGAAACCGCACGACGACGGGCAGGGGGAGTTGTTGTAGGAATATACCCAAGCTTGAACATTCAACATTCAACGCTCAACACCCAACGTCGAAGTAGGACCAATGACCAATTGCCCAAATGCTCAGTCGTTGGACGTTGGACGTTGGGCGTTCGATGTTGAATGTTGAACGTTCCGGATAGCCTGAGCGGCCTGCGCCCGCTCAGGCTACCCGGAAGTCCATCATGCGTTTGAAGCGGTCAACTTTGTCCACCAGCACCGTGATCTTATCGCCGAGGGTGAAGCGGCGTTTGGTGCGGCGGCCGATGAGTGCGGTGCCGGCGCTGTTGAGCACATAGAAATCGTCGGTCAGCGATGAGGCGTGCACGAGGCCGAAGCTCATGGCTTCGGGCAGTTCCACAAAGAACCCGTGGTTGCGCACGTCGGTGATGACGGCGGCGAAGGGCGTCTTCTTTTTCTTCGTCATTTCGCGCTCGAAAAATTCGAGCAGCTTGATTTTTTGCGATTCGCGCTCGGCCTCGGTCGAATTGACCTCGGTCAGGCTGAGATGCTCGGCCAGGCTTTGGACGTTGGTGAGCTGGTAGCCGGGCGCGGAACGCGCGCTGCTGTGTCCGCCTTGTTTCACGAGGTAAAAATCAAGCACGCGGTGGACGACGAGGTCGGAGTAGCGGCGGATGGGCGAGGTGAAATGGGTGTAATCTTTTTTCGCGAGGCCGTAGTGGCCGTCGGGATCGGCGCGGTAAACGGCCTTCTTGAGGCTGCGCAGAAACTGGGTGCGAAGCGCGTAGCCCTGCGGGGGT
>DATMLS010000003.1:0-6773 GCA_035569995.1 Opitutaceae bacterium | reverse complement strand
GAATAGCCGATGATCTCCCCGTCATTGGTCCAAGGCTCCAATCCGTTGTCGTCAGGCCGATGACTTGGGAAATAGAGCAGCTTTCTTTGAATGCATGATGAACAGCCAAAGATCAGGAGCAAAACGACGGCTATGATTAAGAGGCCCAAGGTGATAGTTTTCTTCCGAACCATGCTTCGTCGAATAGATTTTCTTTCCCGCGGATTACGCTGATAGACGCGGATAAATGCAATTCCTCCGTGTTGATCCGCAATCTGTGGCCAAAAAATCCGGGCTTCTTGATTTCATTCTTCATAAAACTCCCATCCGCGTTAATCCGCGGATAAAAATCCTGATTTCCTGAGTTCCACATAAAATTAGTGTTCCTTAGTGCCCATTAGTGGTTTCAACTTTCCGTTTTCAACATGTTCGAATCACTCACCGAAAAACTCGGCCAGGCCCTCCGCAACCTTCGCGGCGTCGGCAAACTCACCGAGGAAAACATGGCCGACGCGCTCAAGGAAGTGCGCACGGCCCTGCTCGCCGCCGACGTGCACTTCAAGGTCGCGCGCGAATTCGTCGAGCGCGTGCAGACGCAGTGCGTCGGCCAGGAAGTCATCAAGTCGGTCACGCCCGGCCAGCAGGTCATCAAGATCATCAACGACGAACTCGTCCGCCTGCTCGGCGAAGGCTCGACCGCCCTCTCCGCCGCGCGTCCGCTAAAAGTCCTGATGGTCGGTCTCCACGGCTCGGGCAAGACGACCTCCACCGCCAAGCTCGGCAAGCTGCTCAAGAAACGCGGCTACTGCCCGCTGGTCGCCGCCTGCGACATCTATCGTCCCGCCGCCATCGACCAGCTCGAAATCCTGGCCAAGCAGGAGGAATTGAATTTCTACGCCGACCGTTTCTCGCGCGATGTGCCAGCCATCGCCGCCGCCGCGCTGGCCGCCGCCAAGGACGCCGGCTGCGACGCCATCCTCTTCGACACCGCCGGCCGCCTGCAGATCGACGCCGACCTGATCGAGGAAGTGAAAAAACTCCACGCCCGCGTCCAGCCCGACGAGGTGTTCCTCGTCGCCGACGGCGCGCTCGGCCAGGAGGCGGTCAACGTCGCCAAGGCGTTCCACGACGCGCTCGCGCTCACCGGCCTCGTCCTCACCAAGATGGACGGCGATGCGCGCGGCGGCGCGGCGCTCTCGATCAAGTCCATCACCGGCGTGCCGATCAAGTTCATCGGCACCGGCGAAAAAACCGAGGACTTCGACACGTTTTATCCCGACCGCCTCGCCTCGCGCATCCTCGGCATGGGCGACGTCGTCTCGCTCGTCGAGAAAGCGCAGGAAAACATCGACCAGAAGGAAGCGGAGAAAATGGCGGAGAAACTCCGCAAGGCCGACTTCAACCTCGAGGATTTCCTCGCGCAGCTGCAGCAGGTGAAAAAAATGGGCTCGATGCAAAGCCTTATGGGCATGATCCCCGGCATGAGCGGCATGCAGCTACCCGAAGGCTCGGATCAGCAGATGGCGCGGACCGAGGCCATCATCAAGTCGATGACGAAGCAGGAACGCCGCAAACCCGAGATCCTCAACGGCAGCCGCCGCCAGCGCATCGCCGGCGGCGCCGGCGTGAAACTGGTCGAGGTCAACCAGCTCATTAAGCAATTTCAGCAGATGCAGAAAATGATGAAGATGATGAAAGGCGGCGGCGCGAAGAAGATGATGCGCCAGATGGAGGCGATGAAAGGCAAAGGCGGCTTCCCGGGGATGTGAGGAGATTTTTCACCACAAAGGCACGAAGGACACGGAGAAAGCCGGCGGAACCACTAATTCGCACTAATCGACGCTAATTTCTGATTCGGAATTCTTCATCCAGCAGCGAAGAAACGGCATTCCATCCGCTTGCCAACAGCCCTATCTCCCGTCATGTTGTATTCATGTCGCGCGATGAACTCCTCAAACGCATCTGGATCGATCCAGCCCGTTGTGGCGGCAAACCCTGCATCCGCGGCCACCGCATTTGGGTTTCACTGATTCTTGACCTGCTCGCCGGCGGCAGCACCGTCGCAGAAATTCTGGCCAGCTATCCCGGTTTGACCGAAGCGGACATCCAGGCGTGCGTTGCCTATGGCTCGGAAATGTCTCGTGAACGCTACGTTGATATTCCGCTGGAGCCCGCGGGACGTTAAGCCTGCTTTATGAGGCTCAAGCTGGACGAAAACCTCGGAGCCTTCGGCCGTGATCTCGGGGATGTGATGGAGCATTTTAACGCAAAGCTGCAAAGGGGATAAGCCCGGACATTTTTTACCACGGATAACACGGATAGACACGGATGAATCGCGATGAAGAAACCGTCTCATTCCCATGCGCCGCGCTGTTTTGTCATCGCCGGTCCCAACGGTGCAGGAAAAACCACTTTTGCTCGCGAGTTTCTGCCCGCAGACGCGGGTGTAATTCATTTCGTGAACGTCGACCTGATCGCCAGTGGGCTGTCGCCTCTCCGTCCTCAACTCGCATCCATGACTGCCGGACGCTTGTTTTTGTCCGAGTTGGATCGTTTGGCTAAAGCGCGAGTTGATTTTGCTTTCGAATCAACGTTAAGCGGCCTGGCCTACGCGGGTCGATTGCGGCGCTGGCAGGCCGCCGGCTATCGGATTGAAATCGTTTTTCTGCGGCTCTCGTCACCACAACTGGCGCTGCACCGTATTGCTGCACGGGTCAAACAAGGCGGCCACGACGTGCCGCACAACGACGTCCTGCGCCGCTTCGACCGCGGTTGGAAAAACTTCCAAGCGGTTTACCGCGAGCTTGCGGAAACGTGGTCGATCTACGATAACTCCGGAGTCCAACCGCAACTCATTAAACGCAGCCCATGATCAAAACGAAAATTCGTAAGCCCGCGGCCAAGCCTTCCAATGCGGTGGAACGCGCACTGATCCGTGCGGCCAAGACCGCACGGAAGGTGGCCCGTATGCACGGCACGCCAGTTTACTACATCCGCGACGGCAAGATTATCGCCGAAAAACCGTAGCTATCACACCAACTTCGCAGTGAGGGTAATGGTGGCGTTGAGGAGGCGGGAGATCGGGCAGTTGGCTTTGGCCTTAGCCGCGATTTCGTCGAACTTCGCGGCTTCGATGCCGGGAACTTTCGCCGTGAGCACGAGGTGCGAGGCGGTGATGGTCCAGCCTTTCGGTGGGACATTATCGAGGCTGACTTCGGCGGTGCATTCGAGGCGGTCCGGCTTGAAACCGGCCTCACCGAGCGCGGCGGATAGCGCCATCGCAAAGCAGCCGGCGTGGGCCGCGGCGATCAGTTCCTCGGGATTGGTCCCGGCGCCGGAGGCGAAGCGGGAATTAAACGAATAGGGTGTCGATTTCAGGGCGCCGCCGGGTGCGGTGAGCGTGCCGGTGCCTTCTTTCACTGAGCCGTTCCAGACGGCGGTAGCGGTGCGTTTCATGCCGAGCAGTGGGTGAAGTTTCGGCAATTTGGCAAATGCATGTGATATTTTTAACCACAAAGACACGAAGGACACAGAGACCAGATCGACCACGGATTACACAAATAAGCACGGATAACTGCTCCCATCCGTGCAATCCGTGGTAAAATTTCCTTCTCCGCGCCTTTGTGTCCTTCGTGTCTTTGTGGTTAAAATTTACCTGATCATTTATTCAGTTTTCCGGGGTCGAAATAGAACCGCCATTTTTTGCCGGCCCAGACCGGACCGGCATAGTCCACACCGATACGGGGCGTCGCGTTGATAAGCTGCCGCGGCACGCGCACCCCGCGGTCTTCGATCCACAGGCCACTCGCCCGTGCGGCTGCCGTGGCGTTGAGTTTTCGGTCGATGCCTAGCGCGCGCGTCACGCGGCCGGGGCCAACCACGCCTTCCACGCCGCGGATCAGAATCGCGGCCGGATAATCGCGCGGGCCGGTCACGAGGTTCAGCATTTCGTGCACGCCGTAGCAAAGATAGACGTACCACCGGCCGCCGGGCTCGAACATGACGACATTGCGCGGGGTGCGTCCCCGATCAGCATGGGCGTGGCTGGCGCGATCGCGAGGTCCGTCGTAAGCCTCCACTTCGGTGATGAGCACGGCGGTCTCGCGTCCGCGCCGGGCGCGGACAAGCACCTTGCCGAGGAGCCAGCGGGCGAGCACGACGGTTTTTTTCGTGCGCAGCACTTTTGCCTTAACGACGTGACGCATTGGGAGCTAGAGCATTTTAACCACTGATGTACACTGATGATCACTGATCCGGAAGAAACCGATAAAAAATGAGTTCGAACCTGACTTCATACCTATCAGTGACCATAAGCGTACATCAGTGGTTAAGCCGGTCGTCTGCCTGCTGGATGTATTAGTGACCATTAGTGTGCATTAGTGGTTAATACGGTATCGATAGCGCTTACCTCTTCACTTTATGAAGCCCATTTTCACTCTCACCGGCAATTTGCTCTGGGAAAAAACCCTCGCCTTCGCCGACTGGGCGCCAGGGCGGACGCAACGGGCCGCGACTGAATTGTTCCAAGTCGGCGGCAAGGGCATCAATGTCGCCCGAATACTCGGGCGCCTCGGCGATCCAGTGACAGCCCTGTGCTTTCCCGGCGGCGCGACTGGCGCGGAGTGCACGGCCTGGTTGCGCGCAAAAAAAATTCCGTTCCGCGCCTTTGACACCGACGCGCCGACGCGGATCGGCGTGGTGGTGCGCGGAGGCGGCCGCCGTGAAACCACTTTCTTCAGCCCCGACCAGCCGCCGGCTGCCGCGGCGCTGCGCGATTGTGCCGGTTTTCTCGATGCCCGCCCGCGGCGCGCGGCGCTCGCGATCTGCGGCAGTTTTCCCGGCTGGGAGAAATCGGCGACGGCCCCGCTTCGCGCCGCGGTCAACCGCTGGCTCGCGCGGGGACGTTTTCTCGCCGCCGACACTTACGGGCCGGCACTTGCCTGGCTGATGACGCGTCCGCTCGACCTGGTAAAGATCAACCGCCACGAGTTCGACGCTATTTTTCCGTCCACCGCCCGGCGCGCTTCTGTGGCCGCGCGTTTGCGCCTCGCCTGCGAACGCTGGCCCGTACGCAATTGGATCATCACCGACGGCCCACGGCCGGTTTGGTTCGTTGAAAAAACTTCCGCCGCGCCCGCCTGCCTGACCCCGGCGCGCGTGCGCGAAGTTTCCGCCACGGGCTCGGGCGACGTGCTCCTGGCGTGCGTTTTGCACGCGTTGCTCCAACACCGAGCGACACTTGCGGAAGCCGTCGCTTTTGCCCTGCCCTTTGCCGCCGCCTGCGCGGCCCGTCCAAGCATGGAGGAATTTGCGGCGAACAAGTTTCTTAAGTTGCGGTCGTAGAGGTTGAAACCCATTATATCTGACATGAAAAAAGGTCCAGTTATCGCCATCATCGCCGTGCTCGCGCTGCTCGCTTCCTTTTTTGGCTATCGCAGCTGGCAAGACAAAATGAACCGCGACCTGGCTGAACAGCGCGCGACTGCCGTGGAAACCAGCAAAGCCGAAGCCGAACAACGCGCCGCGGCCGAAGCCGAGGCCGCCCGGCTCGCGCAGGAGAAAGCGCGCCTTGACGCCGAGGAAAACGCCCGCAAAGCCGCCGAGCTGCAGGCGCAACAAGCGGCGCTCGATGCCGAAAAGCAAAAAGCGGACGAGGCGGCGCGCGAAGCCGCCGAGGAAAAGGACCGCCTGGAGAAGGCCAAGGCCGCGGCGGACCAACAGGCGGCCGAGCTCACCGCCGAGCGCGAGAAAGCCGAGGCGGAAGCCGATGCCGCCCGCCAGGCTGCGCAACAAAAACTGGCCGAGCTCGACCGGCAGAAGCAGGAAATGGCCGATCGCGAAGCCGCCCGGCTGGCCGCCCTCAAGCACCAGCAGGAGCTTGAATCGCAGGTGGCCATGCGCGAGCTAGTTGGCCACGCGGTTTATCCCAACGATTTCAAATATCGCGATCACTACTACCTTGGCATCGAAATGATCAACAACGAGATTGAGAGCGAGAACGCCGCGAACAAAAAGGCCCCTCCGCTCAAATAAGTCCGGCCTGCGGCCACCGGCTTGGGCTTTTGCAATTTCACCGCCTTAAGGTTATGTCTTCAAATTGGCATGGCCCGTTGTGAAGAATCTCCTTTATGCCACTGTAGGAGCCTGCTTGCAGGCGACATTTCTTGCTAGGTCTGTATTGTACCCCGGTAAACGGTAAAGGTCGCCTGCAAGCAGGCTCCTACAACTCATACCATACCACACCTGCTGAGCCTTCAGCGCCCGGTTAGGGAGAAGTTTTCAAATTTCAATTAAAACCTTGCGCCACAGCGTGGAAAACTTTTTATCTCACCTTTCTTTTTATGAAAGCCACCATCAAGACCCAGGGCCAACAGTTCGCTGTGACCGAGGGCGACATTCTCACCGTCAATCGCTATCCGAAGACTGAAGCCGGCTCGACCATCGAGATCACCAACGTGCTCTCCACCGGCGAAGGCGCAGATTTCCGCGTCGGCACGCCCCTTCTGACCGGCGCACGCGTGACGGCCACCATTTTGGAAAATAAACGCGGCGACAAGGTCATCGTCTTCAAGAAAAACAAGCGCAAGGGCTACGAGCGCAAGCGCGGCCACCGCCAGGAACTCTCCGTCATCAAGATCGAATCAATTCAAGCTTAAGGAACCGCCATGGCGCACAAGAAAGGTCAGTCCACCACCTCCAACGGCCGCGAAAGCCAGTCAAAGCGGCTCGGCATCAAGAAATTTGGCGGCCAGGCCGTCATCGCCGGCAACATTCTTGTCCGCCAGCGCGGCACC
>DATMLS010000002.1:0-5076 GCA_035569995.1 Opitutaceae bacterium | reverse complement strand
AACTTAGAAATTCACCGCCATGCCTAAACGCCTCGGAAAGTTCGAACTGCCCAGCAAACTCACCAAGATTGAGGAAGGTTCTTCCTCCACCTACGCCAAATTCATCGCCGAGCCCTTCGAAGCCGGTTACGGCCACACCGTTGGCAACTCCCTGCGCCGCGTCCTGCTCAGCTCCATCGAAGGCGCCGCCATCACTTCCATCAAGATCGACGGCGTCAACCACGAGTTCCAGAGCGTGGACGGCGTGGTCGAGGATGTCACCGACATCGTCCTCAACCTGAAAAAAGTCCTGATCGTCTCGCAAAAGCGCGAGCCCCTCAGCCTCACGCTCAAGGCCAGCAAGGCCGGCGCGGTCACCGCGGCCAACATCCAGGCCGACGCCAACATCACCATCATCAATCCCGACCAGGTCATCTGCACGCTCGACAAGAGCCGCTCGTTCGAGGCGGAAATCGAGATCAAGACCGGCCGCGGCTACTATCCCGGCGAGCTCAACAAGAAGGAAGAGCAGGCCATCGGCGTCATTCCGATCGACTCGCTCTTCTCGCCCGTCCGCCTCGTCAAGTACGCTGTCGAGAACACCCGCGTTGGCCAGATCACCGATTATGACAAGCTGATCCTGGAAATCTGGACCGACGGCCGCATCACCCCGGACGACGCCCTCAAGCAGTCCGCCTCCATCTTCAAGCATCACCTCGACGTGTTCGATCGCGTCAGCGAGGAGCACTACGAGTTCGAGAGCCAGCAAAGCGCCGTCAGCGAAGAGGAAAACAAGCTCCGCAAGCTCCTCAACATGTCGGTCAACGAAATCGAGCTCTCCGTCCGCGCGGCCAACTGCCTCAACAACGCCAACATCACCACCGTCGGCGAACTGGCGATGAAGAGCGAGCAGGAGATGCTCAAGTACCGCAATTTTGGCAAGAAATCGCTCAACGAAATCAAGGAAAAGCTCGAAGCCCTCGGCCTTTCCCTCGGCATGAAGTTCGACGAACGCCTCCTCGACACCAAGAAGGAAGCCTGAGCCGCGGCTTCGCCGCGGAAGTAACAAGTAACAAGCAGCAATTTCCAAGAATAACCGAACTAGTTCCAGCTTTGCCGGCGAGTATCCTGATACTTGTCACCTGATACCTGGAACTTCTCTCCCATGCGCCACAATAAACACCACGCCTCCCTCGGAGTCACCCGCGAGCATCGCGAGTCCATGCTGGCCAACCTGGCCGCCTCGCTGATCAAGCACGGCCGCATCCAGACCACGCTGGCCAAGGCCCGGGCGCTCCGGCCCTTCATCGAGAAGATCATCACCAAGGCCAAGCACGCCTCCGTCGCGACCGAGAAAAGCGCGGCCCTCCATCTGCACCGCCTCGCCATGCGCGATGTGCGCGATGAAGCCGCCGTCACGCTTCTCTTCAGCGAAAAGGTTGCGCAATTTGCCAACCGCGCCGGCGGTTACACCCGCATTTACAAGCTCGGCGCCCGTCGCATCAGCGATGCCGCGGAGCTCGCCCTCATCGAGTTTATTGCGGCCGAGGACACCGGCTACAAAAAGTCGAAGGGCCGCAAACCGGCCAAGCGCAAAAAGTCCGCCGCCAAGGTGGAAGCGCCAGCCGAGGCGGTCGTCGAGACCGAGGCCGCTGCGGAAGCTCCCGCGGCTCCCGCCGAAGGCGAAGCGCAAAGCTGAGTCATCGTCTTTTCTGTTTTTCCAAATGCGCCCCTGATATGTCGGGGGCGCATTTTTGTTTTATGTAGGTCGGGCTTTACGCCCGACATGTCGGGGATAAACCCCGACCTACAATCGCGATGGCACCCCGCCCACATCAATCCGAGAGCGGTTTTAAAATTGATGTAGCCACGAAGGATCACAAAGAACACAGAGAACAATCTTTCTTTGGGTTCTATGTGATCTTTTGTGGCAAAAAACCACCCCGCCATTCTTCGCTTCGCTCCACCGGACATTTCTGCCAACATCGGCCTATGTTCGCCCTGTCCACTGCGGTCGTTATCTACTGCCTGATCGTTGCGGCGATCTTCCTCGGCCTGTGGTTTTACTACGACCGACGCGATCACGCCCGCTTCGAGGGCGAGCGCCGCAAGGCCACGTTTCATTGCATCACCTGCGGCCATCTCTACACCGGGCCGACGGGCGCCGAAGTCAGCAAGTGCCCGAAGTGTAACCACGAGAATATCCGGTTGAGATTTTAACCGCAGATAAGGAAGAGCTTTTTTAACCGCGGATGCACGCAGATGAACGCGGATTTAAACCGAATGGGCGGGGTTAGAACCCGGGCCTTGAAATCAGGCGATCTTCCCCTTTTCTCGTTTGGGGTGAAAAGCCCTTTTATCCGCGTGCATCCGTGTTCATCCGCGGTTAACTAAAAATTTTCTTTGGTTGATTCGCGGTTCGTAACTATTCTTTATCACGCATGGCACAAACCATCGCCGTCCTCGATTTCGGTTCGCAACTCACGCAGGTCATCGCCCGCCGCGTTCGCGAGTGCCAGGTTTACTCGAAGATTTACCACTACACCACGCCGGCGGAGACGTTGCGGGCGGAAGGTGTCATCGGCATCATCCTTTCCGGCGGCCCGCAGAGCGTTTACGCGAAGGGCGCGCCGCATCCCGACCGCGCCATCTTCTCGCTCGGCGTGCCGGTGCTTGGCATCTGCTACGGCGTGCAGCTCATGGGCCATTTCCTCGACGGCAAGGTTGCGCCGAGCAAGGCCCGCGAGTACGGCCACGGCGTCCTCACTGTGAAAAAGTCCGGTCGGCTCTTTGCCGGGCTGCCGCGCAAGTTACGCGTGTGGAACTCCCACGGCGACAAACTCACCCGCCTGCCGCCCGGTTTTGCCGCCATCGGCACGACGGAAAATTCGCCCTTCGCTGCGATCGGGGACGTGAACCGGAATTTCTACGGCATCCAGTTCCATCCCGAGGTTTTTCACACCGAGCGCGGCGTTGAGGTCATTCGCAACTTTCTCGTGCGCATCTGCGGCGCGCAGCAGGATTGGACGACGCGCGATTTCATCTCGCATGCCGTGGCGAACATCCGCGCGACCGTCGGCAAGTCGCGCGTCATCCTTGGCCTTTCCGGTGGCGTCGATTCGTCGGTCGCGGCGGCGCTCATCCACAAGGCCATCGGCCGCCAGCTCACCTGTGTTTTCGTGGACAACGGCCTGCTCCGCGCAGGCGAGCGCGAGGCGGTCATTGCGCTCTACAAAAAGCATTTTCACATCGACCTCCGCGTCGCCGACGCCTCGGCGATTTTCCTGCGCCGCCTGCGCGGCGTGGCCGATCCCGAGGAGAAGCGAAAAATCATCGGCCGCACGTTCATCACGGTGTTTGAGAAATCCCTCCGCTCGATCGGCCGGGCCAAGTTTCTCGCCCAGGGCACGCTTTATCCCGACGTGATCGAGAGCGTTTCCATCGGCAACAATCCCGCCTCGCTGATCAAGAGCCACCACAATGTCGGCGGCCTGCCCGAGCGGATGAAGCTCAAGCTCCTCGAGCCGTTGCGCGAACTTTTCAAGGACGAGGTGAGGGAAGTCGGCGCCGCGCTTGGCCTGCCGCGCGAGGTCGTCTGGCGCCAGCCGTTCCCCGGCCCCGGTCTCGGCGTGCGCGTGCTCGGCGAAATTTCCCCTGACAAGCTCGTCATCCTGCGCGCGGCCGACGCCATCCTGCAGGAGGAAATGATGGCCAGCGGCTGGTATTGGAAAGTGTGGCAGTCGTTCTGCGTTTTCGTGCCGGTCAAGACCGTCGGCGTTTTTGGCGACGAGCGCAATTACGCCTACGTGATCGCCCTGCGCATTGTCGAAAGCATCGATGCCATGACGGCGGACTGGACGCGCCTGCCGTACGAGTTGTTGCAGAAGGTCTCGGGTCGCATAACCAACGAAGTGCGCGGCGTTTCCCGCGTCGTCTTCGATGTCAGCTCGAAACCTCCGGCCACCATCGAGTGGGAGTAACCTTTTCTGGCGGCGCAGGTCTCACTATACCTCATGACCAAGTCCTTTCGTCTTTTCACCGCGGCGGTGTTCGCTGCTGTTCTTGCGGCGCGCGCCTCCGCCGATCCGGATGCCGTCATCGCCAAAGCCCGTGCCTATCTCGGCCCGGACGCCACGCTCGAGGCCATCACCTCCATCCATTACGTGGGCACGCTGGCCGGCGAAGAGATCGGCAAGGACAAGGACGGCAAGGAAATCAGGCGTCCCTTCAAGGGGACCATCGACCTCATTTTCCAAAAACCCTATTATCAGCGCGTCACCCTGGTCTCCTACAAAGGCACCGAGACCACGGGGCTCGATGACTACGAAGCGTGGCGCCGCCTGGAGGGGGCCAAGGATCCCACGCAATGGAAGCTCATGTTGCTCGATAAGGACCAGGTCAGGAGCCAGCGCGCCAACACATGGGAAAACCTGGCGTTTTACCGCGGCATCGAGCGCCGCGGCGGCCATGTCGAGGATCTCGGCCCTGACACCATTGACGGCCATGCCTGCGAGAAACTGGCCTTTATCCATGAGCCCGGCCTCACGTTTTATCGCTATTTCGACATCGCCACCGGCCAGCTCCTCCTCACGGAGACAGATAATGGCAACCTGACCCGTGAACAGGGGGAGATGATAGTCAACGGTGTGCGCTTCCCGAAATCCCTCGTCAGCACTACCAAGGATCCCGCTACAGGCAGGGAAAGCACCCTTTCCATCACGCTGGAAAAAGTCACCCTGAACGAGAATTTTCCCGAGAGCCTGTTTGCCGTGCCCATGGTGGCGCCGCCAACGGGGTCGGGTAATTAACCGATCTGCCGCGCCAACGGTTGCACCTTTCGCTGGCCACGCCGCGGTTTTTTCGTTGGGGTAAGGAACGCCTAGAGCATTTTAACCACTGATGTACACTGATGATCACTGATCCGGAAGAAACAGATAAAAAATGAGTTCGAACCTGACTTCATATGTATCAGTGGCTATAAGTGTACATCAGTGGTTAAGTCGGTCTTCTGCCTGCTTGGGTGTATTAGTGACCATTAGTGTGCATTAGTGGTTAATCCGGTATAATATCGTGCGTCTCCTCCGTTTTTCCGATCCG
>DATMLS010000001.1:0-23755 GCA_035569995.1 Opitutaceae bacterium | reverse complement strand
TTGACGTCGGAACAATTCTTGTCCAACGTCCCGCCCGATGAAGTCCGTCAAGGTTCCAGTCTTCGAACACTTTCTGCATGAAATGATACCCCTCGCGAAGTCGATGGGTGTCACCGTCGAGGTCAGCGACGAGCAGAGCCTGGTGCTGGCCGCGCCCAAGGAGCAGAACAAAAATTCACTCAACACCGCTTTCGGCGGCAGCCTCGTCGCACTGGCCACGCTCGCCGGTTACGGCGTGGTATGGGAGATGATGCGCAGCGAAAATGAAGCGCACAAAACCGAGTGGCGCATTGTGGTGAAAGACAGCGCGGCCGCCTATCGGCGTCCGGTGATCGGCGACCTGCGGGCCATCTGTGAACGCCCGGCCAAGGCCGCGATCGAGGAATTTAAAGCCGCGCTCAAACGCTACGGCAAAGCCAAGCTGCATGTGCGCGCCCGCATCGTCGAAGGCGAATCCACCGCGGTGGACTTCAAGGCGGCGTTTGTCGTCACGCGCTAGAAAAGTTCACGGTTCAAAGTTCCTGTTTCAAGGTTCACGGTGACCAAGCAATAGGTGGAACGCGGCGTCCCGACGCGTTCATTTCAGATCTTCCATTTGAGCGCGTCAGGGACGACGCGCTCCACCTTTAAATGCCTTCTTTGCCCCGTCTTTGCGCTAAAACCAAAGGCAAACTCCAACCATGCGGCTGTTGATTATCGCTTTATTGCTCGTGTGTCTGGCGGCAGCCGGCTTGGGCATTTATCGGATTTCACATTCACACGTCCAAGCGCCATCGACGGCAGTGACCGAACCGAGCGGCCAACCCGTCCCCTCAGGAAACGAAGTCGCTCCTACTTACGCTTCTCGTCTGGCCGCCCTCGATGCCAACACTTCCCCAGACGTCCGAGACCTGGATCGCGAAAAAATCCTGGTCGACTGGATTCACAAAGATCGTGCTTCTGCCCTCGCCTTCCTTCGAAACGAGGGCTTTGCGTCGCTGCGCCTCCGAGCCGTCGCAGAAGCGATCGCAGCGCAGGCGACTGCCGCCGACTTCGCCGCCATCGCTGAATACGCAGAGATGCCATACGACAGCCTGACTGCGATCGGAAATTTTTTGGGGCCGGATGGAACGACCCAATTAATCGCTGCGACCAAACTGGTGGATGATCAAAAGCTGCCTCCACTCGCGGCCGCCACAGCTGATTTGATCGCACACCAAAACCTCGATGCGGCATTACGCTTTGCGAACGGCTTGCCAACGACTGCGGCTCAGAGTTCGGCCTATTCCTCTATAATCGGTGAACTCTCCGGAACAAATCAGCTGCAGGAGGCTCAGGCAGTCTATGCTTCACTTCCGGCAAATATTCAGGCCGAAGATGATCTGCGATTCGCCCATGGGACCGCCATCATTGACAGCAATCCAGCGGGAGCGCTGCAGGAGCTTTCGGCCATTTCAGACCCGCACGAAAGAACGATGGCCATGGTGTTGTTTGCGCGGAAAGTTGAGCCGACAGCGCCAGACGCGGCCATTAACGCGATTCTAAATTCCGGGCTATCGCCGGTCGGGGTGATGAACCACGCGAGCCGGATCATTACGAACTGGGCGGCTTACGATCCAAACAGCGCCCAATCTTTCATCGATTCCGCGACGGGCTTATCCGCCGAACAGAAGACTACGCTCCGGTCTTTAATTCACAGGTAACAGACAAACAGAGGTTAAATAGGCAGGCGTTAAGAGTGTGTTGCCAAGATAAGCATAGGTGGAACGCGGCGTCCCAACGCGTTCATTTCAGGTCTTCCATTTGAGCGCGTCGGGGACGCCGCGCTCCACCATCAATCGTCTTCGTATACCAACCTTGAACAGGGAACTTTGAACCTTGAACTTTTCTATCGCCCCCGCAGGGCCTGCGCGGCGCTGTAGTATTCTTTTTCCCACTTGGCCTGGTTGTCCGACGCCTCGCGGATGAAGGGCGTGAAGACCGCCATGCGGAGGATGAACCAGTTGAGCAGGCTGAAGGGAAAATACACCGGCCGCACAAAATCGACAAAGAGCACGACACGCCATTCGTCAGTCTCGTTCCAGACTTCGTGGTTGTAGCTGTCGTCGAAGATGAGCGCCTTGCCCTCGTGCCAGTGGGCGATCTCCTCGTTCACGCGGATGCGCACTTTTTCGTTGGGCTCGGGCACGATGAGGCCGACGTGCAGGCGCAACACGCCGTTGTAGGGGCCGCGGTGCGCGGGAATGTGCTTGTTCGGCGCGAGGATCGAGAAGAAGCCGGTCTTGAAGCCGGGAATTTTTTTCAGCGCGGCGACGGTGTCGGGGCACTGCTGGCAGTTGGCGTCCGCCCACACGCCGTAGCCGCAAAACACGAAAGTCTTCCAGTTGTTGTCGGTCTGGATGGTCTTCACGTCGGTGGAGATATCCTGGAAATTCGGCAGCTCGTCGCGGCGCTCCATCACGCGTTCGAGCTCGGCGCGGATTTTCGGGTACTCCGCCTCGATCGCCGCGACCCAGGGAAACTTCGCGTTGTCGAACACGGGCTGGTCGCCGACGATGGAGAACTTGTAGAAGAACCATTCGGCGACATCGAGAAACTTGGCCGCCACTTTTCCGACGAATCCCGTCGGGGGCTTTAATTCCGGACCTTTGATTTTTTTAACCATGCGAAAATGAGGGTGGGCAAACGGCTTTCAAAGGGTTTGGCGCGCGCGCGCAAGCCTTTTACGACGCGGCTGGCGTAGTGATGGCATGGAGACACGGCGCCGATCCATGCAATTTAAAGGTCAGTCGGATTTTTTGCCACGAAAGGTCACAAAGAAAAAGCCTTCGAGAATACACGCTTTCTTTGAGCTCCTTGTGATCTTTTGTGGCTACACTACCTCGGCGGGCGTTTGGAATTTTCGCGTCAGCAGCGCGTTCAGATATGCTTCGAGTCGGCTTCGTCTTTTTTCACGTAGCCGCTTTCCTGCCGCTGATGGTTGACGGCGTTCTTCTTGAGATAGGCCTGATAAACATCGTCGGCGCTCATGCCGAGGGTCTGCGCGAGCGAGATCAGAAAGTGAAACAAATCGACGACCTCCACGCGCGCATTCTGCTCGTCGAACTTCTGGTATTTGGCCCACCACTTCCACGGCACGCTGTCCACGAGCTCGGCGAGCTCCTGTTGCATGGCGCGGGTGTAGTTGAGGATCCACTTCGCCTTTTCCTCGTCGGTCGGCGGCGGCAGGGCCACGCCGATGCGCTGGTTGAGCGCGCTTTGCATCTGAAAAATTTCTTCGAGCTTGTCCATGCCTCGTGGGTACGGCGCGCAATGGATGCTGGCAAGCCTGAGGTGATCCGAAGATTGATTTAATGTGGGGCGGGTGCCCTCACCCGCCATCGCATTATGCGGGGTGAGGGCACCCCGCCCACAAATAGAGGCCGCTCCACCCGCCAAAGGGTCATTTTTTACAGTTGCCGCGCCGGGGAAAATAGGGGATGGTAACCGGTTATTGCATACGTTGAGCACGATTCCCGCGCTCCGTGTGCTTTCCAATGTCGGCTGCTCCCGCTTGCGGTGAGCGCCGCTTGATAACAACACAAACAACATAAACATGCTAGAATCAGAAACATCCGGTGCGCCTACGGGCAGCGCCGAGACCGCCCTCCCGCCCGCCGCCTTCGGCGCGCGCGGCTCCGGGCTTGCCCGCGGCAAACGACCCGCCGCGCCTGCCCCCGCCACCACCACCGCCAGCAATGGCGAGTATCGCCCCACGTCGATCGAAGTCGTCGCCGCCAAGAGCGAGTACAAGAATCCGTTTGCCGAGACCGCTCCCGCGGCCGTGGTGGACGAAATGAAAGCCATCCCCGCTGCCGAGAGCCCCGCGCCCACGGCGAGCGTTGAAACGAAACCCATCCAACCTGCGTTTACCACCCCGATTCAACCTGTGGCCACTGCCACGGTTGAACCCGCCGCCAAAGCGCAGCTCAACATCCTCCCCACCGAGGAACCCAAGCGCACGGAGCTCAGCTGGGAAGCCGGCTCTTCCGACACTTCGGCCAAAACCAACGCGCGCCCGCGCCGCGAAGATCGTCCGATCTTCCGCGCCGAGCGCCCCGAGAAAAATCCCTTCGAACCGCGCGAGCAAAAGCCGTTCGAGTCCCGCGAACCCAAGCCGTTCCAGCCGCGCGAGCCGCGTGATTCACGCGAACCGCGCCGCGAGCCATCATTCGAACCCCGGCGCAATCTGCCGTTCGAACCACGCGAACCGCGCCAAAAACCCACCGCGGAAATTGCACCGAAAAAATCCGGTGGATTCTTCGGCTGGTTGAAAAGCCTCTTCGGTGGCAGCAAACCCGCCGCCACCAATGGCAGCTCCACCCCCGCGGGCGAATCCGGCCGCGAAGGCGACCAACGCCAGAATCGCCGCCGCCATCGCGGCGGTCGCGGAGGCCAAGGCGGCCATTATCGCCAGGGCGATCCGTCGCATGGCGAAGGCAACCGCGGCGGTTTCCGCAGCGGCCAGCCGCAAGGCGAAGGCCGGCGTGAATCGAACGGTGAACACCGCGAAGGCGGTCAGGGCGACGGCGGCCAGCGCCGGCGTCGGCGCCGCGGCGGTCGCGGTGGCCAGGGCGGCGGCCACTATCGCCAGGGCGATCCCTCCCGCGGCGAAGGCAACCGCGGCGGCCCGCAAGGCAGCTAACTCCCGCGCCACGCAAATCTCAAAGGCGTCCGTCCCCACGGACGCCTTTTTTGTGCGAAGCACAATCACGCCGATTTGGATTTTGGTAGGGCGAGACCTCCGGGCGAGCCGCGTTATCTTCGGCTCGTCGGGGACGCCTCGCCCTACCAATGCTGCATTGAACCGAACAACTTCATTCATTTTTCAATGAATGCCCGCTAACCATGATCGACTTCGAGTCTTTGGTTATTAGCGTTTTCAAAAGGATCGTTTCGTCTTCACCTCTTGCCTCTAGCCCATCGCCTCTAGCCTCTAACGCCCATGTCCGACCTCATTGTCCACGGCGGCAAGCCCCTCTCCGGCACCATCACGCCCTCCGGCAACAAGAACTCCGTGCTGCCGATTTTTTGCGCCACGCTGCTCACCGACGAGCCCGTCACGCTGAAAAACATTCCCGACATCACCGACCTCGACAAGCTCGTCGCCTTCGCGCGCCACCAAGGCTCGCAGATCGAGTGGAATCGCGCGACCGGCGTGATGCGCCTCGATCACTCTGGCTTCAAGCGCAAGCTGGTCGACGGCGAGCTGCCGCAGGACATGCGCTCGACCGTCCTGCTCTACCCCGCCCTGCTCCACCGGCTGAAGAAAATTTCCGTGCCCTCCAACGCCAAGGGCTGCTCACTCGGCGTGCGCGAGATCGACCCGCACCTTGACGTCCTCCGCGCGCTCGGCGCCGCCATCGACGCGGGCGACCCGCTCGTGATCGGCCTGCCGCGCGGCTTCACCGGCGCCCGTCACTGGCTCGACTACATGTCGGTCACCGTCACGGAGAATTTCGCCATGGCCGCCGCGCTCGCCCGCGGCCGCTCCACGCTGGTCAACGCCGCCAGCGAGCCGCACGTGCAGGATCTCTGCGCCGCGCTCGTCGCCATGGGCGCGAAAATCGAGGGCCTGGGCACCAGCCGCCTCGAGATCACCGGCGTGAAAAAACTCCACGGCGCCACCATCACCATCGGCACCGATTACCACGAGGTCGTCACCTTCCTCGCGCTCGGCGCCATCACCGGCGGCGAGGTGCGCGTGAAAAAATCCCTGCCACAGCATTTCGATCTCATCACGCGCGCCTTCCAGAAGCTCGGCGTGACCGTCGAGCACGACGGCACGACCGCGCTTGTGCGCCGCAGCCAGAAGCTCGCCATCGAGCCGGCCTTCACCCCGAATCTCCTGCCGAAAATCGAGGCTGCGCCCTGGCCGTATTTTTCCGTGGACCTGCTGCCGCTCATGATCGCGCTCAGCACGCGCGCCACGGGCACGATCCATTTCTGGAACAAGGTCTACGAAAACGGCTTTTCGTGGATGCCCGAGCTCGCGAAGTTCGGCGCCCACATCGTCGTCCTCGACCCGCACCGCATCGTCGTCTTCGGCGACCGGCCGCTCCGCCCCGCGGTCGTCGATTCGCCCTACGTCATCCGCGCCGCCGTCGCGCTCACGATGATCGCCGCGTCGATCCCCGGCCGCAGCGTCGTGCGCAACGCCGAGATCATCAAGCGCGCCCACCCGCGCTTCGTCGAAAACCTCCGCTCCCTCGGTGCAGAATTGGAATGGAAATAAAACCAATCCGGTTGGCCACAAAAGAGCACAAGGAACACAAAAAATCGAGCGGAAGTGAGGGCTTGCGAATTCTTCAAAATCGCCCATTTTTCATGCCATGGACGCCAAGGTAATCGCCAAAACGGCGCTCGAACTTTTGCCCAATGATGCTTCATGGGAGAGCATCCTGGATCGCATGCGTTACCTTGCAGCCATTGACGAAGGACTGCGCGACATTGAGGCTGGCCGCGTTGTTCCACACGAAGAAGTCAAGCGGCAGCTGCACGAATGGCTGCAAAAATAAACTGGTCTGAACGCGCCTGCGCTGACCTGCACGAACTTGTCGCCTATATCGCCACCGACAGTCCATCACGGGCTGCGTCATTTGGCGAAAGCCTGATTACCTTTGTGGAAGGCGTAGCAACATTTCCCTTCATGGGTCGCCTCGTTTCCGACCATCCCCGGGATGGATTGCGCGAATTAGTCTTTCCACCCTACCGGATCGCTTATCTGTTGAATAAGAACGGAACTACGGTGGAAATCGTTCGTGTTTGGCATTCGGCTCGTGGCACGTTGGAACTTTAAATTATGCCGATCAGCGAAAAAACTCCCAAAGGCACCAGCTACCTCACCACGACGCTCACCGCGCCGGTCTCGCCGGCCGAGGCGGCGCTGCGGCCGTTGTCGTTCTCCGACTTTGCCGGACAGCAGAAAACCGTCGACCGCCTCAAGATCATGGTCAGCGCCGCCAAGCGCCGCGGCGACGCGCTCAACCACATCCTGTTCTCGGGCCCGCCCGGCCTCGGCAAGACCACCCTCGCCTTCATCCTCGGACACGAACTCGGCCGCAACGTCCGCGTCACCTCCGGCCCCGTGATCGAAAAGGCCGGCGACCTCGCCGGCCTGCTGACCAACCTCGAGGAAGGCGACCTGCTCTTCATCGACGAAATCCACCGCATCCCGAAGACCGTCGAGGAATACCTTTACTCCGCGATGGAGGATTTCCGCCTCGACATCATGATCGACCAGGGGCCCAACGCCCGCAGCGTGCGCCTCTCGATCCCGAAGTTCACGCTCGTCGGCGCGACGACGCGCGCCGGCCTGCTCACCGCGCCGCTCCGCTCGCGCTTCACGCTGCAGACGCGGCTCGATTACTACGACGCCCCCACGCTCATCGGCATCGTGCGCCGCACCTGCGGCCTGCTCAAAATCGAGCTCGATGACGCCGGCGCGCAGGAAATCGCGGCGCGCGCCCGCGGCACGCCGCGCATCGTCAACAACCTCGTCAACTTTGTGCGCGACTACGCGCAGGAAAAAGCCAACGGCAAGATCACCCAGCCCGTCGCCGCCGCCGCACTGGAGATGCTGGAGATCGACGCGCGCGGGCTCGACGAGATGGACAAGCGCCTCCTGCGCGTCCTGGCCGAGAATTACGGCGGCGGCCCCGCCGGCGTGAACACCCTCGCGGTCGCGGTCGGCGAGGAACCCGACACGCTCGAGGAAGTGCACGAACCCTTTTTGATCCTCGAAGGCTACGTGCAACGCACGGCGCAAGGCCGCATGCTTACGCCCAAAGGCTACGCCGCGATCGGCCTGAAAGCCAAAGGCGGCGAGCAGAGTTCGTTGCTATAAACGATAAATTTCTCGTTTAACAGTTCGGTTTTCAATGAATGCACAAACATCGTCTCCATTAACTGGATTACCTTCCCAAACGCTGGCATTCATTCCTTCACTTGGGCAGCCATTTGCTGATCATATTTGCGGTGAATATATTTTAACACCAGCAGCACATGGTATTATTTCCAGTAATAAAGATATTCGATTGATGATTGTGAGCGTATTAGCACAGCAACGATTGCGTGGCTCGCGGGGCAAAATCGCAATTGCGATGGACCTAAACGAATTCACAGGGAACCTGAACGATGATTGGTCCAAGGAGACCGTCGATAATTTAAAGGCTGCATTCCCTCATCCAGTAATTCGATTACTCGACGAATCTCTAATTAATTTGTCGCGGCACCTCGATCATCCATCGAGCATTTTCAGTTTTCGTGAATCCCACTGTTGGTATTTTTATTCCGATGACCGCGATAGAGCTTTAGGAATACTGCGGCTTATGTACGGGATGGGATGGATCAATGAACCAAAGGTTGGAATGGACCAGCTTACACGTATTAGCATCAATCCCAAAGGGTGGGAACGATTAGCTGCGCTTGAAGATGTTGTAATCACCAATAGCAAACGAGCGTTCGTTGCAATGTGGTTCGATTCCTCTGTTGATTTGACCTATGCAGAAGGAATTCGGCCCGCAATAGAAGATTGTGGCTTTATTCCGGTGAGAATTGACCGAAAACCACACAACAACGACATCAACGATGAAATAATTGCAGAGATTAGGCATAGCCGATTCATCGTAGCCGATTTTACTGGTAATCGCCAAGGTGTCTACTTTGAGGCTGGTTTTGCACGGGGATTAGGGATTCCGGTTATTTGGACCGTTTCAAAAAGAGATCATGAAAGCGTGCATTTCGATACCCGCCAATTCAACCACATCATTTATGAGCAGCCACAAGAACTCCGAAAGTTGCTTGGCGACAGAATTCGTGCCACGATCTGAGTAGTCTTGGCACCAGCCTTCACCATGAAAGGCATCGTGACGTATTGCTGGTAGCAGTTTCTGCTCGAGGCCGTCGTGGGAATTCCAGTCGGTTTTTGAACACGGAGGATGATTTCTCGCGAAGTAAGCGAAGGTTGATTCAGAACATTAACCACTAATGTACACTGATTGTCACTGATATGGTCTGGCGAAAAAAGGTGGAGCGCGGCGTCCTCGACGCGCTTATGAACGCGTCGGGACGCCGCGTTCCACCCCTAAACCTTATCCGCGCTAATCCGTGGTAAATATCCTTCGCTTCCTTCGAACCCTTCGCGAGACAATCAAAACCAGACGTCACCAGGAATTCACACGCATCTTCGTTAATTTTTTTGCCAACGTTGGCGCGAACGGACAGGGATAAATCCCATCGATGAAGCCAAATTATATCCCCACGCTGATCCGTTGCCTGGCTTTGCTTTGCGTCGGGTCAATTTCCACTTACGCTGACGGCATCGACTACCACGCCGTGCCGCCGACCGATGATGTCCGGCCTTTCGTGGTCGCAAGCAAGGATGAGTCGCCATTGGACGAGGCTCAGTTGACCAAGCTGCTCCAGAGCCACGTAAAATATGTTTTCGTGCTCTACCAGGAAAACCGGTCGTTCGATTCGTATTTCGGCACGTTTCCCGGGGCGGACGGCCTTTTCTCCCGGCCAAGCGAGGACACGCCGGGTTTTGCGCAGGAGATCATCCATACGGACGGCCTGATCGGCACGATCCGCCCTTTTCGCATCGGACCGGCCGAGTTCGCCGCCGACATCGACGACTTGGACCACTCCCACCCGCTCATCGTGGCAAAGATGGACGTGTCAGACGGGCAGCCGCACATGGATCACTTCGCGCTCGCCGAGGAGAAAAAATATTCACCGACGGGCAAACCTTCATTGCAGGCCAAACAATTTGGCGAGCTGGCCATGGCTTATGAGGATGGCGACACCGTGCCGTTGCTTTGGCGCTACGCCAACCGGTTCGTTTTATTCGACCGTATTTTCCAGTTGATGACCGGGCCTTCCACGCCGGGCAACCTGTCAATCATCGGGGCGCAGAGCGGAGTCACCCAGTGGCTGCTTCATCCCGACGAGGCTTATTCGGGCAACGGCAGCAAGGGCAAGGGCCTCCCGATGCTCAACGACGCGGAACCCTTCTGGGGTTCGCCCTTGGACCACTCGGCCAAAAAGATGCCGTTCAATCCGCGCGATTTGCTGAAGGACGACCAGTACAACCTCACCTTCGCGACCATTCCCTTGACGTTGCGCGGCGGAACCATTGAAGAAACGACGAAGGCCGACACCGACCCGGATGACGACCTCGCCGACGTCAAAGACGACATCACCGAGATTTCCGCGGAGGCCAAGCGGCCGATTGGATTTGGCTGGTATCAGGAAGGCTATGACCGGGAGCCGACCGACGACTTGGGTCCGCTCGATGCGGCGGGAAGGCACGCCTCCTACGTGACCCACCACAACGGCCCGCAATATTTCGGTTATGTGTCGAACAATCCGAAAATGCGCGCGGACCTGCACGGCCTCACCGATTTTTTCGATGCGGTGGAAAATCACACTTTGCCGGAATCCGGCGGCGTGTTCTTCGTCAAGGGCGGCTATCAGAACACACTGGGACTGAAACCGGCCAACCCCGACAAGCAAGTGCAGGCGAATTTCAAGGGAGATGACGATCATCCCGTTTATTCCGACTCGCAAATCAGCGAAGCCCTCGTGGCCGAGACCGTGAACAAAATCGCCGCGAGCCCCTATTGGGCGAACTGCGCGATCATCATTACCTGGGACGACTCCGAGGGCCTTTACGATCATGTGCCCCCGCCTATTCGCGCGCAGGGGCCCGATGACTCGATCATTTCCGACGGGCCGCGCGTTCCACTACTGCTGATTTCGCCCTATGCGCGGGTGCACACCGTCTGCCATGCCAGCGGCGATCACGCCTCGGTCGTGAAGTTCATCGACCGCCTGTTTGGATTGAAACCGCTCGCCGAGCTTCCGGATGAAGAACGCGCCCGGAAAATCGGGGCCAGCCGCTACGGCACGGAAAACCTCGGGCCGGCCGATGCGCTGACCCCGGACATCACCGATCTCGTTGGGGCCTTCGATCCCGCGCGTTTGAGCGGCACCGCCGCGCCGCTGCCCGCAAGCTACGTCATGATCCCCGAGAATTTGATTCAGATCCTGCCGCAAACGAGCGGTTATGGTTGCCGCGAGCTGGGCATCGTCCCGGTCGATCGCGCCCTTGGAATCAAAAACCAGATTCCGCCGGACTTTAATCCCCGGCCCAAGACGAATCCCACGACGGATTTTTCGGGCGCAAAGTAGAACCCGCATGCGAGGCTGATTTTTTCCCGCGGATCTCGCCATACTTCGCCCGTTCGGCAAGCCCTTCAACTAGCTCGGGGCTACGAAGGGCAGGCGGATGACAGACACTTTGCCTTGAGGTGGAACGCGTCGTCCCTGGCCTTCGTAGCTTTAGCGAAGTAGGCCCGACGCGTTTGGTTCGTGAGCGCGCCGGGACGGCTCACTCCACCTTTTATAAACCATATCAGTGACAATCAGCGCCTGCCCTTCGTAGCTTTAGCGAAGAAGGTTACATCCGTGATTAAAATTCTGGATCGATCTTTGTGTCCTTCGTGCCTTCGTGGTGAAAACCGAGACATTTGAGAGAACGAGAATGATTAAGAGAACGAGAACGATTTTTTATCCCTAAGCCGGCAGCGGGAAGGGATAGCGGGTGATGCCAACGCCCGCGGCTTGCTCCGCGAGCTGGACGAGTTCATCGATCAAAATAGTGGGGTCTTCATCATAGCGCAGGCGCAGGAAGTTTTCACGGCTGCGCACATAGCTGGCGGGATCGGCCATCCAGCGGTCGATCAGCAGGGAAAAGTCGCCAGCGTCTTCAATTTTTTCCGAGGCGCTGCCGTTGCGGAAGAATTTCCAGGTGAGGCTTTCCTGCGGCATGATGCCGCCAAAGGCGTTGAAGATGATCGGGCAGCGGTAGTGCAGGGCCTTCGCACAGGTGGTGGTGCCGCCGCGACTCACGACCGCATCGCTGGCCTGCATGAGCATGTGGACCTGGTTGGAGTAACCTTCGAGGTAGAGATTGAACTCGGGATGAAGCGCGCGCCAATGGATGAGCTGGTTGTAGGTTTCGTGGTTGCGCCCGCAGACCACGATGGCCTGGCAGCGATCGGCGTGACGCACGAGCGCGGGCAGGAGATCGAGATGGTTGTTGGCCCCGTTGCTGCCGGTGGTCAGGAAGACGGTGAAAAGGTTGGGCTCCAGTTCGAGCTTCTTGACGCGAAACTCGGCGCGTTCCTCCGCGGTGGCGAGAATCTCAACGTAGGAACGAGGATGCATGAGATGGCCGCGTACGCGGGCTTTGTCCGGCGGAATGCCTTTTTTCATCGCGTAGTCGCAGGCCGTGGACGTGCGCGAAATATAGAGATCAGCCGTCGGCTCGATCCAGTTGATCGAATAGCCCCAGCCGCCGGAAAACTCGCCGCAAAAGGTGGCGCAGCGGACGTTGTCGGGGCCGAGGATTTTTCGAGCGAGCTGGAAGTAGCCGCGGTTAAGGCAGTCGTGCACGCTGAAGATGAGGTGCGGGCGGTACTCGCGCACCACTTTTTCGTAATAGGCGCGGCCGAAGGAGACATTGTCGCGGTTGATGAGGCTGAGCAGCTCGATGAACGAATAATAGGCGGTATGGAGGAAGTGCGCCTTGCGCTGGATCCAATTGTAGAAATTCACCCCCACGCGGTTAACGACGGACGATTTCTCGAGCATCTGCTCGATGCGCACGTCCACCCTGTGGCGGTAGAGGTGGAAGCACCATTCGGCGAAGGCCTCGGCGCGCGCGTCGTGGCCGCCGCCGGTGCTTGAACTGAGGACAAGGATGCGGATATCGGACATGATTGGATTTACCTGTAGTAACTTCGCAGCGCGGCGCGGAGCAGCGCGGGTGGCGCCAGGCGGGCGAAGAGCGGGGCGAGGCGGGCCTGAAAAAACGATCCGGAGCGGATGGTGCCGCTGCGGCCGCACAAAAGCGCGCCACGCAGGTCGGCGGCCGCGCGCGCCGGCAACGGGGCGGCGAGGAGATTGGCTTCGAGGCGCCGCCAAGCGCGGGCTTCGATCGCACTGGGCTCGGCATGGGATCTTTGCATGGCTTGGTTGAACGGCGTGCGGTAGTCGCCAGGTCGGAAGTCGATGACCTTGACACCCGTGCCGCGGGTTTCAAAGGCTAAACTTTCGCTGAAGGCGGAAAGGCCGGCCTTGGCGACGTTGTAGCCGCTCATGAAGGGAAGCGGCAACTCCGCCGCGAGCGACGAGACATTCACGAGGCAGCCGCGCCGCCGGGCGATCATCGGGCGCAGGGCGGCGTGCGCGAGGCGCAGGGTCGCCAGCAGCATGGCATCGAGCTGGGCCTGCCAGACGGCGAAGTCCGTCGCGGCAAACGAGCCGAAGACGCCGTAGCCGGCGTTGTGGATGACGAGGTCGAACGCACCGCCGGCGGCCTCGGCCGCATGGAGAAAGTTTTTCTCGGCCGCCGTGGGATCGGCGAGATCGAGGATCACTGGGGAAAAATTATCGCGCGCGGCCAGGCGGGCGGGGTCGCGTGCCGTGCCCCACACGCGCACGCCATCGGCGAGCAGCATTTCGACAAAGGCCGCGCCCAGGCCGGAGCTCGCGCCGGTGACAAAGGCCGTGCGGTAAAGATCGGAGACTTTGGCGGCGGACACAGTTAATTAACTCGTTTGAGCACGGTGCAGACGTTGGCGCCGCCAAAACCGCTGCTGTTGTTGAGCACGACCTTGGGCGCCTCGGCCACGGTGGCACGGAGAATGTTGAGGCCATCGCACAGGGGGTCGAGCTGGCTGATGTGGGCCGAGCCCGGCATGAAACCTTCGCGCAACGCAATGGCACAGAAGGCGGTTTCCATGGCGCCGGAAAGCGAGAGGCCGTGGCCGGTCAAGGCCTTGGTGCCGCTGATGGCAGGGCGGGCGCCGGGAGCGGTGAAAACGGCCTTGAGCGCCTTGATCTCGGACGCGTCGCCGATGGGCGTGGAGGTGGCGTGGGCGTTGACGTAATCGATTTCCTCGGGCGCGCAGCCACTGTTTTTCAACGCGAGCTTCATGGCGAGGTGCAGCCCGACGCCATCGGGGTGCGAGATGGCGACGTTGTAGCCGTCGGAGGCCTGGCCCCAGCCCGCAAGTTCCGCATAGGGACGCACGCCGCGGCGGGCCACCTCCGCCTCGCTCTCGAGCACGACCACCGCGCCGCCGCCCGTGCCGACAAAACCGTCGCGCGCGGCATCGAAGGGACGCGAGGCGAGGTTGGGATCGGTTTGCAGGGAAAGCGCGCGCATGCCGGCGAAGGGCAGGATGCTGTCGGTATTGCAGTCCTCGGCCCCGACGACGAACATGCGCTGCTGGCGCCCGGTGCGGATTTCCTCATGCGCAAAAGCGAGCGCGTGCATCGACGATGCACAGGCCGAGGAAAAGCCGCAGGAGGCGCCGAGAATCTTGAAGTGCGCGACGAGGTTGAAATTGAGCGTGCCGGCAATGGAGGCGACAATGCCGAGGGGCGAGGTGCGCATCACGCCGACCTTGAGCATGCGCTCGTGATAGTGGTGCGTAAGGAAGGGCGAACCGCCCGAGGCCGCGTAGAGGCCGGTCTGCGGGTTGGCGACCTCGTCGGGCGAGAGGCGCGCGTCCTCGATGGCCTGGAGCATCGAGCAGTAGGCAAAAAGCGAATTGGGCGCGAGGCCGCGGAGAATTTCGCGCTTGATGGAATATTTTTTCGGGAAGACCCAATCCTCGGGATCGGACGAATCGACGGAAAATTCCTTGATGGTGCCGACGACTTTCACCGGCACGTCGGGCTTGTCGAAGGGCGGATAAATTTCGAAGCCGTGGCGCAGCTCGCGCAGGCTGCGCGTGATGCCGGCAAGGTCGTTGCCAATGCTGGTAATGAGGCCGAGGCCGGTGATGTAAACTTTACTCACGATGCGGGGCGAGCCCGGCAGGCGCGCAAACGAAGCGCCACCGGCTCTTGCAGCTCAAGACAAAGGCCCGCCCGTGCAGAGGTCAAGCGGGGCACGCTCAGGCAGTGGCAGGGGAAATGACGCGGGCGGCGGCGGCGGGCAAGGAATGCACCGCTTTCGGCGCGGCAGATGCGGCCGCAGGCGCAGCGACTGGCACCGGTTCGACAATGACCTCGCGGAAGCCGTAAGTCAGCGTGACTTCCTCGACGTAAACGGCTTTTTCCTGGCCGACGCGAATCTGTCCTTCGATGGTGGCGAGGGGCATTTTCAACCGTTTCGGCTTGATGGAAATGGTGAGGGTGTCGCCGGGTTTGCAAATGCGATGGGCGCGCACGCCCTCGCAGCCGGTGAAGTAAATGGTCTGCGGGTCGGCTTGCTTGCCTTCCTCGCCGTGGCCGCCCTCGATCAGGAAAAGCACGGCCAGCTGGCCGATCGCCTCCAGCATGATGGAGGCCGGCATGACGGGGTTGTCCTTGAAATGGCCCTTGAGAAAAAATTCGTCGCCGGTGATTTTATATTTCGCGCTCGCGCTGCTCGACCCGATGGTGGCCTCGTTGAGGAAGAGAAACGGAGGCTGGATGGGCATGACCGCGCCGATGTGCTCAATGGGCAGGAAGCGCGAGGGCTTGGGCGGGGGCAGCCCGCGGACTTTGCAGTCGATGAAAGTCTTGATGTCGCCGAGCGTCCGCAGATTGCGCAGCTCGTCGTTGTTGATCGACATCTGCAGCGCGTCTTCGACGAGAATGACGATCTCCATCATCGTCAGTGAATCGACGCCAAGGTCCTCAATCAGGCGAAGATCGTCATCGGCTCCGCGCAACCGGGCCCGCTGGTCGGGTTCAGCAAAGCGTTCGATGATGCCAATGACCACCGTGGGCACGGGCGTGGGATCCCCGGTCTTGCGAAACTTGACCGCAGCTTCGATTGTCGCCGGGGAACAGCGTTTCAACGCCTCCGTCAGAGCGGCTTCATCTTCGGCCGTGAACGATTTGGCTGAAGTCGGAAACGGCTGTTTGCTGCCATTAACTTCAGTATTCTTGTGAACGTCTTCTGCCATTGTTAGTTCTCTTGTAAATTATGGGGTTTTCGGTTGTAAACCTAATTCTTCCGCGGCTTCTGAGCAGAAGCCTGCAAACTCTGGCAAGTTCTATCAATGTATTACTTTCGATATCGCCTTAAGTCCTGTAAAAAATGATCCTCGCTCTACTGGCATATTGATGTAATAAGTTTTATTCCATTGGCCTCTTGCATGAACGCTACCCTGGCGCCCCAGCCTGTTTTTCTGATTACGCATGAGTTCTATCCGAAACGTGGCGGTATTGCAACGTTCACGGAAGAAATCGCCAAGGCCTCGGCCAGCCTCGGCTACGATGTCGAGGTCTGGGCCCAGTCCGCCGTGGCCTGCTCGGAGAAAGCCTGGCCCTTTCGCCTGCGCCGCCTCCCCTTGAAGGGCACGCATGACTTGACCTGCCAGTTGCGCCTCGCCTTCCAGCTCGTCCGCGAGCGTCGTCGCCTGCGCTATGCCACGGTCTATCTGCCCGAGCCCGGCCCCATGCTCGGGCTGATGTTGCTGCAATTTTTCAAGGCCTTCCGCCCCAAGCGCCTCATCCTCACTTTTCACGGCTCGGAAATCCTGAAATTCCATCGCAATCCCCTCAAGCGCGTCCTCGCCCGCAGCCTCATTCGCCACGCCACGCGCATCAGCACGCTCACCAACTACACCCACCAGCTCCTCTGCACGCATTTTCCCGAGGCCATTGGAAAAACTTTTCTCACCCCGGGGGCGCTTCGCTCCGATTTTGCCATTGTGCCAGCGACGGCGCCCGTCCCGCAGGACAAGATCATCATCCTCACCGTCGGCCGCCTGCACCCGCGCAAAGGCCAGTTCGCCACCCTGCGGGCGCTGCAATCCCTGGATCCGCGCTTTCGCGCGCAGATCGAATACTGGCTCGTCGGCGGTTCCAACCGCGGAAACTACGAGCGCGCGCTGCGCTTGGCCGCCGCGCAATCCGATTTTCCCGTGCGGTTCTTTGGCAGCGTGCCCGATGATGAGCTCGACCGCATCTACGATCACGCCGCCATCTTTGCCATGACCAGCGTTGACCACGATTGCAGTGTCGAGGGCTTCGGGCTCGTCTATCTCGAGGCCGCCGCGCACGGCCTGCCCACCGTCGGCCACAAGGTCGGCGGCGTCGACGAAGCCATCGTGGACGAGGTGACCGGCCTGCTCGTGCCGCCGGACCGCCCCGCCCAGCTCACCGCCGCCTTCGAACGCCTCATCACCGATCCCGCGCTCCGCCACCGCCTCGGCGATGCCGGCCGCGAGTGGGCCAAGCGCAACTGCTGGCGCCAGTCGGCCAACCTGCTTTTTAGCCCCACTCCAGCCGGGGTGCGCTGACCCGGCCGGCCGCGCTGGCTCTAAAAAAAATTGCTCCCGCGCCGGGGGCCGTTTGTCTCGCCGCATGTTCCAATCGCGCTCGCAACTCACGGTCCGCTACGCCGAGACCGACATGATGGGCATCGTTTACCACGCGAACTACCTGCCGTGGTTCGAAATCGGCCGCACCAACCTCCTCAAGGAAAACGGCCTGCCCTACCGCCAGCTCGAAGCCGACGGCTACCGCCTGCCCGTGCTTGAAATCACCGCGAAATTCCTGCGCCCCGCGCTTTACGACGACGCGCTCACCATCGTCACCACCTTGCGCGAAAAACCGGTGCTCCGCATCAAGCTCGAGTATGAAGTCCGGCGCGGCGATGAACTCCTCGCCACCGGCCATTCGCTGCACGCCTTCATCAACTTCCAAGGCGAGCCCGTCCGCCCGCCCGAGGCCTTCACCAAGAAGATGAATGAGATTTTTCGCGACAGCTCCGTCACGCAATAATCATTCATCATTGGTCATTCGTCATTCGCACTTCGTGCGCGTATTCCTCGAGCACCACCGCCTCCGTCTCCGCCGCGCGCGCCGCGGCCAGGATTTTTTCCGCCGAGTCCGTCAGCCGGAACACCGCCCAGACCGCGTGCGCCCGCACGACCGGTGACGCATGGGCCGCCAGGCGCACCAGCGGCTCCAGCAAACCCGTGTCGCCCGAGTTTCCGGCGACGACGCAGGCGTTGCGCAACAGCCCGGCCAGCTTCACCCGCTTGATCGCGGTGCCGCGGAACACCTCCGCAAACCGCGCCGGCGTCAGCTCCAGCAGCTCGCGCAACGGCAGCTCCGCGATTTCGCCGCGCGCCGCCAGCAGCACGCTCCGCGCCGTGCGCGCGAAACGGTTCCACGGGCAGACATCGAGGCAGATGTCGCAGCCGTAGATGCGCGTGCCGATGCCCGGCCGGAGTTCCCGCGGGATCATCCCGCGGTTTTCGATGGTCTGGTAGGAAATGCATCGCCGCGCATCGAGCACGCCCGGCCGCGGCAGCGCGCCCGTCGGGCACTCGTCCATGCATCGCGTGCACTTGCCGCAGAGCAGGCCCACGTGGTTGTTTTCGCCTTCCGCCTTTCGCCTTTCGCTTTTCTTCATCAGCGGCGCATCCGGGACGAATTCCAATTTCGTCAAAATCGACGCGAGAAACAGCCAGTTCCCGAAACGCCGGGAGATGAGCATCGTGTTTTTCCCAATGAAACCCAGCCCCGCGCGCGCCGCCCAGCCGCGCTCCAGCACCGGCCCGGTGTCCACATAATAGCGGTAGTCCGTGCCGCCTGCACCGAAAATTTTCTCGATCGCCTTTCCCGCCGCCACCAGCCCCGCCTTCATCGTGTCGTGATAATCGTCGTGCAGCGCGTAGCGCGCCCATACCGGCTGCACCGCGCCTTTGGCCTTCCGCTTCTCGTCGCGCCAGTAATTCACTCCGAGCAAAATCACCGATTGCGCGCCCGGCAGCCCGAGTTCGGGCTGCGCACGCTTCTCCGCCGTGCGTTCCATCCATGCCATGTCGGCGTGCAGGCCCGCCTCGAGCCACGCGCGCAAGGCCTCCGCGCCCGGCGCCGCGCCGTCCACCCGCGCAAATCTCACCTCGTCGAAACCGAGGGCGTGCAGCTCCTGCCGCAACTCCTCCTGCCGCGCGTCGGCCTTCATGGTTATTTCGCCGCCCGGCCAAAATCCGCCGCCTCGCGCCGGTACGTGCGCATCACGTGGTTTACGATGTCCTCCAGCGGCCGCGCATCGGTCAGGATGAGCGTGCCCGAGCGGCGGTAAACCGGCTCGCGCTGCGCATAGAGCTCGCGCAGCCGCGCCTCGGGATCTTCCACATTGAGCAGCGGGCGGTTCGAATTGCCCGCCGTGCGCTTCAGGATCGTCTCGATGGAGGCCTGCAGGCAGATGACCACGCCCTTTTTCTGCAGCAGCTCCAGCAGGCCCGGCGACGTCACCAGCCCGCCGCCGCACGCCACGACCGTGCGCGACGGCGGATGCCCCCGCTCGATGAATTCGCGCTCCAGCGAGCGAAACACCGCCTCGCCTTCCTCGGCAAAGATGCGCGCCACCGGCTTGCCCCGCAGGCGTTCGATCTCGTGGTCGCTGTCGAGCAGCGCAAAACCCATCCGCTGCGCCACAATGCGGCCCACCGTCGTCTTGCCCGTGCCCATGAAACCGACAAGGTAAAGGTTGGCGTCAGAAATGCTCATGGGTGGTACCGTGAAGTAACGCGCTTCAGCCCGCGTTGCCAAACTAGAAAAATTTAGATTCGGCGCGCATTTGCGTTTCCCTTGATTGCATGGCAGCCATCTTCCCTGCCCGCGCGCCGCATCGTCCACCACATGAAACTTCACGTCTCCCACCTCACGCGTTATGAGTATGGACAGAGCGTCCACTTCTCGCCGCACCTGCTCTACCTGCGCCCGCGCGAGACGCCGCTCCTGCGGGTGAACAGCTTCGGCTTCAACATCGCGCCCGAGGCCAAGCTGGTCTGGACGCGCGACTCGCACGACGTCTTCCTCGCCTGGGCCTACTTCTGGGCGCCGGCCGCCGCCTTCAACATCCGCAGTGAATTCGAGGTCGAGACGTTCGACACCAATCCCTTCGATTACATCCTTAAAAATTACGCCGCCAAATTTCCCTTCAACTACGAGCCGCTCGAGAAATTCAACCTCACGCCGTATCTCGCCCCGCCCTTTGCCGAGACCCAGGCCCTCCTCCGCCACTGGCTCGACGAGCACTTCATCGACCGCCCGGTCGAGACCACGCCTTTTGTCACCGCGCTCAACGAGCTCATTTACGATAACCTTCATTATATTTCCCGCCACGAGACCGGCATCCAATCCTCGCGCCGCACGATCGAGCTCGGTTCCGGCTCGTGTCGCGATTATGCGGTTTTCTTCGCCGAACTCTGCCGCACGCTGGGCCTCGCCGCGCGTTTCGTCAGCGGCTATCACTACGACCCCGAGCCGGACAGCCCGGCGAACAGCTGCATGCACGCCTGGGTCGAAGTTTACCTGCCCGGTGCCGGCTGGAAAGGCCTCGATCCCACGCATGGCATCTGGTGCGACGACTCGTTTGTGCCCGTGGCCCACGCCGCCATCGCCGAAAGCGTCAACCCCATTCAAGGCAGCTACTACAGCCCCGTGCTCGTCCCCGCGAAACTGATCGCCAGCGTGCTGGTCGAAAAGCTGACGTGATCGAGGGCCTTCAGTCATGTGGGCGGGGTGCCCTCACCCCGCGATCATGTCTCATGCGGGGCGAGGGCACCCCGCCCACAATCAGAGTAAATTCGGCGGATTAGGATAATCCGCCCTACCTCGGAAATCTTACCCGCCGTCACCCGCCCGCCGCGGTGAAGGCAACCGCTGCCGCGCCGTCGGATTTTCCAGCCTGCGCTTGCAGCAATTCGCGCTCGAAGCAGGCCACGATTTTATCCCAGGTGATGTCCAACGCCGCCGCCCGCGCCGCCGCCCGCAACGCCGGCCACGACCCGCGATGGGCGAGCAAATTTACCGCCGCGGCCAGGAATGCGTCCGCTTCGCCCAGCGGCACGGTCGCACCGTTCACCCCCGCGCGGATGTGCTGCCGCGCCGCCGCGTAATCGAACGCCAGCACGACCAGGCCGCTGGCCATCGCCTCGGTCACCACGTTTCCAAACGTCTCGGTCGTGCTCGGAAAAACAAACACGTCCGCCGAGGCGTAGTGCGCGGCCAGCTCCGGGCCGCGCTGCATGCCGGCAAAATAAAACTGCGGAAATTTTTTTTCCAGCGCCGGCCTTTCGGGGCCGTCGCCCACCAGCACGCAACGCGCGCGCGGCTCGATCTTTTGCATCAGCAAAAATGTTTCCACCACGAGCCCGAGGTTTTTCTCCGCCGCGAGCCGGCCGACATAAACAAACACCGGGTCGCCCGGGGCCGCGCCCCAGCGGGCGCGCAGCTGATCGCGCCGGTTCCCCGGCGAAAACAAATCCGTATCCACGCCGCGGGCAATGACCACCAGCCGCGTAAAATCGTGGGCGGCGAGCTGCGCACGCAGCTCATCCGTCGGCACCATCGTGCACGCGGTGCGATTGTGAAACCAGCGCAGATAGGCCATGATGGCGGCGCGCAGTTTGTTCAGCCCGTAGTGCCGGCCGTAATGCTGGAAATTGGTGTGGAAGCTCGACGTCACCGGCAGCCCGAGCCGCCGCGCGGCGCGCAAGGCCGCCAGTCCGAGCGGCCCTTCGGTGGCCACGTGCACGATGTCGGGCGGGGCCGCGACCCAGCGCCGGCGCAGCGCACCCCACACGGGCAGGCCCATTTTCAACGTGTGGTAAAAGGGAATGGGCAGGCCGGGGGTGAGCCACTCGGTGATCCTGCCCGCCCGGCGTTCACGGCCGGGAATTTTCCCCTCGCCGTCCTGCCGCGGCCGCACGACCTCGACCTCATGGCCGCGCGCCGCAAGACCGGCGACAAGCCGGTTGAGGGTCATGGCTACACCGTTGACCTCGGGCGGATACGTCTCGGTAACGAGGGCAAGTTTCACACGCGTCAATCGAGCATGATTGCTGCGCCCCTCGCGCCGCTGCGGCAACGAAAATGCGGGGTTAGCATGTTACATTCTCGTGCCGCACGGCCCGCTTTCAGTGTCGGGCGGTTTCCAGGCAAAAAAAAGCCCCCGGTGCGATGACCGGGGGCGGAGAAAAACGGGTGAGATGCGGCTTAATTATTCGGGGCGCCCGTCGGAGCCGGAGCGGGAGCAGCCGGAGGCGCATCCTTGAAGCTCAGCAACTCGACATCAAAAATGAGCGTCGCATCCGGCAACATGCCGCGCGGAGGCTGGTCCCCGTAAGCCAGGTTGCCTGGAATATAGAGGCGGATTTGTCCGCCGGCGTTGATTTTCTGGATGCCTTCCGTCCAGCCGGGAATCACCTGCTCCAGCCCGATTTCGGTGGGGCCGGGGGGTTCGTGGCCCGCCGTGCTGTCAAAAACGATGCCATTGATGAATTTTCCCGTATAATTGACCTTAACGATTTGGTTTGGCTTGGGATAATCGCCGGTGCCGGGCTTGATAATTTCGTAGCACAGGCCGTCGGGCAGCACGACGACATTTTTGTTTTCCTTTATCTTTGCAAAAAACGCGGCGCTCTCAGCTTCGCTGGCCTGTTTAAGCTTTGCCACATAGGCCTGCTGTTTGTCCTGCATGTATTTGCCCAGCACCGGGGCAATGGCCTTGGCGTCGTACGGCGCATCGCCACCACCGGCAGCGCGCAGGATGCCATGCACAATGACATCGGTCTGCGCCGGGGTGAAGCCAAGCTCCGACAAACCTCCCTGTTTGCCGAGATACCAGCCATACATTTCGAGCAATTGCTGCTCGCTGAATTGTGGCGCGGGGGGCGTGGCCGGTTGCGCGGCGGGCTGGCTGGTGGAGCCAGGCAGATTGAGGTTTAGGTCGTCGGCCGCCTGGAGCGCAGCAGCGCTGCAGCAGAGTCCGAGCAATAAAACAGGTAAACGAAGGTTGGGTTTCATGCGGGTTATGTAGGTAAGAAACGGCGGAAGGAAGTTTGTGCCGTGAATTTTGAAACCTGCCAACCCACCCGTCGAAAAGCAACCAATTAACAGGCGGTTTAGAGCCCTTGCCAGCCGGGCCTCGACGCGCCACGCTTCGCCCCCCATGAATCCCGATCAATTCTGGACCAGCCCCGACGGACAGATTTTGCAGATAAAAAACAAGGACACCCACACCGTCGTGCTCACCCTGGCCTTCCGGCCGCGCAACGGCGGTGAACTGGAGTTCCTGCGCGCCCACCTGGCCCACCTGCATTTCACCGAGCGCAGCACGCTCGCGCGCATCGGCATCGAAATGATGCCGCACGGTGCGCCCCGGATCGAGAGCAACCGCCTCGTGCTGGAAGTGGATGCGTTCATGTTCGACCCGCATTTTCCCACGGCGGCTTTTTTCAAAAAACTCCTGCGGCCCGGCGTGCCCGCCGGCCGGCTCTTCTATGCGCCCGATGCGGCCAAGCTCTCCACCGCCCTGATCTGGGAGGCGGTCCAGGAGAACCGCCTGAAACTCCCCAACACCATCTCCATCGACCGCTTCGGCCGCGTCTTCCTCACCCCGCACCAGGTGCGCTACACCCTCAGCCCCCGGCTCCAGCGCCCGGAATTCGAGCGCCTCGTCAGCGGCGAGGCCGGCCGCGGCTACCTCGACAAGGTCCAGGTGCGCCACGAGACCGACCTGCTCTCCGTTCCGCCCCACTCCGGCGTCCTCACCAGCTGCTCGATGTATTTGAAAGAGCACTACGTCGTGCTCAACCGCGGCGAGGGCAACTTCGGCATCCACACCGGCGCCGTCCTCCTCGACCCGGTCAAGACCTTCGGCACGAACATCATGCTCGAGATCTACAACACCGGCGACCAGCCC